>JBJHBD010000141.1:0-6909 GCA_050485305.1 Gemmatimonadota bacterium
TCCACCTGCTCCCTTCGGGGGAGGTGCTGACCACGCCCCGCACGAGCGGCCGCACCGCCGCCCCGCCCCTGAGGGTCGGGGGGGCGGTTCTCGCTCTGGCGCTCGTCATCGGCGCGGTCGGTTGCCACGCCTATCGCCCGATGATCGGGACGGATCCCGCTCCCGGAGACGAAGTGCGTCTTCGTCTTGCGGCGCAGGCTTCCGCGGAACTCTCCGAGCAGGTGGGAACCCAGCTTCGCTCAGTGGAGGGACGGATGATTCGCGTCACCCCTGATTCCCTGGTGGTGGATGCAGGGTGGGGGGCGCTCTACGCCGGGACGGTGTTCGAAGGACGTCGCGACACCCTCGCCTTCTCCCGCGCCTCGGTGCTCGAGGTGGACAGGAGAGAGCTGTCGCGAGGGCGAACCGCGCTCCTGGCCGGAGGCCTTCTGGCGGTCGCCGTCTGGGTCATCCGCTCCCTGGGGGTGGGTACGGACTCCGGGGATCCCACCGGTCCGGGGAACTCGCCACCCTTCTGATGAAGTCCGGGCAACCTTCGTGAACGATCGAGGGCCCGGCGCCGAGCTACCGGCACCGGGCCCTCACACCTTCTCCCGCCGTGGTCAGCGACGAACGATGGTTCGCTGAAGTGGGTCCTGAACGATGACCTCCACCCGCTCGCCGGGACCCACCTGAACCCCCGTGGTGGTGTGACGCCGGCCTGCGATCTGTTCGACCTGGAAGCGAGCGTCCTGGGTCCCGCTCCATGGAATGGAGAAGTCCCGGATGGAGCGGCTGGCTACGAGCCCCACTTCCAGGCGCCGTCCCGGAGCAAGAATGTGAACGTTCACGTCCGTGGTCGTGAGGTTCTGCACCCTCACATGAAGCCGCCGTTCGCTGGACTGGGCAAAGGGGTCCCATGATCCACCGGACGCCAGCCCCGAACATCCGGTGACGAAGATCAGAATCAGTGGAACTGCCCAGCGAACCATGCCGTGCTCCTCAGGAGATGGTTTCCCGTCAGCCCGCCACTCGGGCCACGAGTTCGATTTCGACATCCACCCCCCGAGGGAGCCCCGCCACCGCGACGGTGGCTCGCGCCGGTCGATGATCACCGAAGTACCCACCGTATACCTCGTTCATGGCGCTGAAGTTCGCCATGTCCGTAAGAAAGACCGTGGTTTTGACCACCGTGGAGAAGGAGCCGCCGGCGGCGTCGAGAACCGCCGCGAGATTGCGCATGACCTGGTGGGTCTGGGCCGCCACGTCCCCGGTCACCAGCTCCATGGTTTCCGGATTCAGGGGAATCTGCCCTGACGCGTAGATCCATCCGTCGGAGATGACGGCCTGGGCGTAGGGACCGATGGCGGCAGGTGCGCTCGGGGTGGTGACAGGGGTCAGGGAAGCCATGGAGTCGACGACCTCGTTGGGGTTCAGGTTGATTGTGATCGGGATTCGCGCTCCCGACTCCGTACAAGATCACGGGTCCGGGCCCATTCGCGAAGCTCTTCCGGGAGAATGGTGGCGACTCCCGCCTTCCCCACTCCGATTCCCGCGGCATCGTTGGCCAGGAGCGCAGCTTCGTCGAGGGATACTCCCCCGGCAAGAGCGAGGGCCATGACGGCCGTCACCGTGTCTCCGGCGCCCGAGACGTCGAAGACGGCGCGCGCCGAGGCGGGGAAGCGAGTGACGCCCCTCTCCCGATCCGCGAGGAGCATCCCCTCCTCCCCCCGGGTGAGGAGGAGCGTGTCGGCTCCCAGTCGCTCACGAACGCCCTGGACCCAGTCGGAGTCTTCGAGCCGTAGCGGCTCGCCGAGAGCCTCACTCAACTCGCGGACGTTGGGCTTGAAGACCGTGACGCCGTGGAAACCGAAAAACCCCAATCGCTTGGGATCCACCACGACGGGCATGCCCCGCTCCCGCGCTCCTTCCAGGAGGATGGCCCTGAGTGCCGACGAGAGAACGCCCTTGTCGTAGTCCTCCAGGGCGAGCGCCTCGACACGGTCCAGCGATGCTCTGGCCGAGGCGGCAAGCGCTTCGTGAACCTCACCTGTAACCGGAGCCACGCTTTCCCGGTCAAACCGGGCCACCTGTTGCCCTCGGGAGATCAGCCGTGTCTTGACGGTTGTGGGCCGCGCCGGGTCCCGAACCACCCCGGAGACCCCGATCCCATCCCCCTCCATCTGGCGGATGAGCTCGTCGCCGTCGGCGTCTCTCCCTACCACCGCCAGCAACTCGCATTCGCCCCCCAGCGATCGGATGTTGGCGGCCACATTCCCCGCCCCCCCCACCCGAACCCATTCCTCCTCCACCCGGAGCACGGGGACGGGAGCCTCGGGGGAGATCCGATCCACCACCCCGGCGAGGTACCGATCCATCATGAGGTCCCCGGCCACCAGCACCCGCTTCCCCCGGATGGCGTCGAGGAGGCGGTCGACCACCGGCAGCGAGAGGGAGGATGGGCCCACGTCCGGCTGAAACGGCGTCATACCCCCCTCCCCCGCCCTTCGAGAGCGACGGAGCGAACCCCCTCTTCTTCTTCCATCAGGAGATGGTCCTGGAGGTTCACGGAGACGCACACGTGGTTCGGAACGATGCGGACCCGGTCACCCACCGAGGGGCGCCAGGAGGAGGCACCGAGATCCAGGATTCCGTGTTCCTCGGAGAGCCGGGAGACGAGAACCTCCGGATGGTCGATGACGTACCCGTACCCCTCTCCGCCGCCACGGAACTCCTCCCGGGAAAGCGCCTTCGATCCGGCATCCACGACGGCCTGCCCCGGCACTGCCGTACTCACTACCGTGGCGAGGACCTGATAGGCCACCTCGTCGGGGGTACAGACCCCGAGGGAGACCATGTCCCGATCATGGAAGATGGAAGTGCCCGGTCGGATCTCGGTGACCCCCGAGACTTCGTGACTCCGCCAGAGGGTGGGAGTGGACCCTCCACTCACCGTCTCCGGAGCCAGCCCGGCGCGGTCCAGCGCCTCCAGCACCGTCGCCAACCTGGTCGAGAGCTTCCCGAGGGCATCATCCTGCTCGGCAACGGGGCTCCGGATATGCCCCGGGTAGAAGGCCACTCCTCCGTACGTGACCCCCTCAATCTCCGCCGCCATCCCGGCGAGGCGGACCACATCGTCCGGGTCGGGGAGCCCCACCCGGTGCATTCCCACATCCACCTCCACCAGGAGGCGGATGGGCCGCCCTGCCTCGACCCCCGCTTTCGCCACTCCAAGCAGCCCTTCCCGGGAGTCCAACGCCACGGCGAGACGGGATCGTGCCGCGAGCGCGGCAAGCCTGCGGAGCTTGGCCTCACCGAAGGGAGGGTGCATGAGGAGAAGGTCGTCGGTGAGCTCCCGCATCACCTCCCCTTCGTGAAGGGTCGCCACCGTAAAGCCTACGGCGCCGGCGCGGAGTTGGAGATGTCCCAATTCCCGGCTTTTGTGCGTCTTCACATGGGGGCGCCATGCCAATCCATGAGCTTCCGCGAATCGGGCGGTACGCTCCAGGTTGCGGAGCACCCGATCCCGCTGGATGATTCCGATAGGGGTTTCCACCTGCGACAGGTGTAGATTTGGTAGATCTGGAGGTCGACTGCCTTCGTTGCTCATCCCGGCGATCCGGAGTGGTTGGGGGGCAGGTCAAACCTCGTATTCTGCCCGACACCGACGTCGATGGCAACGGGGGGGGGCGCGAGGCAGGATCCCCCATCCACATTTCGTGTAGGAAGGTCAGGCTACGACTCCGTCCGGCATCATCAGAGGATTCCTTCATGCTCACAGCCCGCACACTCACTCGGCGAAGGCTCCCTACCCCCTCCGCCCTCCTCCTCCTGGTGGCCGCGGTGGTCCTGGTTCTCCCGGAGCCCGCCGAATCCCAGTACTTCGGTCGAAACAAGGTCCAGTACGATCAGTTCGACTTCCGAGTTCTGACCACCCCGCATTTCGACATCCATTTCTATCCGGAGCAGGAAGAGGCCATGCGGGACGTGGCCCGGATGTCGGAGCGATGGTATGAACGGCTGGCCCGCCTCTTTCAGCACGATTTCGACTCCCGAAAGCCGCTGATCTTCTACGCGGACCACCCCGACTTTCAACAGACGAATACGATCTCGGCGCAGCTCAGCGAGGGAGTGGGGGGGGTCACCGAGTCTCTCAAGACCCGAGTGATCATGCCCCTCTCGGGGTCGTATGCCTCCACCGACCACGTTCTGGGACATGAGCTGGTCCACGCGTTCCAGTACAACATCGCCCAGTCCCGGCGTGGGGGTGGGATGCAGGGGTTGGGACGAATTCCTCTCTGGATGACCGAGGGGATGGCCGAGTATCTGAGCCTCGGGCGGGAAGACACCCACACCGCCATGTGGCTTCGGGACGCCCTCCTCCGAGATGACTTCCCCACCCTCCGGCAGATGACCCGGGAGACCCGCTTCTTCCCATACCGATTCGGACAGGCGTTCTGGACCTACGTAGGTGGGACGTACGGGGACGAGACCGTGGTCCGTCTCTACCGCACCGCCCTCAGGATCGGATGGGAACCCGCCATCAGTTCGGTGTTGGGGGTATCCTCGGATACTCTCTCCCTCCGCTGGAAGGCCTCTGCCGAAGCGATGTATCGCCCCCTTATGGAGGATCGAACTCCCCCCGGGGAGGTGGGGACGCTCCTCCTGGCTCCCTCTACCGGGAGTGGACGTCAGAATCTGGCCCCGTCGGTGAGCCCCGATGGGAGCCGGATGGTCTTCATGTCGGAAAAGGACCTCTTCTCCTTCGACCTCTTCCTGGCCGATGCCCGGACGGGAGAGGTGATCCGGCGCCTCTCCAGCGCCATTGCCGACCCCCACTTCGACGCTCTCCGCTTCATCGACTCATCGGGATCGTGGTCCCCCGACGGAGCCCGCATCGCCTTTGTGGTCTTCGCCAACGGGCGGAACGAACTGGTGATCGTGGATGCGGAGCGGGGAAATGTCCTGGATCGGGTCCGTGTGGGCGAAGGGATCGGTGAAATCACGAACCCCACCTGGTCTCCCGACGGTCGCTCCCTCGTGTTCTCCGGACAGGTCGGAGGGCTCACCGATCTCTTTACCGTCGAAGTCGAGACACGGCAGGTGCAGCGCCTCACCCGTGACCGGCACGCGGTGGCGCACCCCACCTGGTCACCGGATGGGCGGACCATCGCCTTCGTAAGCGACCGGGGGCCGGAGACCGACTTCGACCGCCTGGTGTACTCCGAGATGCGGATCGCCCTCTACCACACGGATGACGGTCGGGTCGAGACGCTGGACCTCCTGGGGAACGTCCGGCACTCGAACCCCCAGTTCACCCCTGACGGGCGAGGGCTCTACTTCCTGTCCGACGCCGACGGGTTCAGCGACATCTATCGGGTCGAACTGGCGTCCGGCGAGATTCAGCGAGTGACCCGGGTGGCGACGGGGGTAAGCGGCATCACCTCCATGTCCCCGGCCATGAGCGTGGCCCGGGAGACGGGGACCGTCGTCTTCTCCGTCTTCGACGAATTCGAATACCATGTGTACTCCATGGATTCCCGCGACGTCCCGGCCTCCCCCGTTCTGGCCGCCGACCTCGCCCGGGTCGGTCGATACCTCCCACCGGAATCCCCCGAGGTACCCTCCCGGGTCGGTGCCTACCTGGCGGACCACGACATGGCCCTCGTCCCTCCGGGCGGCTTCGAGCCAAGGGACGCCTCCGACTACCGCCCGGGGCTGACCCTCGACTGGGTGGGGCAGCCGTCCATCGGAATCGGAACCGACTACTACGGGAACTACATCGGCGGGTCGGTGGCGGCCTTCTTCTCCGACATGCTGGGGAACCGGGTCCTGGGAGTGGCAGCCCAGGCGCAGGGAACGGTGAAAGACATCGGCGGGCAGGTCATCTACCAGGAGCTCGGCCATCGTTGGAACTGGGGAGTCACGGGAGCGCATATCCCCTACCTCCAGATCCGAACGGGAGGGAGGCTGGACGCCCAGGGAAACTCCCACTTCGTTCAGGAGCGACTCCGGATCTTCCAGAGCCAGATCGCGGGGCTGACTTCCTATCCCTTCTCCAGCACCCGCCGGGTGGACTTCTCCGCCGGGGTGACCCGCTACGCCTTCGACCTGGAGGTCGAATCCCTCACCTTTGACCGGTTCGGACGTCTCATCGACCGTCAGCGGGACACCCAGAACGACGCCGTTCCCGACCCGTTGGCGCTCTTCTCGGCCTCCGCCGCGCTGGTGCGAGACAACTCCCACTTCGGGTTTACCTCGCCGGTGCGCGGAGGGCGCTCCCGCTACGAGGTGGGAATCACCCGAGGGAATCTGGACTTCACCACCCTGACCCTGGACTGGCGCCGCTACTTCAGCCCTACGACGAATCTGAGCTTCGCCGCCAGAGGACTCCACTACGGGAGATACGGGCGAGGGCTGTCCGAAAGCGTGCTCCAGCCCCTCTTCCTGGGGTGGGAAACGAACATTCGAGGATACTCGTCCTTCTCCTTCGAGCCGCGAGTGGAGTGTATCCCCTCGGAGGAATTCGGCTCCTGCCCACAGTTCGACCGACTGTTCGGCCAGCGTATCGCGGTGGCCAACCTGGAGGCACGGATCCCCCTCATCGGGACCGATCGATATGGCGTCTTCGACTTCGGGTTCGTCCCTGTTGAACTCGTCGCCTTCGTGGACGGCGGGCTGGCGTGGGACGAAGAGAACGAGCCCACCCTCGAGTGGAGCCGAACCTCTCTCGCCCGGATCCCCGTGGTGAGCACCGGGATCAGTACCCGCCTGAACGTGCTGGGGATGCTCATCCTCGAGATCTACTACGCCTACCCCTTCCAGCGCCCCGAAAAGGGAGCGCACTGGGGGTTCCAGATCGCTCCCGGGTGGTAACGCCGGGATGAGGGGCGCGGCGCCCGCGCGCGGAAATGCAGGAGGGGGGCGAAC
>JBJHBD010000142.1:0-6881 GCA_050485305.1 Gemmatimonadota bacterium
AGCCACCGCGTCCAGGAAGCGCTCCACCACCAGCGAGCCCACCGTGCCACTCACCGGGAGGCGCTCCAGGCGGGCGATGGTCCAGGCCCGGGCGAATTCCCCCACCCGTGCCGGAAGGAGGTTGTTCGCCGCGAACCCGATGTTCACGGCGGCAAAGCGGTTATGAAGGCCGGTTCCGGGGCGGAGGGGGTGGAGAAGGAGCTTCCATCGGAGGGCACGGACCAGGAACCCGGAGGTGGCCACCGCCACCGCCCCCGCAAGGAGGAGGAAGTTGGCGGTGCGGACATGATCCCAGACCTCCCGCAGATCCACATCCTTGAGGACCCACCAGATGAGGAGGGCGCTGATCCCGATCCCCAGGACGGCCTTCCAGTCGAGGCGCACCCCTCCCTTCCCCGAGCCCCTCACGGCGGATGTGGTCATGGCGCGCGGGGTCAGAATCCCACCGGGGGGACCCATACCCCCGGTTCGGACACCCGGATGCGCGCCTCCCGGACGAGGGCGTGCATTTCCGCCACCGCTCGCTCCATCCCCACCAGGATGGCCCGGGACATGATGGAGTGGCCGATGTTCACCTCCTCGATTTCAGGGAGGGCGGCCACCGGGATCACATTTTCATAGGTGAGGCCATGTCCGGCATGAACGGCGAGCCCTGCCGCCTCGGCGTGGCGCGCCGCCTCATGGAGACGGGTGAGTTCCCGGGCCTTCGCCTCATCGCCTCGGGCCAGGGCGTATTCGCCGGTGTGGAGTTCCACGGCGTCCACCCCCAGCTCCTTCGACGCCTCCACAGCCTCCCCCTCCGGATCGATGAAGAGGGAGGTGCGGATCCCGGCGCCCTTCAGCCGCTCCACTCCCCTCCCCACCCGGGCACGGGCCCCGGAGGAGCCCAGATCGAGCCCCCCCTCGGTAGTGACCTCTTCCCTGCGTTCCGGGACGAGGGTGGCCTGCATGGGCACCCACTCCACCGCCAGCTCGAGGACGTCGTTGTCGGCGGCCAGCTCCAGATTCACCCCGGTGCGCACGGTCTCCAGGAGGAGGCGCACATCCCGGTCCTGGATGTGGCGACGGTCCTCCCGGAGGTGGACGGTGATCCCCTCGGCTCCACCCAGCTCGGCGAGAACCGCGGCACGCACCGGATCCGGTTCGTCGGTGCGACGGGCCTCCCGGATGGTGGCCACATGGTCGATGTTCACGTAGAGGCGCATCAGCGATATCGAATGAGAAGGTCATCGAGGGCTCCCACCGTGTCCGGAGGGAGCCGATCCCGAACCGAAGCGAGGGCCCGCTCCGCGAGAGCGGCGTAGAGGCGGGCATCCTCCGATTCCAGCGTCCGGAGGTGAAGCCCCACCACATCCACGTCACCCCGGGAAATGGGGCCGGTGAGGGCGTGCGCGATTCCGAGCTGCTCGGCATTCTCCAGCGTCCCCCGGGCCAATCCAAGGAGCGCCGACTCGGCCTCCTCCCCCGAAGCTCCCGCCTCCTGGAAGAGGCGCATGGCTTCCCGGAGGAGGACCACCACATGGTTCGAGGCCATGACGGCGGCGGCATGGTAGAGGGGGCGCCGGGAGGTGGGGATGGTGATCCCCCTCCCACCCAGCCCCGCCACCAGACGACGGGCGGTGGCCAGGGCGTCCGCCTCCCCCGAGAGGGCGAAGGCCGACCCCAGGAGCCGCTCCGCCCCCACCACCGGGTTCGCCACCGCCTGGAGGGGGTGAAAGGTCCCCACCCGGTATCCGCGGGCATGAAGGGGGGCCAGGATCTCGGCGCCGAGGGCACCGGAGCAGTGAAAGACCGGACACCCCTCGGGAGGGTCCCCCCGGGAGGCCAGTGCCAGGGCGATCTCGGCGAGGGCATGATCCGGTACGGTGAGGAAGACGGCGGTGGTCCCTCCCTCCGGCGCCTCCAGTCCGTACCGGTACTCGGCCGTCCCTTGGAAGAAAAGGGGGTGGTCCGGCGGCTCGGGGCGGCGCCCATGGTAGATGAGGCTTCCCACCTGATCGGTCTGGCTGAGCGCGTGCCCCAACGCCAGCCCCACCCGCCCCGGCCCCACGAAGACGAGACGCTCCACTCGTCAGAACTCCGCCAGTTGAAGCGCGGCTTCCCGGCGGAGTTTCCCCAGGAGCGCCTCCGGGATCCGAGCCGTCACCTGAAGCACCTCCCCCTCCTCCTCCACCTTGATGACCTCCCCCTCCCGGTGCAGGATGGCCAGCGTCTCTCCGTCACCGGAGCTGAGCGCCACCCGGACTCGCGGGAAGCGGGAGCGGACCCGCGCCCGGAGCGACTCCACCAGCGATTCCAGACCGCCGTCGGTGGCGGCGGAGACCCACACCGCAGGGGTGGAGTCCAGGGCGAGGGAGCGCTCCTTCAGGATCGTTTCCTCTTCGTGGGTTAGGCGATCCACCTTGTTGTAGACCATGAGGAGGGGAACCTCGTCCAGCCCCAGGTCGGTGAGAACCTCCTCCACCACCCGCTTCTGTTCTTCCCAGTCGGGGTGTGAGACGTCCACCACATGGAGAAGGAGGTCCGCCTCTCCGGCCTCTTCCAGGGTGGAGCGGAAGGAGGCCACCAGGTGGTGGGGGAGCTTCCGGATGAACCCCACGGTGTCGGTGAGGAGGAGCTGATACCCCTGCCCCACCTCCACCAGCCGGGTGGCGGCGTCCAGGGTGGCGAAAAGGCGGTCCTCCACGAAGATGTTGTCTCCCGACAGCGCTCTCAGGATGGACGACTTCCCGGCGTTGGTGTACCCCACCAGCGCCGCCCGGAACTCACCCGTCCGGCGCTTCCGCTGGACCGCGCGGGCATCCGCCACCGTCCGGAGCTTCCGCTTCAGCTCGGCAATGCGCCGCCCGATGAGCCGGCGATCGGTCTCGAGCTGGGTTTCCCCCGGGCCCCGAAGTCCGATCCCCCCTCGGATCCGGGAGAGGTGGGTCCACATCCGGGCGAGACGAGGGAGAAGGTACTCGAGCTGGGCGAGCTCCACCTGGAGCTTGGCTTCCCGGGTCCGAGCCCGGGAGGCGAAGATGTCCAGGATCAGCTCGGAGCGGTCCATGACCCGCCGGTTGAGCGCCCGCTCCAGAGTCTTCGCCTGGTCGGGCTTGAGCTCCTCGTCGAAGATGACCAGCTCCGCCTCCCGCTCCTCGCAGAGCGCACGGAGTTCGTCCACCTTCCCCTTCCCGATGTAGGTCTGGGGAGTGGGGCCGTCGATTCGCTGGATCAGGACTCCAACCACCTCCCCCCCCGCGGTATCGGTGAGTCGGACGAGTTCGTCCATATGCTCCTGAACCACCCGGGCCTCCAGGTCGCGATGTGGCGCCCCCATGAGAACGGTGCGCTCCACCGGGGTGCGGTTGTCGAGAAGTTGGGTGGGAATGGCCCGGTCTCCTGTGGTTCGTAGCGGTGGGGTGAAGGTTGACGTCCGGAGTTCACCCCCGTCAGGGGGTGAGGGTCCCCCTGGCCCGGAAGGGGAGGTTCACCTCTCCCACTCCGCCTCGGGCCCGGATCCGCCCCTCCATACGGTACCCGATCTCCCCGGATTCGAGCCAGGAGAGGAGCGCCGTCCCCACTCCCTGCATCCGGAAGGGGATGAGCAGGGAGACCCTCTCCTCGCTCCGCCTGGGGAGGGTGATCCGCTCTTCCGACTCCCCCACCGCCAGCTCGGTCCAGCGTTCCGGTCCGTCGCGCACCTCGAGGCGGTACTGGAAGGCCCGCACCTCCAGGGCGAACCGATTCGGGTTTTCCACGTCCAGGAGGACTTCGGCGGTTCCCCCGGTGAACCCCACCGAGACCACCCGCACATCGGCGATGGTCACCGTGGGGTCCCGGTAGAAGAGGGCGCACCCGGTCAGAGTGAGGAGGAGGGCAAGGGCGCCCGCACGGCGAAGGGTGCGGCACCCATATGGGGTGGCTGGTCCCCGGAAGATGGTCATGTGTACCTCCTACCCTTCCGGTTCCCCGTCGTGTCCTCCGCCCTCCCCCCGGCTCCCCTCCTGGAGGCGTCGGCGCCGCTCCTCCCACCAGGCGAGCCGCTTCCCCACCACCTTCTCGTGCCCAAAGGGGGTGGGGGAGTAGAACCGCACACCCTCCACCTCAGGCGGAAGGAAGCTCTGCGCCGACACCCCGTCGGGGAACTCGGGCTCGTACTGATACCCCTTTCCGTACCCCCACGCCTTCATCTCCCGGGTAGGGGCGTTCCGGATGTGCAGGGGGATGGGCGCGGAAGCCGTCTCCTCCGCGGTACCCAGCGCCTTCTTCCACGCTCCGTACACCCGGTTGGACTTGGGCGCGGTGGCGAGATACACCACCGCCTCGGCGAGCCCCAACTCTCCCTCCGGCGATCCCAGGAAGTGGTACCCCTGCCACGCCGCCACGGCGATCTGGAGCGCCTGCGGGTCCGAGAGCCCAATGTCCTCCACCGCCATCCGGATGACGCGTCGAGCCACGTAGAGGGGGTCCGCTCCCCCCCGGATCATCCGGGCCAGCCAGTAGAGCGCCGCATCCGGGTCGCTCCCCCGCACCGACTTGTGGAGCGCCGAGATGAGGTTGTAGTGCTCCTCCCCTCCCTTGTCGTAGAGGGCGAAGCGGAGTTGGAGTGCTTCCTTCGCCTCCTCCTCGCCGAGGGTCCCGCCGGGCCCCGCCAGCCGCGCCGCCATCTCCAGCGCACCGAGGGCGCGCCGGGCATCTCCGTCGGCTCCCACCGCCAGCGTCCGGAGCGCCCCGTCCGCCGCGGTGACTCCGTGCCCACCCAGCCCCCGCTCCTCGTCGGAGAGAGCCCGGGCCAGGAGCGCCTCCACCGACGCCTCGTCCAGCGGCTTCAGGAGGAAGACCGGCGCCCGGGAAAGGAGGGGACGATTGACCTCGAAGGAGGGATTTTCGGTGGTGGCGCCGATGAGGGTCACCGTCCCATCCTCCACATGAGGGAGGAAGGCATCCTGCTGGGCCTTGTTGAAGCGGTGGATCTCGTCGCAGAAGAGGATGGTTCCCCTCCCGTTCAGCCGCTTCCGCTCCTTCGCCTCGGCGATGATCTCCCGCACGCGAGCCACCCCCTCGGTGACCGCCGAGAAGCTCACGAAGGCGGCGTCCGCCCGGGCAGCCAGGAGGCGGGCCAGCGTCGTCTTCCCCGTCCCCGGAGGCCCCCAGAGAATGCAGCTCGACAGCTCCCCCCCCTCAAGCATTCGCCGAAGGGGCTTCCCTGGCTCCAGGAGGTGATCCTGCCCCACCACTTCGTCCAAGGTCCGGGGGCGCATTCGGGCCGCGAGGGGCCCCTGCTCCTCTCCGCCCTCCGGCGGTCCGAAGAGTTCGGGAGGATGGGTCACCGCTCCCCTCCCCTCCCCCCGGGCTCGACTCCCCGTTCTTTGAGCCACTCCACCGCCAGGGGCGCGAGGCGGGTTTCCTCGTTGAGCGCCGGATCGTCCAGGACCCGGTCCAGGAGGTACCCGAGCACCTCCCCAAAAAGAGGGGACGGACGATACCCCATCCGGATGAGTTCCCGCCCGTCGAAGGCCAGATCGCCCACCTCCAGCGGGGTGCCGGCGCTGGCGAGGGCGCGCAGCCGACGGGAGAGGGTGGCCATCTCGTCGAGGGTGAGGGGGAGGTCCGTCGCCCTCCTGTTGGTCCGAGGGTCTCCCGCCGGGCGATCTGCGGCCTCGGCGTCGGCGCGTGCCATCGCCCCGCGGATCCGGAGGATCCCCCCCAGCGAGGCGCGCCCCGCCCCGGCGAGCCACCGGCGGAGCTCCGCATCGTCGGCGTCGGGAGCCGGAAGAAAGCGGGCTCGAGCCACCCATCCTCCCACCTCCCGGATGCGGGCCTTGGATGACCGGAGGCGCTCCAGGAGGGAGGCGGCCCGGATGACCCCGCGATGGGCCACCTCCTCCCGTGTTGCCGCCTCCCCCGGGAGCCCCACCCCCTGAAGGAGGGCTCCCCACCGGAGGGAGGGGGATCGGGAGGGGGTACGATCCACCGTGCGGAGGGCAAGCTCCCACTCGTCGCCGGCGCGCCCCGGCGAAGGGTGCCCCACCAGGGCCGCAAGCTCGGGGTAGAGGAAGGCGAGGGCGCCGGAGTCGGCGTAGAGGGTGAGGGAGCGGGAGGGGGTGGGGCCGGCCAGGACCTTCTCCAGCTCCTCCCGGACCCGCTCCGGCGAGAGGATCCCCATCCTGGGAACCGCCTCCATTAGGGCGGTCCAGCTCTCCTCCTCGATGGCGAGGGCGAAGACCCCGGCGAAGCGGAGCGCCCGAAGGATCCGGAGGTAGTCCTCGGCGAAGCGCTCGGCGGGGACCCCCACGGTGCGAAGGCGGCGGGCCTCCATGTCGGCCACCCCGCCGAAGGGGTCGAAGAGCTCTTCCCGGAGGGGGTGCCACGCCACCGCGTTGATGGTGAAATCGCGGCGGGCGAGATCCTCTTCGATCCGGTCGGCGAAGGCCACCTTCGCATGGCGCCCGGTGGTCTCCACGTCCCGCCGGAAGGTGGTGACCTCGTAGAGGGTCCCCTCCCGATCCAGAATCCCCATGGTTCCATGGTCCACACCGATGGGGACGGTGCGGCGAAAGAGCTTCCGCATCTCCTTCGGGGTGGCGCGGGTCGTCAGGTCCCAGTCCTGGGAGGGGTGTCCGGCGAGGGCGTCGCGAACCGCCCCTCCCACCGCCCAGGTCTCGAAGCCGGCCTCTTCCAGCGTCCGGGCGATCCACCGCACTGCGGAGGGGGGGGAGAGGCGAATCATCCCACCAGGACCGCGCCGCCGTTCACATTGAGGATCTCCCCGGTGATATGGCGCGCCAGGGGGGAGCAGAGGAAGAGGATGGGCCCCGCCACATCTTCTGCCGACGCCACCCGCCCCACAGGGATCCCCGCTTCGACGCGCTCCCGCTCATCGGCGGTGAGGGCTGGGG
>JBJHBD010000143.1:0-6784 GCA_050485305.1 Gemmatimonadota bacterium
GTGTACCTCCACGCCGCAGGCCCCGACGGCTCGCTCACACGCGTCTTCGACCTCCCCGGCGAGCGCGAGCAGATACGCGTCCGCGCGACGGTCACCGCCCTGCATCTCCTGCGTGCGCTCCTGGCGGGAAGTCGCGACGAAGGCGTATGAGCTCCGCCGCTAGCGTGAGCGGCGATGAACGGCTCCGGCTCTTCGTCGCTCCCTTCCGGGAGGATGGGGAGCCCGAGCATCCCATCCCCGTACGCCTTCTCACCGAACTTCTCCTGGCCGGCTCCCTCCCCGGGCTCTCCGAGCGGGCGGTCCGGTGGGAACCGGCCATGGGGCTACGCGACTTCCGCCTCTGGGATACCTTCTGAGCCATGCGCGCCCTCTCCTTCAACGTCACCGTTCCCGGATTTCTCCTGGCCCGCGGCCTGGGAGGGCTCACCGAGGCCGCCGTTTACGGGCGTCTCAGTGGGCTTCGGCTCCGCGAGGTGCCCGCTCCTGCGCTCCCCGGCAACGAGTGGGTCCGTCTGGAGGTTCTGGCGTGCGGAATCTGCGGGACCGATCTGGGGAACCTTCAGATGCGGGCGAGCCCTGCCATGGAGCCCTTCGGTTCGTTCCCCGCCGTTCCGGGGCACGAGATTCTGGCGCGGGTCAGGGAGGTGGGTTCGGGGGTGACCCGGGTGCGGGTGGGAGATCGGGTGACGGTGGACCCCATGATCTCCTGCACCGTGCGGGGGCACACGCCGGTAAACCGATGCAGCTCATGCGACGCCGGATTCCACTCCACCTGTGAGCTAGCTGGGGAGGAGGGGGCGCTGGAGGTGGGTGGGCACCCGCTCGCGCCGGGGCTCACCGTCGGGTATCACCGGGATCTCCCGGGGGGATGGGGGGAGGAGATGATCGCCCACGAGACACAGCTTTTCCCGGTGGATGATGGGGTTCCGGATCGGGCCGCCGTCCTCATGGAACCGCTCTCCATCGGGATGCACGCGGTGCTGAATGCCCCTCCTCGCCCGGGGAGCGACGTCCTGGTGATCGGGAGTGGTCCCATCGCATTCGGGGTGATCTGGGCGCTTCGGGCAACCGGGTTCAGGGGGACCATTGTGGCGCAGACGAAGCGGGAGCACGAGTCGGAGCTGGCCCTGAGGATGGGCGCCAGCGAGACGGTGAAGCCGGGAGTGGAGGCTCGCCAGGTTCTCACCGAAACCGGAGCGCTGGCGTACCAACCCATCATCGGGGACGAGGTCTACTCGGGAGGAGGCTTCCCCACCGTATTCGACTGCGTGGGGAACCGGGGGTCGCTCACCCAGGCGCTCCGCTACACCGCACCCCGGGGGCGGATCGTCATGCTGGGGTGCAGCGCCGAGATCCCGAAGCTGGACCTCACCTTCCTCTGGGCCCGGGAGCTGGAGGTGAAGGGGTTTGTGGGGTATGGGATGGAGGAGTGGCGGGGAGAGCGTCGGCACACCTTCCAGATCACCCACGACCTGATCCTGGAGTCGGGGATCCCCGTTCAGGAGATGGTGACCCACGCCTTCCCGTTGAAGGAGTATCGGGCCGCGTTGTCGGCCGCCGCAAACCACCGAAGGAGCGGTGCGGTGAAGGTGGTGCTGGAGCCGTAGCTCCCCGGCTCCCTCACGTCACAGAGGGAGCATCAGCTCCTGATCGCCGCGAAGCCGCGCCTGGAACTCGGCCTCTCCCACCACCCGGTGCCCCTCCAGCTCCAGGAGGACCACCTTTCGCTCCAGCCCCCCCGAATACCCGCCCAGCTTCCGGTCAGCCGCCACCACCCGGTGGCAGGGGATGATGAGGGGGATGGGATTCGCGCCCACCGCCTGCCCGATGGCCCGGCTGGCTCCGTAGGATCCCACCACGCGGGCCAGATCCCCGTAGGTGGTGAGTTCACCGTGGGATATCGCCCGGAGTGCCACCAGGACGGAGCGCTGGAAGGGGGTGAGTCCGTCGAACTCCACCGGGACCTGGCTGAAGTCCACCGTCCGACCGGCGAAGTACCCTTCGACGGCGTCCAGCGCCGTTCCGAGGACGGGGTGCTCCCGCCCGGCGGTGGTGATTTCGGGTTGAGGTCCGGCAGGCTTCCCGAAGTGCACCTGCCGAAGCCCGCGGCGCGAGGCGATGAGGGTGAGGGGACCCACCGGCGTGTGGGGGAGAACCGTCCGGTAGAGGGGGATCATCTGACCTCCTGGCGTCGCGGGTGGAGGGGGCCGCGTGGGTGGGGTGCCCGGTCGCTCAACCAATATACGCCGAAGAGAGCCCGAATGCTCCACCGTCTCTCTTTCATGTCCGTCCGGCTACCGTCCGCCGATGGCGGGAGGTGAGAGGCGGATCACTCCGACCGTGGGTTGCCACGGCTTTCCATGGGGAGGTCGGCGCGGCTCACCCCTTGCAGGTCGTCGGCGAAGGTGGGGTCGCGACCCGCCTCGATTGGACCAGGCATCAAGCGCTTCGCGGAGCGTCGTGCCGTGGGAATTGGGCACCGGGACGATGCGCGCAATGGCTTTCCCGCCCTCCTCCACGATGAAGGAGTGGTTGAGTGCCCGCACGCGCGCCAGGATGTCAGGCAGCGAGCGGCTCAGCTCCGTGTCTGTGATTCGATTCTCCATGGTAGCCTCGAAGCCTGTGGTTTCCGAAGCCCCTCACTCTTCCCCAAACGCATCTTCGTAATCGGCCAGCGCCGCCTCCACCACCTTGAGGGCGTGGGCCTTTCGGTAGGGGGCACCCACCTCCACCCCGGCGTCCCGCCCGGGGACCAGCTTGTAGGTGGAGAAGTAGTGGACGAGGCGCTCCACCAGCGCGGGCGGGAGGTCGTCCAGCTCCCGGGCGCTCCCATAGATGGGGTCGCCTTCCAGCACCGCCACGATCTTGTCGTCGGCGAGCCCCCCGTCCAGCATGGGGATCCCTCCGATGACCCGGCAGCGCACCAGGATTTCGGCCCGTTCGATGGTGCGCTCAGAAAGAACGCAGATGTCCAACGGGTCCTTGTCGCCCCCGTTGGCCCCCTCCATGAGGGCGTTCACCCGGGCGTCGCAATAGCTCCGGGGGATGAACCCGTAGAGGGCCGGCGGGAGCGACGAGGAGCGCTGGATCCGATCGATCTTCAGATACCCGGTCTCCTTGTCGATCTCGTACTTGGCCGTGTCGAAGGGGGTGATCTCCACGAAGGCACGTACCTCGCCGGGAGGGTTCGATCCGGGGGAAAGACCGTGCCAGGGGTGGGGGCGAAAGTGGTGGAAGTCAGGCATGGTGGGTATTTGGGCGGGAGGGGAAACCCCGTGAGGACTCTTGATGGGATGATGTTTCAAGCTTATAATATCTCGGGAACACTGCTCCCTCTGTAGCGTACCGCCCCACCCACGGCGAGGGTAGCCCCATGACCTCAGAGATCACCACCCTTCACCACGTGACGGCCACTGTGGCCGAGGCCCAGCCCGACGTGGACTTCTACGCGGGGCTTCTTGGGCTCCGCCTGGTGAAGCGCACCGTGAACTTCGACAATCACGGGGTCTACCACTTCTACTATGGCGACGCCCTCGGTCGTCCCTCGACCCTCATGACCACCTTCCCCTACTCCGGCACGGGGGTTCGTGAAGGGGTGAAGGGAGCGGGGCAGATCACCGTGACCTCCCTCTCGGTGCCCCGGGGGTCGCTCGGCTACTGGGAAGATCGGTTCCGGGTCCATGACGTAGCCGCGCACCCCGGGACTCCCCGATTCGGCGCCTCTTCTCTCGTGGTGGAGGATCCTTCGACGCTGAACATCGAGCTGGTCGAGGCCGAGGACGATGACCGGGAGCCTTGGACCGGGGCCGGCGTTCCCGTCGAGGCCGCCATCCGCGGCATCCACGGCGTTACCCTGGTGGTCCGGGACCGGGCGGCTTCGGTGGCCTTCGCCGGCAACCTGCTGGGCCTTCGGGTGGATGGGGAAGAGGGGCCCCGCTCCCGCCTCGCCACCCCCGTCGGGGGTCCCGGGTCCTGGCTGGAGATCCTGGAGTCACCCCACGCCCCGGACGCGGTGAACGGGCTGGGCACGGTGCACCATGTGGCCCTCGCCGTCCCGGACGAGGAGGCACAGGCCCGGGTCCGGGAGCGCCTGGTGGCCTCCCGGGTAGAGGTCACCCCGGTCCGCGATCGGCAGTACTTCCGGTCCATCTACTTCCGGGAGCCGGGAGGGATCCTCTACGAAGTGGCCACCGAGGGGCCGGGGTTCACCCTGGACGAACCGGCGGAGACGCTGGGGACGGAGCTCCGCCTCCCACCGGGCGCCCAGCCGAAAGCGGACGAAGTGGCGGCGGCGCTCCCACCCATCCACGCTCCGGCCCTCGCGCGCTGAGAACGCCCGCGAACCCCACCCTCGCATTCGCCGACCCATCCTCCGAACCGGAGACGAGATACATCATGTCCAACGACAACACCTTCACCGCCGGATCTGCCCTTGCTGCCGTCACCGGCCCCCATGCGGGCGCCGCCGTGCTCACCACCGGAGCCCCCCTCGAAGAGGCCAAGGCCGCCGTGGTGATGGTCCACGGGCGGGGCGCCTCGGCCCGAAGCATCCTGGAGCTGGCCACCCCCCTCCACCGGGAGGGCGTGGCCTATGTGGCGCCCAACGCCAACGGGCACACCTGGTACCCCTACTCGTTCATGGAGCAGACCGAACGGAACCAGCCCCATCTGGACTCGGCGCTGGCCCTCGTGGGGGCGGTGGTGACCGAGGTGGAGGGCGCCGGAATCCCTCGCGACCGCATCTTCCTCCTGGGGTTCTCCCAGGGGGCATGCCTGGCTTCCGAGTGGGTGGCCCGCAACCCGTCGCGCTACGCGGGACTCATCGCCTTCTCCGGCGGGCTCATCGGACCTGAGGGGACCACCTGGTCCACCGAGGGTGACCTGAAGGGGACCCCCGTCTTCCTGGGGTGCAGCGACATCGACTCCCACATTCCCGTGGGGCGGGTGGATGAGTCCGAGACCGTGCTTGGCGCCCTCGGGGCTCAGGTGACGAAGCGCATCTACCCGGGGATGGGGCATCTGGTGAACGAAGACGAGATCGCTTTCGCCCAGGGGATGCTGGGCGCCGTCGCGGACGAATAGGGCCCGCCCCGCCCCTCATGGGACGCTGGGTCTCGCTGGAAGAGGGGGTGGGTGCCCTCATGGCCGACGGAGCCACCGTCGCCATGGAGGGGTTCACCCACCTCATTCCCCATGCGGCGGGAATGGAGGTGCTCCGGCAGGGGCACCGCGACCTCACCCTCATCCGCATGACCCCGGACCTCATCTATGATCGCCTCATCGGTGCCGGTGCCGTGCGGAAGCTCGTCTTCTCCTGGGGGGGGAACCCCGGGGTGGGGTCGCTTCACCGATTCCGCGATGCCGTGGAGAACGGATGGCCGCGCCCTCTGGAGCTGGAAGAGCACACCCACGCCGGCATGGCGGCGGCGTGGGCGGCGGGTGCGGCGAACCTCCCCTTCGGCGTGCTGCGGGCGGCGTCCGGGACCGATCTTTCCTCCCGAAACCCGGCCCTTTCCCGGGTGACCTGCCCCTTCACCGGCGAGGAACTTACCGCCGTGCGGGCGCACCGCCCCGACGTCACGGTGATCCACGCCCAGCAGGGCGATGAGGCCGGAAACGTCCACCTCTGGGGCATCGTCGGTATCCAGAGGGAGGCCGCCCTCGCCGCCCGCCACGTCCTCGTCACGGTGGAAGAGCGGGTGGAACGCATCGTTCCCCGCCCGGGGGGCGTGACCCTTCCGGCGCCGGTCATCACCCACCTGGCGCAGGTCCCGGGCGGAGCCCATCCCTCCTATGCTCAGGGATACACCCGGCGCGACAACCGCTACTACCGGGAGTGGGACGCCATTTCCCGAGATCGGGATCGGTTCCGGGCGTGGCTCCGGGCCGAGGGCGTGGAGGTGGGAGGATGAGCTCCGGAGGCGCCCCCACCCCCGAGGAAGTCATGACTGTGGAGGCCGCCCGTGCGCTTCGGGGGCGCGCCGTCTGTTTTGTGGGAATCGGCCTTCCCAGCGCCGCCGCCAACCTGGCCCGGCGCCTCCATGCTCCCGGACTCACCCTCATCTACGAGTCGGGGACCATCGGCTCCCGACCCGAGGTGCTCCCCCTCTCCATCGGCGATGGGGAGCTGGCCGAACGCGCCGACACCGTGGTCTCGGTCCCGGAGATCTTCGCCCACTGGCTGCAGGGCGGGCGGGTCGAGGTGGGTTTCCTGGGCGGGGCGCAGATCGACCGCTTCGGGAACCTGAACACCACCGTCATCGGGGACTACGCCCACCCTTCCGTCCGGCTTCCGGGGGCGGGGGGTGCGCCGGAGATCGCCGCCCATGCCCGGGAGGTGTTCGTGGTCATGAAGCAGTCCCGGCGGTCGTTCGTAGAGCGCCTCGACTTCATCACCACCCCGGGGCACCGGGTGGATGGGCGTACCAGGGAAGCGCTGGGCCTCCCTGGCGGCGGACCCACCCGGGTCATCACCGACCTGGGGGTGCTCGTCCCTGACGCTGCGTCAGGCGAGCTCGTCCTGGCTTCCGTTCATCCGGGGCGGACGGCGGACGAGGCGCGGGCGGCCACCGGGTGGGCCCTCCGGGTGGCCGAGCCCCTGCCGGTCACGGAGCCGGTGACGGACGAAGAGCTGGCGGCCCTTCGAGATCTCCGGGAGCGGACCCGCCGTGCCCATGGGGAGGAGGGGTGATGAGCTCCCGACGCTTCCATGAGGAGGCCGGCTCCACCCGGGTGCTCTTCGGCTCCGGGCGGGCCCTGGAGCTGGGCGAGGTCCTGGCGGGGC
>JBJHBD010000144.1:0-6748 GCA_050485305.1 Gemmatimonadota bacterium
TGAAGCAGGATGAACTCCCTTCCTTGGCCCAGGTCCGCTCGATGTCCCCCATGAGGGGAGGGGACCGCGAGATACCGATACATCGCCGCGCTTTGCGTACACCGCCGCGCTTCGCGTACATCACTTCTGCCGCGTCGAGGAGGGTGCCCCCTTCCCCATGGATCGATACAGCCTGCTCCCGGAGACCTACCTTCACCGGCGCGTAAAGCGCCGAAGATCGGCCTCAAGCTATGGCATCTTACGTCGGATGCGATTCGGTGGCAAAGCCCCCTTCCCCCCACGGTGTTCCGCCTTTCGGGTCATGTGCGGTATCCTGCGGGGGGTGGCGGAGGCGCCTTGGTTTGAGGAGGGGGGAGGAGGGGAGGGCGATGCTGGATAATCCGAGCACTTCGGAGCTTCTGAGGTGAGGTGGATGGGGAGGTGCCCGGTCTCACTCTCTGTCTTCTCCCTCTCCTCCTTCTCCTTCTCCTTCTCCTGCTCTCCCTCCCCTCGATGGTCCCCGAGGCTTCCCCTTTCCGGTGCTCCGTCCTCCCCACTGCCTGGCCCCGAGTTCCCAGACGGGGGCGTTCCCCCAGGGGCGTTCCACGAGATCCGGGTCGTAGAGGGAGTCGGCGTCGGGATGGGGGTCGTCGGGGCGGTCCAGGGGGCTTCGAATCAGGTGACCGGTCTGCTCCACCACATGGAGGTAGATCATGGTGGTGCGCACGTCCTTGTGGCCCATGACGTGTTGAAGCGTCCTGATGTCGCACCCGCCGCGGAGTGCCTCGGTAGCGAAGGAGTGTCGGAAGGTGTGGCAGGTGGCGGGCTTGGTGACGCCCGAACGCCGCACGGCCGCTTTCACCTGCCGCTGGACGGCGGTGGGATGAAGGGGCCATCGCCCTCCCTTCCCGGTGGTGGGATCGGTGTGGGTTCGCCCCGCCGGAAAGAGGAACTGCCACCCGAGCTCGTAACCGGCTCCGGGGAATTTCCGATGGAGGGCGCCGGGGAGAGGGGCCCATCCCTTCCCCTCCTGACAATCCTGGGCATGGAGATGTCCCACGCGCCGGATCTGCATCCGGACGAGGCCGGCGGCTCGCTCGGCGAGGGGAACGTGCCGATCCTTTCGCCCCTTTCCGTCCCGCACCAGGAGCTGACGGAGCTCGAAGTCCACATCTTTCACCCGGAGGCGGAGGCACTCCTCAAGGCGGAGCCCCGCCGAATAGAGGAGCACTCCGATGAGAAAGTGTTTCCCGTGGAGTTCCCGGAAAATCCTGAGCACCTCCCGGTGGGTGAGAACCATGGGAGCGCGCTTCGGCCCCTTGGCGCGAGGGACTTCGGCCAGCTCGTCTCGCCCCAGCACCTCCCGGAACATGAACCCCACCGCCGACGCCGCCTGGTTCCGGCTCCCGGCGGAGAGCCCTGCCTCCGAGGCGAGGTGTTCGAAGAAGTCGGTGGCGAGCCCGGCGTTCAGCTCCTGGGGCGCCACTCCCCGCGCTCCGGCGAACCCCAGGAACCGCCGGACCCACCCCAGATAGGCTCGCTCCGTGCTGGGCGAGTACTCCCGCAACCGGACGCCGCGGCGCAACTCGGCGAGGATCCCGTCGGAAGTGAAGGTCGGCTCCTCGCCCCCCTCCCGGTGATGAGGAAGGGCCGAGCCGGGGCTCGGAGCCGGCTCCGGGATCGCATCCGGAGATCGGGCTCGACCTCCGGTCTCGGACCCCGCCGGCGTGAGAGGGTCCACCCCTTCCCGATGGACCACGGTGAGGCGGGGCCCGAAGGCGAGGGAAAGGGTGTCCAGCGTGGTGGTGCTCCGTGGGAGGACCCACTCCCACTGCTCCGGTTGCCACTTCCGACCACGAATCTTCTTCACGACCTCCAGATCCAGGGGCGAAAATCGGCCCAGGAACTGGAGGGTGAGGGCGTTCGCCTCCACCCGGACCCGAACCCCGCACCCCACCTCCCGTAACCTCCCGGCGGGGCCCCGCCGGGGGACCCTCGGTCCCTCCCTTTCCATGGCACACGCCTCCGTCTGCAGCCTTCGTCCCGGACAACGTGGGACGGAAGCGAAAGGGTCGGGGCGACGGAATGGCCGTGTGGGACCCGGGCGTGTCTGAGGCGGTGCCGGAGGTTTCGGGGGCCCCACCGGTGGCCCCTCTCCCCGGCGAGCGCCCGCTCTTCGAGCCCGTCACTTACAGTCGCCTCGCGAAACCCGTTTCGCCGTCGGCTGCACAGGGAAACCCGCAGGATCGATGGCCCGCCCGCGACGACCCGTGTCGGAGCGATCCCGGCGAACATGGGACCGGCAGGCGGTTTTCGTCAATAACGGTGATTTCCGGAGGTATAACGCCTGGAGTGTGTACCGGGGTAAGCGGATCCCCGGGGCAACCATGTGAGGGGGGAAGCCATGTCGGAGGGCGAAGACGCGGCGTGCGGAGACGCGGCGTGCGAAGGTGCGGAACCCGCAAGCCGCCTCAGCGAACCTCCCCCTCCGCCAGCCGGTGAAGCTGATCCGAGTCGATGCGGTAGGTGTGCCATTCGGCGAGCTGCACCGCGCCCCGCCGCTCATAGAAGCGAATGGCTCCCTCGTTCCAGTCCTGCACCATCCACTCCATCCGCCCGCACCCCAACCGCTCGGCCTCCTGCACGAGGTAGGCGAACATGGCCCCGCCAAACCCCCGCCCCCGGTAGTCGGAGAAGACGAAGATATCCTCCAGGAAGAAGGTGGGGCGCGCCAGGAAGGAGGAATAGGCCAGGTAGGTGATGCAGTACCCCACATCCTTTCCGTCGATGGTGGCGAGGTACGCCCGATACCGGGGATGGTCGCCCAGGGCATCGGCGATGAGCCGCTCCCGGGCTTCCGCCGTGGGGCGCTCCATCTTCTCGAAGTCGGCGTGGGCGTCCACCAGCGCCAGGTAGATCTCGGTATCGGCGGCGGTGAGGGCGCGGATGTGGACGTCGGATGAGGAGCTGGACATGGTGAAGGCGAAGGGGACGGAGACGTTGGGATCCTCCCTCCAACCTCACACATCCTCCGGGACGCGCAACGGGAAGATGGGTCCCGGATTCCTCGGGCCTCTCGCCTCCTTCCCGTCCTTCCCCCCTTCCCTCCTCCCCCCTCGTCCCCTCCTCCGCTACCCCTCCTCCGCTACCCCGCCTCCCGGTGGTCCCGGATGAAGGCCTCCGTCTCCGGCGAGACCAGGAGGTTGTCGGCGATGGCGGCGATCTCCTCTGCCTGGCGCCACGCCTCTTCCAGGATGGCCAGTTCCCCCTCCATGGCCCGTCGCTCCTGCTCCTCGTGAAGGGCCATTTCCAGGGCGAGGCGGGTGGGCTTGTCCATGGCGGCGAACGAGCCCTTCACCTTCTGCCCCTTTCGCCTCAACTGCTTTTCGCGGGAAAGGGGTTTGCCCGTGATCCCGATGAGGGGGTAGCGGGGAAGGGCTTCTTCCACGGCGTGGGTCGCCAGGAACTGGTCGAGAAAGGCCTCAGGGTGCCGGGCGGCTTCGATCTCGTCCACGGCGGCCCGGACCTGCTTCCGGTTCCCGCCTCCACGGTTCGCACGGGTGACCAGCTTCCCGGCAAGCTGCACGGCCTCCTGCCCGGTGAACTCGTCCACCCCCTTCTTGTGCTCCACCACCATATGCCATTTCTCGTCGGGAGAAGGGGGGGCCGAGAACCGGGCGCCCTCCAGCTGCTGATGACTGATCTTGATCACCCTCTGGTCCGGGAGGCGAATGCGGGCCACGGTGCGGTTCTGCACCACGAGGTTGTAGAAGTTCCCCGTCTGCCCGAGGGCGATGGCGCTCACCGCCCCGGTGGCCAGACCCGCGATGACGCCCACCCCCACCACCCCGGCGACCCCGCCGGCCATGAGCATGTGCTTCTGCCGCCGTCGGCCGAACTGGTCGCCGTACCGCCAGGCGGCGAACTCCGGCCGCTGCGGAGCCCCGATGCGCACCAGCTCCAGCCCCTCTCTCAGGCGGGCCAGCCCCACCTGGTCGGTAGAGACCCGGGTGCGGGTCTCCCGGAACCATCGCTCGCACGCCTCGATGGCCTCCCACCGCTCTTCCATGGGGGTGAGGTTCCACCGCTCGCACTTCCGGCACACCACCCAGAGCCGCCCCTTCGCGGAATCGAAGGCCAGGCGGCGCCCGATGGGGAACGATTCGACGGCTTCGTTCTTTCCCAGGTCACCCTGGCAGAACATGCAGTGGGTCCACATGGCGAAGGTCGGGGGGGTGGGTGGGCGTTGGAGGCGAAGGTCGGGGGATGGAGGATGGCGGTGGAGGCGAAGGTCGAGGGATGGGCGGTGGAAGCGAAGGTCGAGGGCCGGGAGTGGGCATTGGCCGGGTCCCCGGGGCTCTCTGCCGGGAGGATGGGTCCCGGCAGGGCAGCCCTCCGGAGGGAATCTACCCCCCCAGCGCCTCCACGATCTCGTCCACGGTGGCCCGGGCGCTGCGCCCCACCCCGATGAGGGTGGCCGAGGCGAATCCGGTCCAGCTTCCGTATCCCACGAGCCAGAGGCCAGGTTCCTTCACGGAGCGGGTCCCCCGGGTGGCCACCCGCCCCTTTCCGTCCACCACCTCCAGGGGCTCCAGGTGGTCCAGCGCCGGACGGAAGCCGGTGCACCAGACCACGACGTCCACCCCCTCTTCCCGACCGTCGGGCCACACCACTCCGTCGGCGGTGAACCGAACGAAGGGGCGAACGGCGTGGAGCACGCCTCGCTCCCGGGCCTCCTGCACCGAGGGGACCATGACGATGTCGCCCAGCGAGAGGGGGGGCGGCTCGGGGAGCCCGGCCTCCCGGGCCCGGTAGCGGGCGGTGGCCTGGTCGAAGAGGACCCGCCCGTCCACGTCGTCGGGGAGGAAGGTGGGCTCGTCCAGCGTCACCCAGGTGGTGCGGGCCACCCGGGAGAGCTCGGCGAGGATCTGGGCGCCCGAGTTCCCCCCGCCCACCACCAGAACCCGCTTCCCGGCGAAGGGCGCCGGGTCGCGGTACCGGGCCGAGTGGAGCTGCACCCCCCGGAACGCCTCCTGCCCCGGGTAGGAGGGGGTGACGGGGTGCGCCCAGCTCCCGGTGGCGGAAACGACGACGCGAGCTTGCCTGTGACCGGCATCGGTGTGGAGGAGAAACCCATCCTCCCGAGGGTGACGATGAACGGCCTGAACCTGCACGGGGCGCTCCACCGGGAACCCGTAGTGGGCCTCGTAGGCCGCCAGGTAGGCGAGGACCTCGTCGCGGCCCGGGTAGTGGTCGGGACCGCCCTCCATGATGCGACCGGGGAGCGAGCTGAAGCGCGCCGGCGAAAAGAGGCGAAGCGACGACCAGGTGTGCCGCCAGGCGCCGCCGGGGGCGGGCTGGGCGTCCAGGATGGTCCAGGAGAGCCCGGTGCGGCGCAGGTGGTACCCCACCGCCAACCCGGCCTGCCCTCCGCCGATGACGATGACGTCGGTCATGGGGGTGGGGGTCTCCGTGGGCGCGGGGGCGGGGGCGTGGCCTGGACGCGTGGGGGCGAGGCCCGGCGGCGAGACGCGCGTCGCCCCTACCCCAGCGCTCGCGTCCGGATCTCGTCCAGGAGCTGGTCCCTGAAGGCGGCGCGCTCCACGATCTCCTGCTTCTTCCCTTCGCCCCGGCGGCGGACGGCCACGGTGCCGGCTTCCGCCTCCCGCTCTCCGATGACGGCCATGTAGGGGACCTTCCGGAGCTCGGCCTCCCGGATTCGGTACCCGAGGGTGTCCCGGTCGAAGAGTTCGGCGCGGACGCCGGCGGCCCGAAGCTCGTCCCGGAACGCGCGGGCATCGTCGGACCACTGCTCCGAGATGGGGAGAATCCGCACCTGCTCCGGCGCCAGCCAGAGGGGGAAGGCGCCCGCGTAGTGCTCGATGAGCCCGCCCACGAACCGCTCCATGGAGCCCACCAGCACCCGGTGGAGCATGACGGGGCGGTGGCGCTCGTTGTCCTCGCCCACGTACTCGATGCCGAACCGCTCCGGGAGGTTGAAGTCGAGCTGTACGGTGGGGCCCTGCCACTTCCGCCCGATGGCGTCGATGAGCTTGAAGTCCAGCTTGGGGCCGTAGAACGCCCCTCCGCCCTCATCCACGGTGTAGTCGAGGCCGCGCGCTTCCAGAACCCCCCGGAGCTGGCCGATGGCCTCGTCCCACTGGGCCTCCGTCCCCAGCGCCTTCTCGGGGCGGGTGGCCAGCTCGATGGTGTAGGGGTAGCCGAAGGTGGTGAGCATCTCGTCCACCAGATCGAGGAGCGCCGCGATCTCTCCGGGGACCTGGTCTTCCCGGCAGAAGACGTGGGCGTCGTCCTGGGTGAAGCCCCGCACCCGGAGCATGCCGTGGAGCACCCCGCTCCGCTCGTAGCGGTACACGGTGCCGAACTCGGCATAGCGAACCGGAAGTTCGCGATACGACCGCTGGTTCGCCTGGTAGACGCAGATGTGCCCGGGGCAGTTCATGGGCTTGGGGCGGTAGCGCGCCCCCTCCACCTCCATGGCCCCGAACATGTTCTCGGCGAAGTTCTCCAGGTGCCCCGAGATCTCGAAGAGCTTTTCGCTCACCACGTGGGGGGTATAGACGATCTCGTACCCGTGGCGGAGGATGAGCTCCTTCTCGTACTCCTCGATCTCGTTCCGGATGATGGAGCCCGCCGGCTGCCAGAGGATGAACCCCTGCCCCACCCGGGGGTCCACGGCGAAGAGGTCGAGCTGCTTCCCCAGCACCCGGTGGTCCCGCTTCTTCGCCTCTTCCAGCCGCTCCATATG
>JBJHBD010000145.1:0-6687 GCA_050485305.1 Gemmatimonadota bacterium
GCTACAACTGGGGGTGGTCCGGCGAGGTCCTGACGGGCTCCGCGAAGGGGGGGAGCTTTCGGCAGAACGCCTTTCTGGGAACTTCGTCCAGCGTGGCCGGGCTCCGAAAACGCGCCCACACCTTCATCCCCCATCTGGGGTCCGAGGGAGAGGCTCGCAGGTGGATCCTCACCGCCATGGACGGAACCCGCGCCCTCGGAGAGATCGCCGAAGACGCGGCACGGCGCTTTCCCGACCGCTTCCCCACTCCCAGGGACGCCCTCACGCTGGCGGGGCGCCTCTCCGAGCGGTTCAGCGAGGAATGAGCACCCCGACGGACCATCGGCCCCTCTTCCTCACCTCGTACGCATCCTTTCTCCGGAAGGGGTTCGGGCGCCCGCTCCTCCTCGTGGGCGGGGTGGCGCTCCTCGCCTCCCTCACCGAGGGGATGGGACTCCTCCTCCTCGTCCCCCTCCTTACCCCGGAAGAGTGGCCCTTCCCCCACCTCCCCGCCGGGGCGGCTCTCCTCCTCCTCCTCCTGGCCATGGGCGCTCAGGCCTTCCTGGGACACCGGGCCTCCGTCCTCCAGGCCGCCCTCGCAGAGGGGGTATCCCACCGGCTCCGGGAGCGGATCCACCGGGCGCTCCTCCTGGCTCCCTGGCCGCGGGTGGTGCGGACCCGCCCCGCACACCACCTCCACCTCCTCACCGAAGAGGTGGATCGGGTGGGGGGGGCCACCCTGGTGGTCCTGGGGATGGGTCAGCAGCTCCTCCTGGGGCTCGCCGCCCTCGCCGTTGCCGGTTGGCTCTCCCCACAGGCCACCCTCATTGCCGTGGGGGGGGGAGGGATCCTTGCCCTCGGGCTCTGGCGGTGGACCGCGCGGGCCAGGAGGCTCGGCGCGGAGTTGAGCGACGCCGGGGTAGCGCTCATGGGATCGGCCTCCGAGCACCTCCACGCCCTCCGCGTGGTGAGAGCTCAGGGGATGACTCCGGAGGAGCTGGCCTGGTTCACCGAGACGAGCCGGGAGGTGGGAAGGGTGCATGTGGAGGCCACTCGGAACCAGGCCGATGTGACGTTGGGGTTCCGCCTCGGGTTCCTTGCCCTCGCCGGTGCGGTGGCGGCCCTCGCCCTCGGACCCGGTGGGCTGGACGGGGCCCTCGCCCTCATCCTTCTCCTGGTCCTCGCCCGGGTGGCACCCCGCATCTGGGCCACGGCCAGTCAGCTCCAGTCCCTCCTCCACATGCTCCCGGCCTTCGAACGGATCACCACGGCGGTGGGAGAGTGGGAGGAGGGGGTTCCGACGCCTCCTGAGCCTTCCGAGAACACTCTGCCGGGAAGCGTCGAGCCCCCCGCCATCGAACTCGAGGGAGTCACCTTCCGCTACCCGGGGGAACCTCGCCCCGTCCTCCTCGGTGCGTCCGCCCGGTTCCCCGCTGGGGAGATTACCGCGCTGGTGGGCCCCACCGGGGCCGGGAAGACCACCCTCGTGGGGGTGGTGCTCGGCCTCCTTCACCCCTATGAGGGCACCCTCCGGATTGGTGGGATGACGGAGGGGGTCTGGTCTGAAGAAGCGCGGCGCCGGGTAGCCATCCTCCCGCAGGACCCCCTCCTCCTGCATGGGACGGTGCGGACAAATTTGAAGTGGGGAACCGGAGATCCGGCGGAGGGGGAGATGGCGGATGCCCTCCGCCAGATGGGGCTTGGCGGGTGGATCGAGGGTCTCCCCCATGGGCTCGACAGCTCGGTGGGCCCTGGGGGAGCTCAGCTTTCCGGGGGAGAGCGTCAGAGGGTGGCGCTCGCCCGCGCCCTCCTCCGACGCCCCACCCTCCTGGTCCTGGATGAGCCCACCAGCGCGGTGGATGCGGAGACGGAGCAGATTATCGTGGAGACGCTGCGGGAGCTGCGGGGGCGGTGTACCATCCTCCTGGTAACGCACCGGGAAACGCTGGCTGCCCATGCGGATCGGGTGTACCGGGTGGAGGGCGGGACGCTCACTCCACGTAGGTGAGCCACCCCTCCGGGTCCCGGGCCTCTCCCCGCACCCGCTCCAGGAAGGCCTTCTGGAGTTGCCGGGTGATGGGCCCCGGTCTTCCCGCTCCCACCGGGATCCGGTCCACGCTCCGTATGGGCGTGATCTCCGACGCGGTTCCCGTGAAGAAGAGTTCGTCGGCGGTGTAAAGGGACTCCCGCGGGACGTGCTGCTCACGGATGGGGATCCCGGCGCCCTGCGCCAGATGGAGAACGGCATCTCGGGTGATCCCCCTGAGAGAGGTGCCGTCCAGGAAGGGGGTGATGAGGACTCCGTCCCGCACGAGGAAGAGGTTCTGCCCGCTCCCCTCACTCACCCGCCCGTCCGGGCCCAGCCCGATGGCCTCGGCGTACCCGTCGGCGATGGCCTGCATCTTCATGAGCTGGGCGTTGTTGTAGTGCCCCGCCGCCTTTGCCGCCGTGGGGAAGGTGTTGGGGGCGGGGCGGAACCAGGAAGCCACGCAGACGTCCACCCCCTCCTCCAGCGCCTCTTCACCCAGATAGGCCCCCCAGGGCCACGCCGCCACATAGCTCTCGATGGGGGAGGCCACCGGGTTCATCCCCGCGGACCCGTACCCCCGGAGGATCATGGGGCGAACGTATCCGTTCCGAAGCCCATTCCGGCGGACGGTTTCCCTCACCGCCTCCACCCACTCGTCCGGTGTGAACGGTGGGGTCATCCGGTAGATCTTCGCCGAGTCCAGGAGACGGCGAATGTGCTCCCGGAGGCAGAAGACCGCCGGACCCCTCGGCGTCTCGTAGCACCGCACCCCCTCGAAGACCGAGGTGCCGAACTGCACCGCCAGGCTGAGGATGTGGACGTTGGCCTCTTTCCAGGCGATGAATTCCCCGTCTTTCCAGATCCACTCGGACTCGGCGATGCGAACGGACATGGCGCCCTCAGCGGGTGATGGGATTTCGGAAGTAGCTGTCGGTGCCGTCCAGCCAGTCGGCTCGGGGAGGGCTGAAGACGTCCAGATCCAGGGTGTCCTCCAGCGCTTCGGCCTCATGGGGGAGGTGGGCGGGGATGTGGAGCACCTCGCCCCCCCGGACGATGACCTCCCGTTCCAGCTCCTCTCCTAAGCGGAATCGGAGGGCTCCTGACAGGATGTAGGTGAACTGCTCGTTCAGGTGGCTGTGCTTCGGCACCACCGCCCCGGCATCCAGGAAGACCTGCGCCATCATCATGGCATGTCCGGTGATGAGGCGGCGGCGAATTCCGGGGACCACCTCTTCCCAGGGGAGGTCGTCCCATCGGTGGAACTGCACGGCATCGGGTGACACGAGAAGCTCTCGCATGAGGGGGGCGGACTTTCGGCGAAAGAGCCGGGAGACTAGGCTCTCCACGTGCCCTCCGGCAAGGGATGGGATGCCGGAACCCTTCCTCCCACCTCGAACCTGGCCTGGCCATGCGCCGCTCCCCGTTCCTCCGCAAGTTCCCCCCCCGTGCCCTTCTCCTCGCCCTTGCGGTGGCATGGGGCGTCGGCGCGCCCACCGGCCTTATGGGGCAGCGCCCGGGGCCCGGCACCCACGTGGCCCTCATCACGGGATCCACCGACGGGCTGGGGCGGGAGCTGGCGCTGCATCTGGCGTCGGAGGGCGCACACGTCATCGTCCACGGGCGAAATGAGGAGCGGGCTCGGGAGGTGGTGGCGGCCATCGAAGCCCAGGGGGTGGGGAGCGCCCGGTACTATCTGGCGGACTTTGCCTCGCTGGCGCAGGTGCGAGATCTGTCGGAGGCGATCCTTCGGGATTACGAGCGCCTCGACCTCCTGGTGAACAACGCCGGAGTGGGGCCCGGGAGTCCGGGGCACGAGCGGGTCCTCACCGAGGATGGTCACGAACTCCGCTTCCAGGTGAACTACCTGGCGGGGTACCTCCTCACCATGAACCTGCTTCCCCTCTTCGTCGCCGACGGACCGGGCGGCCAGATCCTGAATGTGACGTCGCGGGCCCAGATCCCCCTGGACTTCGACGACCTCCGCATGGACCGAGGGTACTCAGGGGGGCAGGCGTACGGTCGGAGCAAGCTTGCGCAGATCCTCTTCACCTTCGCCCTGGGGCGGGAGTTTGGGGGGATCGGCCTCACCATGAATGCGGTTCACCCGGCGCCGGCCATGAACACCGGGTTGGTCCGGGAAACCGGGTCCACCCCGCAGAGCACCGTGGAGGATGGGCTCCGGGCACTTCTCCAGGTGCTGGAAGCTCCCCCCGATCTGGTTGGGCGCTTCTTCTTCGAGGGGGTGGAGTCGGAGGCGCACCCGGTGGCCTACGACCGGGAGGTGCAGCTCCGCCTCCTGGCTGTGAGCCAGGAGCTCACCGGAAGTTTCCGAATTCCACCCTTGCCGGAGTCCCCGCCACCGGACTCACGGTGACCGTGAGCGACGGTTCCCGGGGAACCTGCTGGGCAATCCACCCTTCAAATTCGGAGACTCTCGCCCAGGCGATGGGAGGCTGGCAGGTGGAGGTTCCGAAGCTCGTGACCCCTACCTGGATCCAACGCCCTCCGTCCCGCACCAGAAGAGGCCCGCCGCTGTCCCCTGAGCAGGTGCTTCGGGTACTCCCTTGGGTCCCGGCGCAGATGGTGGAGTCCACGATGGTGTTCCCCAGAAGCTCCTGGCACCGGGCGTTGGAGATGAGGGGAAGGTCCACCCGACGGAGCTGATCGGAGATCTGCCCCTGCGAGGTGGTGCGCCCCCACCCGGCGGCGGTGGCCTCCCGCCCCGGGGCGGAGAGGTGGGGGCGCCCCTGCCGCTGGAGGACGCTCCGGGGAACCCGGAACTCGCGCTCCAGCTCCAGAAGGGCGATGTCATTCCCGGCGAATGAGTTGGCTCCGTATGCCGGGAAGATGATGATCCGTTCGACTCCCACCCGCTCCCCTCCTTCGGTCAGGTCCAGCGTCCCCACCAGAACCCGGAGTGTCGCCGGGGGGTCCTGTTCGACGCAGTGGGCCGCCGTGAGGACCCACCGGGAGGCGATGAAGCTCCCCCCGCAGAAGAAGGCGTTCCGGTTCCCGGGGATGTGCGCCGCCACCAGCGCCACCATGAAGGGGAATTCCCCCGGGACCGCGAGGGTGCCGCCGATGACGCGGGCGGGCGGGGTGAGACCGCCCCCGCCCCCCGTCTCCACCACCCCGGCAAAGGTGCTCGTCCACCCGAGCCCCAGCTCCTGGGATACGGTCACCGGGGTGCCGGTGGGCGTTCCCTCAAAGCGAAATCGCCCCTCAAAGTCGGTGAGGGTGTACGGGTCGGACGGGCTGCGAACTCCGTTACCGTCCAGATCCAGCCAGACGAGGGTTGCCGGGACCGGAGGGTCGCCGGAGCCCCTGATCCCATCCCCCGAAGTGTCGTGCCAGACCACCCCCTCGATGACGCCTTCCCCCAACCCCAGTGGGGCCGCGCGCACCAGGACCGAGTCACTCCGGGTGTCGCGGGCGCCCCGGTTGTCGGTGACGGTGAGGCGAGGGAAGTGGAATCCGGGGTGGGTATAGTCGTGGGTAACCACCTGCCCGCTTCCGGCGGCGCCGTCGCCGAAATCCCATTGCCAGGAGGTGATCTCTCCGTCGGGATCCGTCGAAGCCGAGGCGTCGAAGGTGACGGAAAGGGGGGCTGGACCCTCGGCGGCGCTGAGGGTGAATGCCGCGACCGGAGGCTGGTTCGCGGGGGGAGGAGGGGGAGGCTCGGTGACCCCCTCCCCCCCACTGTCACAGGCGCCGAAGAGGAGGGGGATGAGCGCGGGCGCGAGGCTGCCGATGCGCCGCCGGACCGATGTGCTCCCGGCGTCTTTTTGATGGTGTGCGACAACCCCGTATCGGTTCATTGGTACACCATGTCACTATTCAGGGTGACGCCTGTAGCGGCGCGACTTCCGGCGCAAATCAGCGCCTCACCCTCGCTACTCTGACCGGCGCCCCAGCCTGCCCAGCCGGGTGTCCAGCGCCCGCTCGAGCTTGTTCGCGGCTCCCCGGGCGGATCGGATCACATCTTCGGCCAGCTCATCCACCGCCACCGGCTGAAGCCCCGAGAGGCGAGCCTCCATGGTGCACTTGATGTCGCGGCCTCCCTTGTGGGCGTTCATGTCCTGGAGATGGACCTCGATGCGGGTGATCCGGTCGGCAAACCGCTTGAGGGAGTGTTCCACGATTTCAATGACACGGACCTTCAGGTCCTGGTGGCCGTCGATGGTGTTGTCGGTGTTGACCTGGATCTGCACGGTGGTGATGCCTTTTCCGGAGGGTCTGAGGGGCTGGGGACGAGCTACCCTGAAAGCTATCCTGAGGTTGATGGACGAGGGAAGGGATGGGGGTGGCGTGGTGCGAGGGTGCGGGGGGCGTTCTCTCCGGAGTATGTGGAAAAGTCGTCCCATCCAGACATGCGATTCGGCCTCCAACCCCTTGACGGGATTTGAGATGCGGGATTGGCCTTGTCGCCCACCCCCATCTTCCCCGCACATCTCGGCGCCTGGGCGGGCCGCTGACCCACTTTACGGGGCCAAACACCCATCGAGTGACCCTCACCCCCCGGCTCAGGGCTTCCGCACCCCTTCCTGAGCGCCGCCACCCCCCCTGTTACTACCGGGAGCACATTATAGCTGACATTCGCGAGCCGATGCATCGCGCCATGCGGCGTCTCTCCTCCTCGCCGTAGCGCAAGGCTACGCCTGGTCTTCGCACCCTACGGA
>JBJHBD010000146.1:0-6683 GCA_050485305.1 Gemmatimonadota bacterium
CGTCACCGTGAGGAAGTGCAGATCCCCGGCCTCGCGGCGGTTGTTGGGGACGCCGTGCCAGGTGGTACCCGCTCCCCCCAGCCCCACGGTCAGGTTCCCGCAGGTCCCCTGGGCGGTGCTGTAGCTGGTGGTGGTCACGAGGGTCTGCCCCCCGGCGCCGTTCACCGTGAGGGAGCCGGGCTGGGGCGCGAAAGAGTCGGCCCCGTCGAAGTCCAGCGCCCCGAGTGACGACCCGTCCGCCGGGTCCAGCCCCCGCCGGATCATGAAGCGCTGCGGGGTGATCTGGAGGGTGGCCAGATCGAGGGCCGACCGCCCCCCGAGGAGATCCACCGGACCGGTGCGCACCCCCTGGAAGGTGATGTTGGGGGATCCGGCGGTGGGTGCCTCAACCGGGAGCCGTCCTCCCAGCGTCATGACGGTCACGTCGGTGGCGCCGAGTCCGGGAACGGAGGCAGTCACCGTCTTCCCGGCCCCCGGGTTCCCCGCGCAGCGGTCGGCCCCGTACTCCACCAACTCGTCCCGGGTCCCGTAGAAGACCTCCATGGAGAAGCCGCCCTGGAGTTCGGGGTAAACCCAGGCCACCCCGCCCCGGTTTGCATCGATCTGGAAGGTGTACCGCCCCCCCGAGCCGACCGCTCGGGTCCAGGGGCCGTCTCCGTCCCGCACCGCCACCCAGACCGGGAGCCCGGTGGACTCGCAGAACTCCCACTCGGTGTTCCCCGCGGGCGGAGGCGGAGCCGTCACCGTGAGGGTGAGGGCGGCGGACTTCTCCCCTACCCCCTCGGCGCTCCCCTGCACCGTCACCGTGTACTCCCCGGCCGCCGTCTGCGCCGCCATGTACCCAGCCGTGGTGACCAGGGTCAGGGTGGAGCTGCTCCCGGTGGGCGCCTCCGGATCGAAAGAAGCGGTCACCCCGGCGGGGAGCCCGGAGGCCGTGAGGGCCACCGCTCCGGCGAACCCACCGGTGCGGGTGATGGCCACCGCGGCGGTGCCCCACCCCCCTGCCTCCACCGAGAGGCTTGCCGGATCCAGGGAGAGGGTGAAGTCCGGCTGCGCCGTGGCGGTCACCGTGAGGGTGAGGGTGGCCGTCTTCGGCTGGATCCCGGTGGCCGTCCCCCTCACCGTCACCGTGGCGTTCCCCGCCTGGGCGTTGGAGGCGGCCGTGAGGGTGAGGGACCCGGAGTTCGTCCCCGATCCCAGGGAGAGGGCGCTCGCCGTGACCCCCTGGGGGAGCCCCTCCACCGCGATGGTCACCGCGCCGGAAAACCCTCCGGAAGGGGTGATGGAGACGGTCAGATTCCCGCTCTCTCCCTGGCTCACCGAGAGGGTCCCGGGAGCCACCGCCAGGGCGAAGTCCGGGGTTTCGGGTGGAGGGTCGCCCCCTCCCGGATCGGTGACGCCCCCATCGTCGCCCCCGCACCCGGGGAGAAGGGCAATGAGGGCGGCGAGGATGAGGGGACCCGGGAAGCTTCCATTCCGTCTACGACGTTGCATCGTACCTCCAACTGGAGTCGAGGGTGGGTGAACGGTGTCACGGCGAGTGTCAACCGTTGTGGAACAAGCCTTCGTGCGCGTACCGTATCCTCCCCGCGTCCCCCCAGCGTGACCTCTCCGTGACTCGCCCCCCGTGACCCCCGAATCCTCTCTCAGACCCCCGTTTCGACTCCTCCTCCTGGGGCGAATCGCCGTGGAGGACGCGGAGGGGCGCCCGGTCCGGTCGGTCATGGCGCAGCCCAAGCGACTCGCGCTCCTCGCCTTCCTGGCGCTCCACGGGGAAGGGAGCGGGGTCCGCCGCGAAACCCTCATCGCACACCTCTGGCCCGAACTCGACGGGGAACGGGCTCGGGGCGCCCTCCGGAAGGCGCTCCACTTCCTGAGGCAATCACTGGGGGAGGAAGTGCTCCCCCCCCGGGGAGGGGACACCCTCACCCTCACTCCCGGGATGGTGGAAACCGATGTGGTCGCCTTCCGGGCGGCGCTGGAAGGGGGCGAACTCGCCCACGCCGTCGAGCTCTTCCAGGGGGAGCTCCTGGCGGGACTCTCCGTCTCCGACGCCCCCGAGTTCGACCGGTGGCTCGACGGGGAACGGGACCGCCTCCGGGCGCTGGCACGCGACGCGGCATGGTCCCTCGCCGATGCGGCCTTTGCGGCAGGGGATCGGGAAGGGGCCCGCCGATGGGCCCGGAAGGCCCACTCCCTCGCCCCCCTCAGCGACGAGTCGGTCCGCCGCCTCATGCGCCGCCTCACCGAGCTGGGAGATCGGACCGCGGCGCTCCGATCCCACGACACCTTTTCCGAGGCGCTCCGCCGGGAGCTGGGGGTGGAGCCGGACCCGGAAACCACCGCCCTCGCCGCCGAACTCCGGGGAATGGGGGGAACCCATCCTCCCCTTCCCGTTCCGGCAGTGGGCGCACCCCCTGCCGCCTCTTTCCCCCAGGGGGATGGGATGCCTGCCGCCCCCTCCCACCCCGTCCGGAGACGTCGTCTCCCGGCGCACCCCCTCCTCCTCCTCCTCCTCCTGATCCTGATCCCCCTCGGGCTCGGAGTGGGGTGGATGGCGGCCACCCGCTCCGCGGGCCCCGCGCCGGGTGGGGTGGATCCGAACCGGATCGCCATCTTCCCCCTCCAGGCCAGCGTCCCCGCGGAGCTGGCCTACCTCTCCGACGGGATGGCGGTCCTCCTGGCGAACGGGCTGGACGGCGCCGGATCGCTCACCGTGGCGGGCCCCCTCCCGGAACTCGTTTCGGGGGGGCGGGGCGGAGACCTCCTCGCCCACGCCCGCCAGGAGGCGCGCCGGAGGGGGGCGGGACTCCTGGCGCTGGGCACGGTGGTGGGGTCGGGGGATCGCCTCCAGGTGGAGGTCGCCCTCTACGAATCCACCGGCGCCTCTCCCCCTCGTGCCCGGGTGGAGGCGGATGGCGGGGAGGGAGAGCTCCTGGAGATCTCCGACCGGCTGGTGGCGCGGATCCTCGCCGCCCACCTCCAGGGGCGGGGAGCCCGCCTGGCGGGGACCGCCGCCCTCACCTCCCCCTCCATCCCCGCCCTCAAACACTACCTCCAGGGGGAGTCGGCGCTCCGGGTGGGACAGTTCGACCAGGCGGTGGCGCACTTCGAGGCGGCGGTGGCGGAGGACTCCACCTTTGCCCTCGCCCACTACCAGCTCAGCAGCGCCGCCAACTGGGCCGGGAGGATGGAACTCGTGGCCCCCGCCCGCGCACGCGCCGTCGCCCACCGGGAGCGACTCTCGGGGCGAGCCCGCCTCCTGGTGGAGGCGCTGGAGGCCACCAACCGGGGGACGGAGGAAGGGGTGCGCCACTATCGCACCATCCTGGACCGGTACCCCGACGACGCCGATGCCGCCCTCGAGCTGGCCGAACTCCTCTTCCACCGGGGTCCCTTTCGCGGAAGACCCATTCTCGAGTCCACCGCGGCCTTCGAGCGGGTGCTGGGGCTCCGTGGAGACGACCTGAACAGCCTTCTCCACCTGGCCCGCCTGAAGGCGGTGGCCCGTGACGCTCCGGCCCTGGACTCCCTTACCCGCCGCCTCCTCACCCTCGCTCCCGAGGGGGATCAGGCTCCCGAGGTGCTCCTCCTGCGCGTGTTGGGGCTCGGGGAGGCCGAGGCGGAGGAGGGTGCACTCGCCGCCCGGGGGCGAATCGGCGATCAACGCCTCCTGGAGGCGCTCTGGCGAACGGCGTCCTACACGGGGAACCCCCAGGGTGTCGTCGATCCGGCGCGGACCCTCCTCCGGGGCACCGATTCCCCCGACGGGGAGGTGGCGGTGCGCCTTCTCCTGGCCCACGCCCTGGCGGCGACGGGGGCGTACCGGGAGGCGGAAGGGGAGCTGGAGGCCATGGGCGAGATCTACCCGGCGCTCGCCCTCCGGACCCGGGCCCTCTTCACCCTCCTTCCGGATTTCCGGATCCCCCCGGAGGAGGCGGCGGAACTCCTCATCCACCTTCGGGAGGGCGCCGCCGTCGGCCCCACCGGACAATCCATCTTCCGGGGAGCCCCCCTGGGTGACGGACCGGACCCCGGATTCGACGACTTCTACCTGGGGCTTTTCGCCCTTCAGGCCGGAGAGGTGGAAAGGGCCGCCGGACATCGGGCCGCCCTCCGGTCGCGCATCGACGGGGGCGATCCCTCTCTGGATCTGGCGAAGGCCCACGCCATCCTCGGGATCCGGGTGGCCATGGCGCGCGGCGAGCCGCAGGCGGCGCTCACCCCGGCGTCCGCGGTGGCCGAACGGTATCGGAGCGGCGTAACCTCGGCGACTCCCCTCCTCCCCCGGGCGGCCTTCCGGACGGAGTATGCCGCCCTCCTGAGTGCTCTCGGGCGCCGGGACGAGGCCCTCGCCTGGTACGCCACCCTACCGGAAGATCTGGGCTTCGATCTCATCTTCCTGGGTGCCGCCCGCCGCGCACACCTTGCCCCCGTGGGGGAATTCGCCGATCCATCCCCTGAAGGCCCTTGAACGATCTGCCCGATCACCGCCCCGGACCATGGACACCATGACCGACCGCCCTGTGAGCCCCTCGTCGGAAGTCTCCGTCGATCGCGCCGTCACCTATGGAAGCTACCTCGCCGTCGAGGAACTCCTGACCCTTCAGCGCCCTCGTTCGGAGGGGCCGGAGCACGACGAACTCCTCTTCATCATCATCCATCAGGTGTACGAGCTCTGGTTCAAAGAGCTCCTCCATGAGCTGGACTACCTCCGCGCGCTCCTGAATGAGGGGGATGGACACCGGGCCCAGCACACCCTCAAGCGCATCCTCACCATCCTGAAGGTGCAGGTGGCGCAGGTGGACATCCTGGAGACCATGACCCCGCTGGAATTCCTCTCCTTCCGGGATCGGCTGGAGGCCTCCAGCGGGTTCCAGTCGGACCAGTTCCGGCAGATGGAGTTTGTCCTGGGGTACAAGCGGGAGGCCATCATCCAGGGATTCCCCGAGGGGAGCCGGGCCCGGGAGGCGCTGGAGCGGCGATTCCGGGAGCCCACCCTGTGGGATGCGGTCCTCCGGTACCTGAAGGATGCCGGATATCCCATCCCCGACGAGGCGCGGGCGCGGGACGTCACCCGCCCCGTCGAACCCTCTCCCACCGTCCAGGATGCCCTTATCGAGGTGTACCGGGCCGACCCGCTGCACGCCTCCCTCTGCGAGCGCCTCGTGGATCTGGACGAAGGGCTCCAGGAGTGGCGGTACCGCCATGTGAAGATGGTGGAGCGGACCATCGGCACCCGTCAGGGAACCGGGGGGTCCGCGGGGGTCGGGTACCTGCAGAAGACGTTGGGCCACCCGGTCTTCCCCGACCTCTGGGCCATCCGGAACCGGCTGTGAGGGGCCCACAAGAGGGCCCACCGCCCCTGCGCGGGCCTGCCGATCTGGCCCGGCACCCGAACCCCCTCGCCGCCCACTACACCCGCTTCCGGGTGGCCGAGCGCCTCCTCTTCACCGGGCACTCCCACCAGGGGTGGCCCGATGTGGCCTTCGAAGCCCAGCAGCAGGCGTGGCTGGATGCCGCCGAGCAGGTGGATGACAAGTGGGAGCGGGTCTTCGCCATCTCGGCCCGCATCGAGGAGGGGGTGCGCGCCCTCCATGACGACCCCTCCGGGGAGGTGACGCTGGGGCAGAATACCCTCGAGCTGGTGGCCCGCTTCCTCTCGGCCCTCCCCCTCCGGGAGCGCCCCCGCCTCGTCACCACCGACGGGGAGTTCCACACCATCCGACGCCTCCTCGCCCGCCTGGAGGAGGAGGGGATCGAGGTGGTCCGCATCCCCTCCGCCCCGGTGGAGACGCTGGCCGAGCGGCTGGCCGCCGCCGCTGACCACCGCACCGCCGCCGTCCTCGTGTCCGCCGTCCTCTTCGAAAGCGCGCGGATCGTCCCCGGGCTGGGGCTTGTCCGGGAGGGGTGCGGGCGAGTGGGCGCCGAACTCCTGGTGGACGCCTATCACGCCACCAACGTGGTCCCCCTCTCCTTCCGGGAGGAGGGGCTCGAAGGGGCCTTCGTGGTGGGGGGCGGCTACAAGTACCTCCAGTGGGGAGAGGGGTGCTGCTTCCTTCGCTCCCCTGCCGACACCCGGCTTCGCCCGGTCCTCACCGGGTGGTTCAGCGAGTTCGGGCGGTTGGCCGACGCGCCGGTGTCCGGGGGGGTGCGGTACGGCGCCGGGTCCGCTCGCTTTGCCGGCTCCACCTTCGATCCCACCTCACGGTACCGGGCCGCCGCAGTCCTCGACTTCTTCGGGAGGATGGGTCTCTCCCCCGGACTTCTCCGGGAGTTGAGCCGCCTTCAGGTGACCCGGCTGGCCGACGGGGTGCGGGAGGGAGACCCCGATCCGGCCATCCTCCGGGTGGACGACCCGTGGGTGCCGGACGAACGAGGCGGGTTCCTCGTCCTTCGTTCCCCCAGGGCGGGAGAGCTGGTCCGGCGCCTCCGGGAGCGGGGGGTCCTCACCGACGCCCGGGGAGATGCCCTCCGCCTGGGTCCGGCTCCCTACCTGTCCGATGTCCAGATCGACGACGCGGTGGGCCGGGTCCTGGAGGTGGCGCGGGAGCTGACGTAGCGTAGCGCGCCGGGGGTCGTCCCCGTCGTCCCCGTCGTCCCCGTCGTCCCCGTCGTCCCCGTCGTCCCCGTCGTCCCCGTCGTCCCCGTCGTCCCCGTCGTCCCCGTCGTCCCCGTCGTCC
>JBJHBD010000147.1:0-6544 GCA_050485305.1 Gemmatimonadota bacterium
ACCGGCTCACCGACGGCGGGCCTGCGGATCTCGGGAGGAAGACCCCGGTCGAACAGGGGTGTGACGAAGCCCAGGATCAGGTGGGCCACGATGAGCGCCAGGACGAACTGGCGGAGGTTACGGGTCCCCCGCGCAAGTCCGGCAGGGAGGAGGAGGTAGATCCCCCATCCTCCCACCACCCGAGCAAGGAAGGGGAGGGCGTCGCCCATGGGAGCTCGGTGGAGGAGGAGCCACCTCAACCCCTCCAGCACCATGGCCAGGATAATGAGGAGTCCGGTGGCGCCCTTGGCCAGGATCACTGCATCACGTCGGATGGGAAGGGCCCGCCACCGGGCTCCCGCCCCGAGAGGGGCATCGTCCTGGACCACCGCTCCCAGAAGGAGGGAAGCGAGAACGGCGCCCCCAAGGAAAAGGAAGAGGACGGCGCCCATTCCCATTGCCACCGAGAATCCGAAGGGGGTGAGGAGATTCATGGCCAAGACGCCGAGGAACCCCAGGTAGAGGGCTCGCCGGGTCCGCCAGTCCTTCGCCAGCAGGTGGAGGGTCTGGGCCCCGAGCGAGTGCTTCGTCATGAGGCCCCCCGGGTGATGAAGAGGGCGGCGGCCACGAGAAGGGCGAGGGTTCGCGCACCGGGGAGGGGACGGGGGTCCAGATGAATGCGCAGGAGGAGGGCGCCGGCCAGCCCCATCCCCCAGAAGGATGAGGGCGCCGCTCCCCAGGGTGGAGAGGGTCTCTCCCACACCCAATCTGGATAGAAGGATGAGGTTGAGGGCGACGAGGGGGGCGAGGAGGACCCCCGCCAGCACTCCCCCGGAGAGGGTGTGGAAGGCGGTTCCCACGAGGAAGGCCGCCGTTCCGAGCTGGAGAAAGATGAGGGCATTCTCCTGGATGGAGCCCATCGAGCTTCCACCGATTTCCCAACTCCCCCAGAGCGACTCGGTTCCGATTCCCAGGACCACGAGGGCCGGAATGAGGCCGAGCCCCACCGCGATCCCAGCCAGGAGAACGATCTCGGGACGGAGGGGGGAGTCCCTCAGCCACCAGGGTGACCTCGGCCCGGAGCGCCAGGGGAAGCCGAGCCCGAGGGTGCCCCAGCACCTGCACCTCTCCCCGGTGGGGGGTGAGGAGGCCGGCGGCGATGGAGAGGAGGGTGGATTTCCCGGCCCCATTGGGTCCCAGGAGGGCGAAGATGGAGCCCTCGGGGATGGCCAGGTCCACCCGGCTGAGAGCCTCGTCTCCGGGGGTTCGGTACCGGTGCGTTACGGCACGGATGTCGACGGCGTTCATGGGTCGTTCTCCGGGCGCTCAGAGGGGGGATCGGGAGAGAGGAGGGCCTCCCATCGGCTTGCCACGGCATCCAGTACTTCCTGACGAGAAAGCCCCAGGCGGCGTGCTTCCACCAACACCTCGTCCAGGGTGCGGCCCAGAAGGGCTTCAACCTCGGCGGGGGGAGGGGGTGGGAGCTTCGAGACCACCACGGTGCCGATCCCCGGGTGGATCTCCAGGAGCCCTATCCGGGAGAGTTCGGCCACCACCTTGTGGGCGGTGTTGGGGTTGATCTTGAGGGCCTGGCTCAGTTCCCGGACCGAGGGGAAGGGGGTGCCTGGACCCAGTTCGCCCGAAACGATGGCGCGGGTGGCGGCGTGTACCGTCTCCCGGAAGGGAGAGGCCCCGGGACGGAGCTCGACGGAAAAGGGAAGCATGGTGTACTATGTGTTATAGTACACCTGGATGTCAACAGACACATCATCGGAGGGAGGCGCCATGCAGCCCCCCTCACACCCCTACGGGAAGATCCCCCGCTCCTGGTAGGCGCGGGCCACCTTCAGGATGGCGGTGGCGAAGGCGGCGGCACGGAGGTCGGCCCCCCGAAGCCGGGCCTTCTCCCGCATCTCGTGGTAGGCGACGATCATGGTCTCCTCCAGTCCGGAGTTCACCAGATCCTCTTCGTTGGCTCCGACGGCCAGCTCCCTGAAGGTTCCTTCGGGGAAGGTCTCTCCCGTGAGCGCCTCCACGGCGTTCATGAGTCGGGCGGTGGAGGCTGCCTCGAAGCGACGCTCAAGGCGTCCAAACCGGACATGGGAGATGTTCTTCAGCCACTCGAAGTACGAGACGGTGACCCCGCCGGCGTTCAGGTACATGTCGGGGAGCTGGAGCACGTCCCGTTGGGAAAGGATTTCGGCGGCTTCGGCGGTGGTGGGGCCATTTGCCCCCTCGGCGATGATCTTCGCCTGGATCCGGGCCGCGTTCCCCTCGTGGATGACCCCCTCGATGGCGCAGGGAATGAGGATGTCGCATGCCCATTCGAGTCCCCGCGGACCCCCCTCCTCGTCCAGGTGTTCGGTGTGCTCCAGCTCTTCCAGTGGGCGCCCCTCCTCCCGGTTCTCCATCACTGCCTCGAGATCGAGCCCCTTCGGGTTGTAGACGGCCCCCTCCCGCTCCACGATCCCCACAAGGACGGCACCGTCCTCCACGAGAAACCGGGCGGCGTGGGACCCCACATTCCCGAACCCCTGGATGATGAACCGCTTCCCTTCGACTCCCGGGTCCAACCCCAGCGCCTTCATGTCTTCCCGGACCGAGACCGCCTCCCGAATTCCGAAGTGCACGCCGCGCCCGGTGGCCGCCACCCTCCCCCGCACCCCTCCCTGTGTCACCGGTTTCCCTGTCACGGCGGCCTGTGCATTCAGTTCGCCGGTGGCAAGAGCGATGTAGGTGTCGGAGATCCACGCGATCTCCCGCACCCCCACCCCCATGTCGGGACCGGGTACATCCAGCCCGGGGCCGATGCAGTTCCGCTGGACGAGTTCGTAGGTGTAGCGCCGAATGATCCGCTCCAGCTCTCCTTCCGAGTACTTCTCCTTCTCAACCCGGATCGCCCCCTTGGCTCCTCCGTACGGGATGTCCATGAGGGCGCACTTGTACGTCATGAGGGCGGCCAGCGCGGTGACCTCGTCTTCCGAAGCGTGTTCGGTGAGGCGGATCCCACCCTTCACCGGGAGGCGGTGCGCCGAGTGGTGGGCCCGCCACCCGTGAATGACCTCCATGGTGCCGTCGTCCCGCTTGAGCGGGAAGCTGAGATGATAGACGGCATTGCACGCCTTGATCTGAGCCAGGAGCCCCGGGGGGAGGTCCAGAAGGGCGGCCCCCCGATCGAAGAGGCGGTTCACCTCCCCGACGAAACTTGGCTTGCCGGCCACCTCAGCCCTCCCGCCCGGTGCGCTCCTGCGCTTCGGCTACCGCCTGATTCGCTCCCTGGAATCCGATGCGGGAGTGGGTGCCGTCGCAGAAGGGCTTCTTGACGGACCCGCCGCATCGGCAGAGGTAGGTGGGCTTGTCATCTCGCGTTTCGATGACGTTCCCCTCATGGTCCACCAGGGTGAACGGACCTTCGACTTTGAAGGAGCCGTTGGCGGAGACGGTGATACGGACGTCGGACATGGCGAACCGGACCTCGCGACTTGAAGTGTGGGTGTCGTCCCGGGCTCCCGGATCCGCCCGGACCCACGTCGCTACCCCGATTGGAGTGAAATGGTCACCGTGACTTCGGTGCCGTCAGGGGGAAGGAGATCCAGCGGCTCGAAGACGGTGGCGGCGCGCTGGTGATCCCGGATGGAGTAGGCGGCATTGGACATCACCCCGCCCGGGCAGGAGAAGAGGCAGAGGATACACCCGGAGTGCCACTGGTCATCGTGTTCCTCATTTCCGCCGAAGCGCCACTCGGCACCCCGCCCCCCCGAATCGTGGAGGAGTTCTTCCAGTCGATAGGCCCACGGGGCTCCCGGCCAGGTCACCGTGATGGAGAGGCGGCTCCCCCGGACACGGGAGTTGGGGGCCGAAACGAGGGGGACCCAGCGCAGACTCCAGGCCGCCATGGGAACTCCACCTCCGTCCTCCGCGCCCAGCTCCCGGAGAACGGCGGCCACCTCGGTGTCGGGGACCTGGGTGACGAGGAGGGATTTTCCCGCCGCCCCTCCTCCCGCGTGGACGATGGCATGGTACTGATGATCCGGCGGGAGCGAGGCGCGAAATGCCTCGGCCTGAACGCGAGCTTCGAAGGCGATGGTGCGGGTCTCCCGGTCCACCCGGAGCTGCCAGGGCTCGGGTTGGTCCGGGACCTCCTGGAGGAGCGCGACCGGGGCGACCGCCTCCGCCGCCGAAAGCGAGGTGTGGGGAGAGGGGGCGTCGTGGCACGGCCACCCCCCACCCACTCCCACCCAGAGGAGGGTGGCGCCGACGAGCCCGCTACCGGCCAGGGCCGGCGAGGGGGACATCAGTGCCCGTGCCCCTCCACGTCGCCGCAGGCAATGGGAGCTCCCCCTTCGCCATGGACCATGATGAAGTAGCTGCCGTCAGCGGAGAGGGCGTCGGCCTCGAGGGTGGTGGTGCTCGAACCGGTGCCGTCGGCGAGCCCCATGACGGGGTTCAGGGGAGCGGCCACGCCTCCCCCGGCTTCGCAGCTGCCTGCATGGATATGCGCGGCGTACTCCCCCTCACCGGGAAGGCCATTCACCTCCACCACCACCACCACCGACTCGGCGGTGTGCATGGCCATGGCCTCACCGGAAACTCCCGAATCGTTTCGGGGGTTCAGGGTGATGACCATATGATCCATCTCCCCCATGGGCATGGGCCCCGGATCGGCAGCCTCCTCCATCATGGGGACATCGGGCCCCGGGTCGGCGTCGTCACCTCCGCAGGCCCAGAGGAAGAGGGGGGCGGTCAGGAGGGCCGAGAGCTGGAAGATGCGGCGCATGGTCATGGAGCGTCCCTGTGGATGAGTGTACGAAGGCATCAGCGACGTGGGCATCAATGGAGTGTCAACCTGACAAAATGCACCACGGGACCCGTGTTGGCCAGCGTTTTTCCCCGTCCGTGGTCTCGCCCATGGCGTCTTCGTTAGATTCGACACGTCCCGAACCCATGGAGTCATCGTGAGCATCTGGCCGCGACGCGAGTCGCTGGAAGTCAATGTTGGAGGGGTGAAGGTAGGGGGCGCGGCCCCCGTGGTGGTGCAGTCCATGACCAACACGGATACCGCCGACCCCGAGTCCACCGCCCGTCAGGTTGCGGAGCTGGCCCTCGCCGGTAGCGAGCTGGTTCGCATCACCGTGAACAATGAGGAGGCCGCCGCCGCCGTTCCCGAGATCGCCGAGCGCCTCGCCGACGCCGGCGTGGAGGTCCCTCTCATCGGCGACTTCCACTACAACGGGCATATCCTCCTGGAGAAGTACCCCGAGTGCGCCCGCACCCTGGCCAAGTACCGCATCAACCCGGGGAATGTGGGGGCCAAGCGCCGCGACGAGAACTTCCGGCACATCGTCCGCATCGCCATGGAGAACGGGAAGCCCGTCCGCATCGGGGTAAACTGGGGGTCGCTGGACCAGGATCTCCTCACCCGCCTCATGGATAAAAACGCCCGACTCCCCCATCCCAAAACCGCGCAGGAGGTGCTCCGCGACGCCATCTGCGAGAGCGCCATCCGCTCCGCCGAACTGGCCGAGGCCACCGGACTCCCCGCCGACCACATCCTCCTTTCGGCCAAGGTCTCGGAGGTACCCGAGCTCATTGCGGTCTACCGCCAGCTCGCCCCCCTTTCCCGCTACCCCCTCCACCTTGGGCTTACCGAGGCCGGGATGGGGACCAAGGGGACGGTGGCCACCGCGGCAGGCCTCGCCCCCCTCCTCATCGAAGGGATCGGCGACACCATCCGCGTCTCTCTCACACCGCGCCCCGGAGGCGATCGCACCGAAGAGGTGAAGGTCGCCCAGCAGGTGCTCCAGTCGCTCCACATCCGGAGCTTCGAACCCCAGGTCACCTCCTGCCCCGGCTGCGGCCGCACCACCTCGACCTTCTTCCAGGAGATGGCCGAGGAGATCCAGGGGTTCATCCGCGACGAGATGCCCGTCTGGAGCGAGCGCTACCCCGGGGTGGAGGAGCTTTCCGTGGCCGTCATGGGATGCGTGGTGAACGGCCCCGGTGAGTCCAAACACTCCAACATCGGGATCTCCCTCCCCGGCACCTTCGAGGAACCCAAGGCCCCCGTCTACGTGGACGGCGAGCACTACACCACCCTGAAGGGCGATGGGCTCGTAGCCGAGTTCAAGGAGATTCTGGTGCGCTACATCGATGGGCGATATGGCACCGCCGACACCGCGGTCTCCGCCACCGCCCCGGCAGGGACCTCCTCCGCTTGACGGGTCCCGGGAGGATGGGGTTCCGGGGGGTAGCCTGCTTCGCGGCACTCCTCGCCTTGCTCGCCGGCTGCGAGCGCACCACGCCCACCCCGGCCGCCTATCTGGACCCCGGCATCTCCGTGGAGCTGGCCCAGCACCGCGCCGCCACCCTCTCGGAGCTCCGCTACCGGGTCAAACTCTCCATCCCCGAAGAGCGCACCGCCCCCCTCACCGGGACGATGGGGGTCACCTTCACCTGGGATGATCCGGACCGTCTCCCCCTGGTCCTGGATTTTGCTTCCGCCGCTGCGGGGGTACACGGGGTGCGGCTGGACGGCGAGCCGGTCTCCCATCGGGCGGTCCACAAC
>JBJHBD010000148.1:0-6474 GCA_050485305.1 Gemmatimonadota bacterium
CGCCGCGCAGGGCGATGCGGCCGACACCCTCCTCGTCCTCACCCCCGACGGCTCGGAGCTGGCGCGCCGCACCCTTCCCCGGTTCCTCTCCGCCGACTGGTGCGGAGCGGGAGAGGTGGTGGTGACTCATGGTGAACGGGAGGAGGGGGTGGGAGCCGCCCTCTGGTCCCCGGAATCGGGAAGCTGGCGACCCCTCCCCCTCCCTGGGGTGCCGGGAGGGCCGGTGGCGTGCGCCCCGGACGGCTCGGCGGCGGCCTTCCTCGTCTCCCTCGATGGGGAGCCCGACATCCTGGTCTTCGACCTTGCCTCCGGTGACACCACCCCCATGCGGTTGGCGGTGGGCGGCGAGCTCCACTCCCTCCTCTGGGTACCGGATCGGCTGGACCCGGTGCCGGTAGGCGTACAGATCCTGGGAGAACGCCCCATTCGCACCGACTGGGGAGGGCGGGTGCAGCTCGAGGCGGAGGTGCTCTACTCCGATGGGATGGGGCGCCTCACCCCGGTGGGGTGGGTCAGTCAGAACCCGGAGGTGGCCTCCGTGAATCCGGAGGGGATCCTCACGGCCAACCGGGCGGGGATGACCAAGGTGTTTGCCCACTTCGACGGATGGCTCCTCGATTCGGTCCCCCTCCTGGTGCGGGGGGACGCCCCTCTCGGCACCCTCCTCCGTGAGGAGTTCGCCCTCCTCGACCTGGGTACCTGGCTCCCGGTGGGAGACCCCATCCCCATCCCGGACGAGTTTCGCGGCGCACCCGTCCTCCGACTGCGGGGGGATGGAAGGGGGTGGGACGGACTCGTGTCGCAGGCACCGGTCTCCCTCCCCCAGGGCGGCACGCTCGAAGCCGAGTTCCTCCTCTACCTCACAGAACCCCATGGCCAGGAGGTGCGCCTCTGCCTCCTCGATGCGGACCCACCGGAAGGGACGGCACCCACAGGGGATTCCCACCGAAGTTTCGACCGGTGGACGATCCGGCAGGAGGTCTGCTTCCGGTACCCCGCAGGGCGGGTGTCCCGCTCGAACCCGTCCCGGGCCGAAATCTGGAGCCACAACGGCTTCGCTCCCGAGACGGTGGAGGTGGGGCGGCACCTGCCGAGGATGGGGTGGTTCCACGTCGCCATCACCCTCCGCCCGGACGGTTCATCCCAGTTCTTCGTGAACCGGGAGGGAATCGGCACCACCTCACCCCGTGTCCGGATGGATGGGAGCACGGAGTGGCGGATCGGGATCTTCGGCGCGGATCTGGAAGGAGAGGTTCTGGCCCGTGGTCTCACCCTCTGGCCGGGCGTCCGGTACTGAGGGTGAAACTCCACCGCCGCGGTACCCGTCCACCGTGGAGAGAGGTAGGATACCGGCGCGCGACCGACCCGATTGATGGCAAAGGTGGGGTGCCATGGTCGGTCAACCGATATGCGGCGAGGGCGGTGGGATTGGGTCCTGCGGGTTCACCGCGATTGACCAGAAGGTGGGATACGGAAAAGCCTTCGGTCTCGGGGGCCGCGCGCCGGTTGAGGGTTGTGGCGCAAGTATGGCCTCCGTCTGTTAACGCATCGTTAATCCGTAATCCGTCATTGAATTCACAATCCCGCCACCCATCCTGAAATGTCAGAAATAACAAGGCCTTTCGGGCTACGCATTCCGTTGACATCCGAGGGCGGAATCCCCCTCCTCCTGGTTGCGGGCGCCCTCGCCCTCCTCCCCGGATGCGGCGCGCCACCGGCCCTCGAGGTGGAGGAGATCCCCTTCACGGAGGCCGACCTCCGCGGTCTTGGCCCCGCCCAGGTGGAGATGCTGACCCTCATCGCGGGGGTGGGAGCGGCGGTGGCGGGAGAGCGGGTCGGGGAGTTGGGAGCGACCTGGATGGCCCGCGAAAAGCACGCGCTCCGGATCCGCCGACTCCAGGCTGAGGTGGCGCTGGAACGGGCCGGTGCCCACGAAGAGGCGCTCCGCATCCAGTACGAATCCGCCCCCGAATGGGAGTTGGAGGTCCGGCACCTGGTTCTCCTGGCCCCCCGCACGGCACCGGAATCCGCTCGCAACCAGGCACGGGAAGGAGCCGAGGCTGCCCTCCGCCGGATCCGGGGAGGAGAGGATTTTGCACAGGTGGCCGGGGAGATCTCCGAGGAGCCGGGTGCGGCCCGGCGGGGTGGGCTTCTCCAACCGGGGCGAGAAGGCACGTGGGTACCGGAGTTCTGGAGGGCGGCGCGCAACCTGGAGCCCGGAGATATCAGCCCTGTGGTGGAAACCACCTACGGATTCCACGTCCTGAAGCTGGAGAACCGCCGAGCCGTTCCCTTCGAGGAGGCCCGGGCCGCCTTTGTCCTGACGTTGGGCACCCGGCTGCACGACCCGGCGGCCTTCCAGGAGCGGCTTGCCGAGCGCGGAACCACCGGCGACCCGGAAGCGCTGACCGCCCTCCTCGACGCCCGGGGGGTGGAGGTCACCGGGAATGAAGCGGAAGCGCTCCGGCGGGAGTGGGAGAGAACCATCCTCCCGTTTTCCCATGGGTTCGGGTTCGAAGTGGGGATGAGCCGGAGCCGTCTCCGCGAGCGGTCCCTCGATGCATTGGGGGCTACCGGACAGGGCGCGCTCCTGGCCCGGGAAGAGCTGCGAAGTCTCGCTCCCGTTCTTCTTCCGGAGATCGCCACGGTGGACCGGAGGGGTGGAGCGTGAAGGGGATCACGAAACGCCGCCTCCTCTTCCTCCTCGGGTTCACCCTCTACTTCGGGGTCCTCTGGCTTCTCTGGGACACCCTCTTCGTCTACCCCCTCAAGGTGTGGGTGGTCTTTCTCCATGAGATCAGCCACGCCATGGCAGCGGTGGCTACCGGAGGATCGGTGCAGAAGATCACTCTGAACCCCTACCTGGGAGGGGCCTGTTACTGCCCCGGCGGGAATGCGTTCATCACCCTCTCCTCGGGATACCTCGGGAGTCTGGCCTGGGGGGCCCTCATCCTGGAGGGAGCCCGACGACTCAAGAACCCGGCGCGGATCACCCAGGCGCTGGGGGTGGGGACCATCCTCCTCACCCTCCTCTTCGTCCGGGGAGCCTTCGGGATGGTGTTCGGCGTCCTCTTCGGCGCCGGCCTCCTCCTGATCCACCGAACCATGACCCCCAAGGCCAACCGCACCATCCTGGTTGGACTCGGGCTCACCTCCTGCCTCTACGCCATCCTGGACATCAAGAGCGATGTCCTGGACCGCCCCCACCTCCCCTCCGACGCTCACATGCTGGCCCAGCTCACCGGCGTTCCCACCCTGGTCTGGGGCGGAATCTGGATCGGAATCGCCCTTCTGGCGAGCGGGTGGCTCTTCCTGCGGGCCTACCGCGACGCCTGACCCGGAGACGTCTACGAAGAAAAGGGTAGACAAATCCGCACCGGGGTCTTACCATGGGATACGAACGCATTCGTACACCCTTCTCCGGAGAGTCCCATGCCCCGAGACCTCACCCTCACCGAGCGCGAGCTCGACATCATGAGCATCCTGTGGCGGGAAGGCTCGGGTACCGTGGCCGAGGTCCGTGAGCGCCTCGACGACGAGCTGGGCTACACCTCCGTCCTCAAGATCCTCCAGATCCTGGAAGAGAAGGGGTTCGTCACCCACGAATCCGAGGGGCGCGCCTACCGCTACCTCCCCCTGGTGGCGTCGGAAGAGGCGGGACGAAGCGCCCTCGGGCGAATCGTGAACAAGATCTTCCACGGCTCCGCCGAACTCACTCTGGCTCGTCTCGTCTCGGATCGCGCCATCCCCGCCGATGAGGTGGCCCGGATGCGGAAACTCCTGGACGAACTCGACGACTCCACCGGCAATGCCCCCACCACGGAGGACGAATCATGATGACCTGGATGCTCTATCTCCTGGCGGTGGCCCTCCTCGTTGCCCTTGGAGCGCTGGCGCTGGAGCGGTCGCTGCGGGCCACGGGCCGCCCCGGACGCTGGGTCTGGCTGGGCGCCATGGCCCTTTCCCTCGCCATCCCCGGGTGGGCCCTTCTTCAGGGAGGATGGGTCACCGAAGGCTCCCCCGGTCCGGCGGAGATCACCTTCCTCGTGGAGCACGGCGCCGAGCTTTCCGTCACCCCGCAGTTCGAGGAGGCGAGTTCGGTGGGGCTGGTATCCGGGATCCGCGACTCCGCGGCGACCTTCCTCTCCCTTCGGGCCGCGCGAATCAATGCCGTCGACCCCCTCCCAAGGTGGGGGTGGCTCACTCTCTGGGGGCTCCTGTCCACGGGGCTCGCCCTCTTCTTCCTGATGGGAGCGCGGCGCCTCGCGGGGGAGCGAAAAAGATGGCCCCTCGAAGCCGTAGCCGGGCGCCGCGTTCACATCTCGACGCGCGAAGGGCCCGCCGTGGTGGGGGTTCGCGCTCCCGCCATCGTCCTCCCCCGCTGGCTCCTCGCCCTCCCTCCCTCCTCGGTGGACACCGTTCTCCTCCACGAAGAATCCCACGCGCGGGTCCGCGACACCCTCGTCCTGGCGCTGGGTGTGGGGATGGTTCTGGCGGCTCCCTGGAATCCGGTGCTCTGGTACCAGTTTCGACGCCTCCGGCGTGCGGTGGAGCTGGACTGTGACGCCCGCGTTCTGGCTCAGGGGGTGCCGCCCAAGGAGTACGGGAAAATTCTCCTGGAGGTGGGGGAGCGGGCATCCCGCCCGGCCCTCCCCGCGGCGGCCCTCCTGGAAGATCCCCGCCTCCTGGAGACCCGGCTCGGGCACCTCCGCCCCGGGGCTGCCCGCCTCTCCCGGTTGGCCGTGGTCGGGTGTGTGGCACTGGCCGGTGTCGCGCTGGCCGCAGCCTGCGGCTCCCCCTCGCCCAGCCAGGTGGCGGCGCCGGACGCGCCGGAGTCCCCCGCCGAGGGCGTGGGAGGGCCGAGCCCATCCTCCGGCTCCGACTTCACCCCAACCCTGACGCTGGGTGAGCTGGAGTTCCGCGGCCCGGCGCGGCTCCGGGAGCAGTGGGAGCAGGACGTGGCCCAGCGGATTGCGGCCATCAACCGTCTCTACCGGGAGCGCGCAGCCCTCTACCGCGAGGAGTTGGCCGAACAGGATCGACTGAGGGAGGAAATCGAAGAGCGGATGGACGAGTTGATGGGGCTACTCGGGAGCGCCCGGATCCACCCCACCGGTTCAACCGACCCGACCACCCTGGTGCCGACGCCGGAAGCCGCCGCCGAGACCGAGGCCAGGATATCGCCGCCCCTCGAGCGGGCGGAGACGGAACTCCCGACTCCTTTCGTCAACACCGAACTCCCCCTCATGCGGGAGGACGCCGACGACCGGGCGGCCCCCTCCGGCACGACCCGAAATATCCGACTCCCCTTCCTTCAGGACGATTCTACCCTTCCCGAGGTAGCCACCGATACGGTCACCACCATTCGGGTCCGGTCTTCCCAGAGCATGTCCCTCGAGTCGGGCAACACGCCTCTGCTCCTCGTGAACGGGGAGATCGTGGAGGCAGGACTCAGCGACATCGTCCCCGAGGACATCGAACGCGTCGAGGTCATTAGGGGACCGGCGGCGCTGGACCGGTGGGGTGAACGGGCCCGCCACGGCGCCATCCTCATCACCCTGAAGGGCGGGGTACGGTGAGGAGTGAGTGGGGGCGCCGGCGGGCGCCCCCACTCACTCCCCCCCGAAGTGGAACTCGAAGCGGGGGGTGTAGCGCTCCACCGAGGCGTACTGGGGGGGCCACTCCAGGGGGTACCCCTGCATGGCGGCGGCGTGGCGGGTCCAGTAGGGGTCGAAGAGGTGGGCGCGGGCCAGGAGGCAGAGGTCGGCGCGACCGGCGGCCACGATGGTGTTCACATCCATCCACGACGAGATGTTCCCCACCGCCATGGTGCTGATTCCCACCTCGTTCCGGACCCGGTCCGCGAAGGGGGTCTGGAAGAGGCGCCCGTAAACCGGCTTCTGGAAGGGGACGGTCTGCCCCGCCGACACGTCCACGGCGTCGCACCCATGGGCCGCCAGGAGGCGTGCCACTTCCACCGTGTCGTCAGGACCCATCCCCCCGGGGGCCCAGTCCACGGCGCTCACCCTCACGCTCATGGGGCGCTCCTGGGGCCAGGCGGCGCGGCAGGCGTCGAAGACCTCCAGGGGGAAGCGCATCCGGTTCTCCAGGCTCCCCCCGTACTCGTCGGTGCGGGTGTTGGTGAGGGGCGAGATGAAGGAGGCCAGGAGGTAGCCGTGGGCCATGTGGATTTCCAGGAGATCGAAGCCGGCCTCCTCGGCGTATCCGGTGGCGCGCACGAACTCTTCCGTCACCCGATCCATGTCGGCACGGGTCATTTCCCGGGGAGTCTGGCTCCGGTCCGGGAAGTAGGGGATGGGTGAGGCGGAAAGAATCTCCCACGCCTCGTCCGGCTCCAACGGCTCGTTGTCCCCCTCCCAGGAAAGGCGGGTGGCGGCCTTCCGCCCGGCATGGCCGAGCTGGATGGCGATCCGGGCCTCTGATTGGCCGTGGACGAAGTCCACGATGCGCTTC
>JBJHBD010000149.1:0-6346 GCA_050485305.1 Gemmatimonadota bacterium
TGGCGCCCTGGATGAACAGGAGGTAGACGGCGGTCTGGAAGATGGTCATCCCGATGACCTTCTTGAGGAGGTTCCGCTTCATCATCATCCCGTAGATCCCGATCCCCAGGAGGAGGGCCACCAGGATGTAGGGGTAGCGACCCAGGAGGAAGTCGGCGGTCACGCGTCACCTCCGGTGGTGAGGGCGTCGTAGATGGCCACGAGGGCACCCCAGACCAGGAAGCCGATGAAGACCTCGGCGAAGAAGATCCCCCAGTAGCGCGCCGCCGCCGCGTCGAGCCAGGGCATTCCCGCCGCGTACTCCAGGAAGTTCCCGCCGAAGGGGAGGGAGAGGAATCCGAGAAGGGCGAAGGCCAGCGCCCCCAGGACGGCGATCCAGATGGCCGCCTCCCGGGGGAAGCGCTTGAACGACTCCTCACCGATGGAGATGCGCAGCAGGATGATGGAGGCCGCCAGCATCACCCCTCCCTGGAACCCTCCTCCCGGGGAGTAGTGGCCGTGGGTGATGACGTAGAAGGCGAAGATCTGGATGATGGGGACGATCCCCCGCGCCACCGTGTGGAGGAAGAGCGACTCGTAGCGGCTGGTCACCGGTCACCTCCCGGGGACGAGGCGGCCACCGGACGCCCATCTTCCCTCCGGAACTCGGGGTCGCGGCGCCGAAGGAGGATGAGGAGGCAGGAGAGCGCTGCAGCCACCACCACCACCGCCTCGCCGAAGGTGTCGAAGCCCCGGTAATCGGCCAGCACTGCCGTCACCATGTTGGGGGTATTGGAGTCGGTATAGGCGTTTTCGATGTAGTAGACCGCCACCGACTCATGGACATGTGCGGGGGCGGTGGGGTCGCCCCGCTGGGGGAGGTCCGCGGAGCCCCAGATGACGGCGATGGCCATGAGGGCCACGAGAGGGAGGCCAAGATAGCGCATCAGTCCTCCGACTCCCGGTCCATGAAGCCGAGGGCCACCAGGAGGAAGACTCCGGTGAGCCCGGCGCCCAGCGCCGCCTCGGTGAGGGCCACGTCGGGCGCCCCCAGCTCGGCGAAGAGGAGGGCCATGAGGAAGCTGTAGCCGGTGAGGACGCCCACCGCCGCCAGAAGATCCTTTACCTCCAGTGCCAGGATGGCGAAGAGGAGGAGGACCAGCATGAGCCAGAAGTCGATCTGCCAGATCATGGCGCCTCTCCCTCCCCGCCCTCGGCAGGGGAGTCGAAGGTGGTGCCGGGTACCGCCTCGAGCACTTCGTCACCGGTAATCCGTTCCGCTTCCCGGCTCCATATGGTGAGCCCCTTCCGCAGGGCGGCACGACTCAGGGTGTGGATCCCGGTGGGGTTGGTGACGGCGATGAAGAAGACGATGAGGAAGAGCTTGGCGCCCTCGAGCGGCGAGCCGCTATGGAGCGCCAGCGCCAGGAGAACGAGGAGGGACCCGAGGGTCTCGGACTTCCCCACGGCGTGGGCACGGGTGAAGAAGTCGGGGAGTCGGATGAGCCCCACCGAGCTCACCAGGAGGAAGAAGCACCCCGCCAGGAGGAGGAACCCCACGACCCAGATCATTCGGGGCCCTCCCCATGCCCCGGGCCGGACTCGCCGGGATCCAGGAACTTCGCCACCGCCACCACCCCGACGAAGTTCAGGATGGCATAGGTGATGGCCAGATCCAGGAATCCGTCCGGGCGCCCGTAGATGTACCCGAAGATGGCCAGGAGGAGGACGGCGTTCGTCCCGATGGCGCCGATCCCCAGGAGGCGGTCGAAGACGGTGGGGCCAAGGAGGACTCGGGTGAAGTTCACCGCCACCAGGAAGGAAATGAAGATCCCCACGGCCAGGAGGAGGGTGGTCATGAGGCCAGCTCCCGGTAGGAGGAGGTCCATTCGACCTCCGGGGCCGGGTCAGGGTCTTCCCCGAAGATCGAACCCACCGCGTTCTGCACCGCCGCCTGCGCGAGACCGGTGGCGGTTTCGGGGGTCAGGGCGTGGACGAGGAAGCGGTCTCCCACCAGATCAATGGTCACCGTCCCGGGGGTGAGGGTGGTGGTGTTCGCAACCAGCACCTTGGCCAGGTCGCTCTTCAGGGTGGAGCGAAAGACCATGAACTTGGGATCGATGGGCATGGTGGGGCTCAGGATGATGCGGGCCACATGCACGTTGGCCACCACCACGTTCCACACCAGCCAGACCAGATACCGCGCCAGGTACGCCCCTGAGCGGACGAGCCCCGAGATCCCGCTCCCCCTCGAAGGATCCAGCCCCGGGAAGGGCCGCTCCGGGTTCATGTAGAGGACGAGCCCTGCGGAGAAGGCGAGGAAGACGAAGTACTGCACGCCGATCCTCCCCGAGAGGAGGAGCCAGAAGATGGTCAGAAGGAGGAAGAGGGCGAGGGTCTGCCTCCACCCTCTCACACCGCCCGCCACCCCGGCAACGGGATCGGTGTTCGGTCCTCCTACGGGCTTCTGTCGCTCCGTATTCTCCACGGCAGCCTCGGTCGTAAAAAAGCACGACCGGGGGAATCCGCTGGCAGACTCCCCCGGGGATCTTTAAGGGTCGGGATGGGGGCCGACCCCCACCTCGGTCCCGGGATTCTGGGAACTTCGAAATGTAAATCCGGATGGGGATCGAGGCGATACGTGGCCCGTTCCGTTACCGAACGGACACGACTACCCGCCTTCTCCCCGAGGGTTCACCCGGAGATCGCCCCCCGCTCAGAGCCCCGGGTTCACCGCCTCGTTCCGCTCCACCAGAAGGCGCCGCACCCCCAATGCATCCCGGAGCGCCAGCCGGAGAAACTCGGAGTCCACCGGCTTCACCAGGTAGGTTCGTGCTCCCTGATCGATGCACTCGATGGCGAGCGCCGGGTCATCCAGTCCGGTGAGCATGATGACCGCCACCTCCGGGTCCCGATCCAGCGCCCACCGGAGGAACTCGACGCCCTTCATGCGTGGGAGTTCGATGTCCAGGAGGATGAGATCGAAGCGCTGGGAGGTGAGCCAGGCGTCGGCTTCCTCCGCGGACCCCGCCATCTTCGCGTCGTAACCGAAGCGGGTCACCAGGCGGTGCAGGCTGGTCCGCACCTCCTTTTCGTCTTCGACGATGAGGATGGTGGCGTCTCGGGGAGCGTACGCGGTGAAGTGGGACCAGCCGATGCGGGAGCGGGAGGGAGGGGACACGGGGCTCTTCCTGGAGGGGGCGGTTCAGGGGGTGCGCGGCTGGGATGGCGGCGGCGACTGCTGCTGAGGGGGGTTCTGCTGGCGCATCATCTCCAGCATCCGGCGTTCGCTCTCCGACAGGGGGATGGGTTGGCTCCGGTCCGCTTCCTCCGCGAGCTCCGCCTGGGTGCGGGCGGTCTGAAACCCGAGCCAGAACCCTGCACCCACGGCAACCACCACTACCAGGACGAATCCCAGGACGATACGCCGCGTCCGGGTCTTCCGCTTCCGCTTGGTCAGGTGTCGCTCGGCGCGATCCTCGAGTTCTCCTACCGAGGGGAGGGGGGTGGTGCGCCGACGGCGCCCCACATCCTCATCGGGGTGGCGGTTCGGCCCCCCGGGGTATCGACCCTGGAATCCCTCGTCTGACATGCCCGTTCACGGTTGGGGAGCCCGGGAGGATGGGAGCGGGGGGAGTCCATCCTCCCCGACGTTTCCCATCGAGCTCCGTCCTGAAAGCTACGACGCCCGGCGTTATTCCGAAATGACCGCGTGCCCCGCCTCCGTCACCGCTTCCACCGAAATCCCGAACTTCTCGAAGAGGACCTCGGCGGGAGCTGACGCGCCAAAGTGATCGATTCCGACGGAGCGCCCGCCACTTCCCACCCACCGTTCCCACCCCAGGGTGGTCCCCGCTTCCACCGAAACTCGAGCCGTGATCTCCGGCGGGAGGACCATGTCCCGATAGCCCTTCTCCTGCTTCCCGAAGAGGTGCCAGCTCATCAGGCTCACCACCCGGGTCGGGACTCCGTTCCCCTCCAGGGTATCGGCGGCTTCCATGGCCAGATGAGTCTCGGAACCCGATCCCAGGAGGATGAGTGCCGGATTCCCCCCCTTCGCCTCGCGGAGGATGTACCCTCCCCGCGCCACCGCTGCCGGGTCGGGGCACCGGGAGCGGTCCAGCGGGGGGATCCCCTGTCGGGTGAGGGAGAGGAAGGCGGGGCCGTCCGTGCGCCCCATGGCCAGCTTCCAGGCCTCCGCGGTTTCGACCCCGTCCCCCGGTCGAAGGTCCATGAGGTTGGGGATGGCCCGGAGCGCCAGGAGCTGCTCCACCGGCTGGTGCGTCGGCCCGTCTTCTCCCAGCCCGATGGAGTCGTGGGTGAAGACGTAGGTCACCGGGAGGTGCATGAGTCCGGCGAGCCGGATGGAGGGGCGCATGTAGTCGGAGAAGATGAGGAAGGTCCCTCCGTAGACCCGGAGCCCCCCGTGGAGGGTCATCCCGTTCAGGATCCCCCCCATTCCGTGCTCCCTCACCCCGAAGTGGATGTTTCGCCCCGCGGGGGTGCTCGGGAAGAGCGACTCCGCTCCCCCGATCTCCGTCTTGTTGGAGGGGCCCAGATCGGCGGAGCCTCCCACCAGGTTGGGGATAGCGCCGGCCAGCCCCTGGATGACCTTTCCGGAGAGATTCCGGGTGGCGCCTCCTTTCTCGGCTCCCGAGAAGTCGGGGAGGGAGGCTTCCCACCCGTCGGGGAGCTCCCCGACGAGGAAGCGGCCGAATTCGGCGGCTTCCTCCGGGAAGGCCTCCCGGTAGGCGACCATCCTCTCGTTCCACTGGGCCTCGAGGGCGGCGCCGGTGTCCCGGGCCTGCTCCCACTCGGCGCGAGCCTCGTCCGCCACCCAGAAGGGCTCCTGGGAGGGGTAGCCGAGCCGCTCCTTCGTGAGGCGGATCTCGTCCACTCCCAGGGGGGCGCCGTGGGCCTCTTCACTCCCGGCCTTGTTGGGGCTCCCGTACCCGATGACGGTGCGGAGCGCGATGAGGGATGGGCGTTCCGTTTCGGCGCGGGCGGCCCGGAGAGCCCGGTCCAGCGCCTCCAGGTCGTTTCCGTCCTCCACCTTCTGCACGTGCCAGCCGTATCCCTCAAAGCGGCGGAGCTGGTCGGTGGACGACGCCAGGTCGGTGCCCCCCTCGATGGTGATCTCGTTGTCGTCGAAGACCCAGATGAGCTTCCCGAGCCGCTGATGCCCGGCGATCTCGGCCACCTCGTGGGAGATCCCCTCCATGAGGTCGCCGTCGGAGCAGAAGGCGTAGGTGAAGTGGTTCACCACCTCATGTCCCGGTCGGTTGAAGCGGGCGGCGAGCCACCGCTCCGCCAGCGCCATTCCCACCGAGTTGGCCACCCCCTGCCCGAGGGGGCCGGTGGTGGTCTCCACTCCGGGGGTGTCGGGGAACTCGGGGTGGCCGGCGGTGAGGCTCCCCCACTGGCGGAACTGCTTCAGTTCGTCCAGCGAGAGATCGTACCCGCTCAGGTGCAGGAGCGAGTAGAGGAGCATGGAGGCGTGCCCCACCGAGAGGACGAACCGATCCCGGTCGGCCCACCCGGGGTTGGCCGGGTTGTGGCGGAGGTGGTGGCGGAAGAGGAGGTACCCCGCCGGCGCCAGCGCCATGGGGGTCCCGGGGTGCCCGGAGTTGGCCGCCTGCACGGCGTCCATGGCAAGGACGCGGACGGCGTCGATGGAGAGGCGGAGGGTGTCGGCGTCGGGGAGGGTGAGGTGCTCGTTCAGGGGCATTTCGGAGGCTATCCCACGACCAGGTTCAAGAGTTTGTCCTTCACATGGATGACCCGTCGGAGGGTCACCCCTTCCAGATGTCGGGCCACATTGGGCTCGGCTTGAGCGAGGGCGAGGACGGTTCCCTCGTCGGCGCCGGCGGCGACCTCCACCGTGCCCCGGAGCTTTCCATTCACCTGCACCGCCACCTTCACCTGGTCATGGACCAGCTTGGCCGGGTCATACGACGGCCAGTTGGCACCGTCGAAGATGCTCCCCTCGTGCCCCAGGCGGCTCCAGAGCTCCTCCGCGATGTGGGGGCAGAAGGGGGCGATCATGGGAACCAGCGCCTCCACCTCGGCGCGGCGGGCCTTCCGACCCCCCGTGCGCACGGCGTTCAGGTACTCCATCATGGCGGCGATGGAGGTGTTGTACCCCAGTTCGGGGAGCTGCCGGGTCACCTGCTCGATGGTGCGATGGAGCTTCCGCTCCACCTCCGGATCGGGGGGACCGTCTTCCAACTCCTCCACCGGGACCACCGTCTCCCAGAGGCGCTTCAGGAACCCGAAGGGCCCCTGGATCCCTGCGTCCCGGTAGTCGCCCCCCTCTTCGAAGGGCCCCCGGAACATGAGGTAGAGGCGGAAGGTGTCGGCCCCGTAC
>JBJHBD010000150.1:0-6245 GCA_050485305.1 Gemmatimonadota bacterium
CGCACTCCTCCACGCCGTGGCGGTGGTGAAGGCCGGCGTTTTCGGCTTCGTGCGCCTCGTGGGGTTCGTCTTCGGCCCGGAGCTGATGGGCGAAATCGGAATGGCAGGGGTGCTGGCAGGGGCTGCCGGCATCACCATCCTCCTGGCGTCGTTCATCGCCATGACGAAGGACGACCTGAAGGCCCGCCTCGCCTATTCTACCGTGGGGCACCTGTCGTACATCGTGCTGGGAGTGGCGCTTCTCACCCCCACCGCCATGCTGGGGGGGGCCTTCCACATGGTGACCCACGCCGCCATGAAGATCACCCTCTTCTTCTGTGCCGGGGCGCTCTACGTCCACATGCACTACACGAAGGTAAGCGAGCTGGACGGGGTGGGACGCCGCATGCCCATCACCATGGCGGCCTTCACCATCGGCGCCATCGGTCTGGCCGGAATCCCCTTCACCGGGGGCTTCCTCTCCAAATTCGTGATCGCCCAGGGCGCCGCCGACGGAGGGCAGACCCTCTTCCTGGTCATCCTCCTCGTCTCGGGGCTCCTCAACGCCGGATACCTCTTCCCCGTCTTCATTCGGGCCTTCTTCCGGAACTCGCCGGAGCACACCCGCTACGATGAGGCCTCATGGCTCATGGTGGGCCCCATCGTCGTGACCGCCACCCTCGCCCTGCTCCTGGGAACCATGCCCGACACCCTCTTCCACTTCTTTACGATAGCCTCCCAGGCGGTGGGCTCCGTGGTTGCGGGAGGTGGCCGATGAACCGGCTCTGGACCACCCTCCTGGCCCTTTTCCTGGTGGGGTCCATCGTCATGGACTTCACCGGGCCGGCCAAGGAAGTGCATCACATCTGGGATCTGAAGACCTTCTTTGCCGTCTTCGGCTTTGGAGGGTGCCTGTTCCTGATCTTCGTCTCCAAATGGATCGGTAAGGCGGTGCTGGAGCAGCCGGAGAACTACTACGACCCGTACCGGGTCCCCGCCGAGGTGGGAGAGGAGCTGGAGGACGATCATGCCTGAGATGATCCCTCCCTTCCTCCTTTTCTTCCTGGGCGCCGCGCTCCTCCCCGCCCTCCCGAAGGCGCTGAGAGGATGGGTCTTCCTCGTCCCCCCCGTCGTGGCGCTCTGGGTCATCTCCGGGCTGCAGGAAGGGCAGTCGATCACTGCGGACTTCCTCATCTGGGAGCTGGAGCCCATGCGGGTGGATCGGCTCTCGCTCCTCTTCGCCTGGATCTTCGCCATGGTCACCTTCGTGGCGGGGGTCTACGCCCTCCACGTGAAGGACCTGGGGCAGCAGGTGAGCGCGCTTCTCTATGCCGGGGCAGCGCTGGGGGCGGTCTTTGCCGGAGACCTCTTCACCCTCTTCGTCTTCTGGGAGGTGATGGCCGTCACCTCCACGTACCTGGTGCTGGCCCGACGAACCGATGAGGCTCGGGCCTCGGCCATGCGGTACCTCTATGTCCACCTTCTGGGAGGCGCCATGCTCCTGGGGGGGATCCTCCTCCACTGGTCGGGGACGGGATCGCTGGCCTTCAACGCCTTCCAGGACCCCACGCCGGCGAGCTGGCTCATCCTCCTGGGCTTCGCCCTGAACGCCGCCATTCCGCCCCTCCACGCCTGGATCGCCGACGCCTACCCCACCGCCACGGTGACGGGGGCGGTGTTCATGAGCGCCTTCACCACGAAGACCGCGGTCTACACCCTGGCCCGCGGCTTCGCCGGGTGGGAGATCCTGGTCATCGCCGGTGTCATGATGACCCTCTACGGGGTCGTGTACGCGGTGCTGGCCAACGACATCCGGCGGGTGCTGGCGTACCACATCGTGAGCCAGGTGGGGTTCATGGTGGTGGGGGTGGGGCTGGGGAGCGAGCTGGCCATCAACGGGGCCACGGCTCACGCCTTCACCCACATCCTCTACAAGGGGCTTCTCTTCATGGGAGGGGGCGCCGTCCTCTACCAGGTGGGGACCTCCAGACTCTCCGAACTGGGTGGGCTGGGGAAGTACATGCCCTGGGTGGTGGTCTTCTACATGGTGGGAGCCTTCTCCATCTCGGGCTTCCCCCTCTGGTCCGGCTTCGTGAGCAAGCCCATTACGGTGAGCGCCGCCGAGTACCTGAACCGCGACGTGGTGGTGGTGCTCATGCACCTGGCCTCCATCGGTACCTTCCTCTCCATCGCCCTCAAGGTCCCCTACCTGGCCTGGGCAGGTGAGGCGAAGCGCAGCTACGAACTCAAGCCCCTCCCCTGGAACATGATGGCTGCCATGGCCATTGGGGCCATTCTCAACACCTGGATGGGGATCTCGCCGGGGTGGCTCTACTCCATCCTCCCCTACGACTTCACCTATCAGCCCTACTACTGGGCACACCTTACCAAGTCGTTCCAGCTCCTGGGCTTCTCCTTCCTGGCGTACTGGCTGGTGCGGGACAAGCTGAAGGCCGCCGCCAAGCTGATGCTGGACACGGACTGGGTTTATCGCCGTCCGGCCCGTATCTCCTACCACCTGGGGCCCCGCGTGGTGGCAGGCGCCTTCGGGGCGGTGGAGCGGGGGGTGGGCCATGTGGTGTCGGCGGTCGTCCGGGTGGGGCGCGATCCGGTGGGGTGGCTCCGACCGCTGGAGGCAAAGCAGGCTCTGGCCGGAGGCGCCGAGTCCGGCTCTACCTCCTTCCGCATCACCATGACGGCGGGGGTGATCCTGGTGCTGGTGACCCTGCTGGCGATCTTCGGGGCGGTCTTGCTGCTCTGAACCGTGTTGTGCCCGGGAGGCGCGTCTTTCGTCCCGGTTGGCACGGCGCTTCTTGCTCCGGTTGGCGGCGTCAGGGGCCCTCCGAGGGGAGCGCTCGTCCTCGAAGGGGGGGGTGGGTCGGGGACTCGCTCCCTACGAGGCGCGGAGGGTTCGCGGGTGGGCCTCGTTCGCTGACTTGCGCCTCGCAGGACTCCCCTCGGAGGGCCCCCGACGCCACCAACCAGGTGGAGAGGATTGTCCGAGTCGGTCTCCCCAATCTGCCCGTCCGCCTCCGTGGGGCTGAACGAACCGTCCGATCAGAAGGCGTCCAGCACCCCAAGGGATAGGTTCCACCGGCGAATCTCGGGGAGGGGGTGTAGCGGAAGGATGGCGAGGGGAGGGCCTTCGGGAACGGGACCCATCCCCCGGAAATGCTCCACCAGGGCGGAACGTTCGTGGGCCGAAATCTCAAGGAGATGGACATCCAGGGCGCGGACCAGGGCGTGTAGCCCGGCACCGAGGGCGCCCGGATCCCGGAGATGGACGCCGCCCAGCGCCGCCACCCGGATCCGCCCCGTGAAGCGGGAGCTCCCACGGATGATTCCCCAGAAGTGGTTTCCGCCGGGACCTTCGAGGGTGAACACCGGGTGCCTTCCTTCGACGCGCTTGAGCTCCGCCAGTGCCTCGTGATCCTGCTCCACCACTCCGGTGACCGGTGCAGGCTCCACCGACCTCCGGACCCACCCTCCCACCAGGAGTCGGGAGGCGGGGAGGGTGAGGCGCCGAAACCCTCCGTGGAGCGTGAATCCCAGTCTTCCCGCAGTGACCCCGGCGGAATTCGCGTTGGGAAAGGCCATGAGGAGGGTGGATTCCACGGCGAGGAGAGCCTTTGCCTCATCCACGAGGGTGGAGAAGACCCCCTCCCCCCGTGCCGTAGGATCCACCGAGCTCCAGCACCGTTGATGGACGTGAAGAGGTTCCCCGTTCAGGGTGAAGCGGTGCGCCAGAAAGGCTGCGAACCCCACAAGGGCGTCGTCCCGGAAGGCACCCAGATACCGGGTTCGGTGCGTCCCAAACTCCTGGAAGGTGTTCCGGAGGATGGCGCCCGGCGCCAGCTCTCGCCCGAAGACCCTGCCCACCAGTTGGTGCACCTTCGCTTCCACCTCTTCGTCACGAAGCTCCAGCTCCTGGATCCGGATGGAGGTCATGGGTACGCCCGGTTGGGAAGAGGGTGGGAGGCGGGTCAGGGTCGAACCCCTTCCGCTCAGGTTCAAGTCTCTCTCCCGAAGGGCCCTGCCTCAACCCCGGCAACATCGGTGGTTCCTCATCCTGGTGCGTCCCGATGTTTCCCGGCACGGCGTCTTCTGTCCGGTCGGTGGCGTCGGGGGCCCTCCGAGAGGAGCGCTCGTCCTGGAAGTGGTCTGATCGGTGGGGGACTCGCTCCCAACGAAGCGCGGCAGGGTGCCGGTCGGGCTTCACTTCCGGGGTGCGCTTCGCAGGACTCCCCCCGGAGGGCCCCCGACGCCGCCGACCGGGTGGAGAGGATTGTGGTGGTCGAGGGGATCCCGGGCACAGGACTGGCTTGGTACCCCCACCGCCACGCCGCCTTCGGGGGGAAGGGCTCCGGGAAGGGGGTCCTGCGAGGCGCAGCCCGCGGACTCGTCGCTACCGGAGTTGAAGCTGCGCCTCGTAGGGAGCGAGCCCCCGACCCGGATCCACCCCGCGGGGGAGCGCCCCCTTCCCGGAGCCCATCCCCCCGAAGGCGGGAAGGAAAGGTGATCATCTGCCCTTGTTCCCTCCAAGCGAGTGCCGCACTTTGAACGCCCCTTTGCCGGAGACTTCGAACGGGCGTTCGAAGTCTCCCGAGATGACCGCCTCCCCGCAGGAGCCCGGGATGACGCCACGACCTCGCGCCCGCCTCGCTCTCACCCTCGCCGTTGCCCTGGTTCCGCTGATGGGAACCTCGGCGGCCTCCGGGCAGAGCGGGAGCTACGACCGCTACCTCAACCACCAGCAACTCACCCAGGCCCTCCAGGGGCTGGCAAACCAGCATCGAAACCTGGCCACCCTGGAGACCCTTACCCGCACCGACGGCGGGCGGGAGGTCTGGCTCCTCACCCTCGGCAACCCGCAGGGAGAGCCCAGAGACCAGCGCCCCGCCCTCCTCCTGGTGGCGAACCTGGAGGGGAACCACCTCATCGGGAGCAGCACGGCGCTCTTCACCGCCGAACACCTCCTGACCCGCTACGGACAGGAGGAAGAGGTCACCCGCCTCCTGGACGAAAACACCGTCTACATCCTCCCTCGGATGAACCCGGACGGCGCCGAGCTCTTCTGGTCCATGCCCGGCTATGAACTCCCCTTCAAGCCCCACCCCTCGGCGCCGAACCAGGGGGGGCTGAACCCCAGGGAGGTGGGGCGCGACCTGAATGGCGACGGCATCATCACCCTCATGCGAGTGCGGGATCCGGAAGGCACCCTCGTCCCCGACGACCACGATCCCCGCCTCATGCGCCCCGCCGATCGGGCTCGCGCCGAGCGGGGGCTCTACCGGGTCTACGTGGAGGGGATCTCCATGGACGCGGTGGACGCATACATCCCCCACGGCTCCGACGGGGTGAACCTGAACCGCAACTTCCCCCACGAGTACCTCTTCTATCAGCCCCATGTGGGCCCGCACCAGGTGAGCGAGATGGAGACCCGGGCGCTGGCGGACTTCATGTTCACCCGCACCAACATCGCCGCCGTCCTCACCTTCTCGCCGTACGACAACCTCCGCTCGCCACCCCCGGCCCAGCGGAGCACGCCGCCCGGAACGGCCCCCGGGCCACCCAGCATCCCATCCAACGTCCTCCCTCAGGACCGCCCGTTCTACCAGTACATCTCCGAGCAGTTCAACGAGATCACCGGTCTCCGGGGGGATGGGGCCCAGAACGAAGCCGGCTCCTTCCCCCAGTTTGCCTACTACCAGGTGGGGCTCCCCTCCTTCACAACCCCGGTGTGGACCCTCCCGGAAGCCTCCGGGACGGGAGCGCCCGCGGGGGCGGCGCAACCCGCCTCTCCCGCCGGCGACCGGGCCGAGGGGGAGTGGTCCATCTCCCTGGAGGTCATGGGGCAGGCCATGGACGGTTCCCTCTCCATCACCCGTGAGGGGGGTGAGCTCCGCGCCTCGGTGAACACCCCCGGCGGTTCGGTGGAGTTGACCGGAACCGGGCAGGGGGGAGCTTTCTCCCTCTCCGGAGAGGTTCCGGGGATGGGGACCATCACCGCCAGCGGACGCGCGCAGGGCGATGACATCTCCGGATCGCTGGGGCTCGGGGAGATGGGAAGCACCCCCTTCACCGGCACTCGGGTGGGAGGCCCCGCACCCGCACCCGCCGCCGCCCCGCAGCAGCCCCGGGCCGGGGGCGGCACCACCCTCGAACACCGCTGGCTCCGCTGGATGGACGAGGCCGGAGTCGACGGCTTCGTCGAGTGGACCCCCGCCACCCACCCTGAGCTGGGTGAGGTGGAGGTGGGAGGGCAG
>JBJHBD010000151.1:0-6155 GCA_050485305.1 Gemmatimonadota bacterium
CTCCCGGATCACCCGCGGACGCCCTCGGGGTCCGACCGGGGTGGCGGATCATCCGCCTTGGAAACAACGAGGTGGCCGAGCGGATGGCCGGATTCGTCGGAAGCGAGATCGACTCCCGCACCTCCCTCCTCCTGGAGATGGGCCTTCAGGATCAGTTCACGAACCCCGGCGCTGGACGCCCTCTGACCCTCGTTCTGGAGGATGGGTCCGGGAGGGAACATACTTTCGAGGTGACTCCCGCCGAGGAGGGTGGGACGCCGCGAATGGGGTTCGGCACGGTTCTCCCTCCCATGGCTTTCAAGTTCACGCACCGGGAGGTGGACGTGGAGGGAGGGTGCATCGGGGTGGTGGCCTGGTCGGTCTGGCTGGTTCCCGTCCCGGCCCGGTTCCAGCAGGCCATGCATGAACTGGAGCACTGCCGGGGCATCGTCCTCGACCTTCGCGGAAACCCCGGGGGTATCGTGGGAACCATGGGGCCCGTGGGCGGTCGCTTCCTCACCGAATCCGGCCTGCTCGGAACCCTCACCACCCGGGAGAACACACTGCGCATCCAGGCGGAACCGGTGCGAGTGACCCTGGCCGGAGACGTGGTGACCCCATGGGCCGGCCCCCTCGCCATCCTTGTGGACGGACTCAGCATGAGCGCCTCCGAGCTCTTCGCCTCGGGGATGCAGGCCCTCGGGCGGGGAAAGGTCTTCGGGTCGCAAACCCCCGGAATGGCGCTCCCGGCCCGTACCGTCCCCCTCCCCGGGGGGGACTACCTCATGTTCGCCTTTGCTGACTGGGTCGACGGGGCCGAGCGGCGCATTGAAGGGGTCGGCGTGACCCCCGATATTCCCGTCCCCCTCCGTCGGGACGCCCTTCTCGATGGGCGTGACCTCGTCCTCGAGGCCGCCCTGGACTGGATCGTCCGGTCCGAACCGTATCACCACCAACCCTGATCCGGGCACCCCGTCCGGAGTCCTCACACAGGAGAACCGATCCATGAATCATCGCCCCCCTCCCTCCACCCACGAGGCGCACCGGCGTACCGGGAGATTCACCCTCGCCCTCCTCGCCTTCACCCTTCTGCCGGTAGCACCCGCATCAGTTCTGGCACAGGACCTCCCCGATGCGGCCACCCTCATCGACCGCTACGTCGAGGTATCCGGTGGGGCTGAGGCCCTCATGGACCGGCGGGCGGCCACATCCACCGGGACTTTCTCCATGCCCGCCATGGGACTCTCCGGCGACCTCACCATCCACTCTTCCGCCTCCGGCGCCCTCCTGGTCCGAATCGACCTCCCCATGGTGGGTGAAATCCTTTCCGGGTACGACGGCGAGGTGGCCTGGGACATCGACCCCATGCAGGGGGCCCGCGTGGCCCAGGGAGCCCAGCGGGAGCAGCGGGCGCTCCAGACCACCCGGGGGTACATCCTTCGGGAAGCGAGCACCTTCCCCACCCGGGAAACGGTGGAGCGGACGGAGCGGGCAAATGAAGCCTGCTACCGGGTTCGCCTCGTGACGGCGAATGGCCACGAATCCTTCGACTGCTACTCGGTGGACTCGGGGCTCCTCATCTCCTCCGAGACCTCGGTGGAGACCCCCATGGGGGCGGTTCAGGCCCGCACCGTCTTCCGGGAGTACAGGGAGATGGGTGGGGTGATGGTGGCCACCCGGACCGAACAGACCATCGAGGGAATGCAGCAGGTCCTCCAGCTCGAAGAGGTGGAGTTCGGCGAGCCCGACCCCTCCGTATTCGAGCTCCCGGCGGCCATCCAGCGGCTCGTGGGCGGGGAGAACTGATCGCCCCGACCGGTCATGACCTGCCTGTCGCGGCCCCCGGGGGATGTCCGACCCCCGGGGGCCGTTGTACGTTGACGACATGAGCCCCGACTCCCGCTTCCCCGAACTCCCCTCCGACGAGGAGCTGGGCATCGACGGCCTGGACCTCTCGGACTTCGACGACGATCCTCCGGCGCCCGAGGGCACCGCTCCGCCCCCGGCCCAGGACCCCCCGGCGGCAGCACCCCCCGCCCCGCCCCCCGCCGCGGAGCCGCCACCCCCCCCGCCCCCCGTCGTCGGACCACCGCCTGGGGGAGGGGGATGGGCCGCCGCCCTCGTCACCCTCCTCATACTTCTCGGCGGTGCCTGGGGATCTTCCGCCTTCCGCATGCTCCCGGATCCGGTAGCTGCCAACGCCCCCGCCGGCGAGTTCTCCTCGGCCCGCGCCATGACCAACCTGGTGGAGCTGGCCCGGGCCCCCCGCCCCCTCGGCTCCCCGGAACACACCCGTGCCCGCGAGTGGGTCATTCGGCAACTCGGGGAGCTGGGAATCGAGGCCGACATCCACGAGAGCCTCTTCACCCGCGCCACTCCCTCGGAGCTCCAGAGCTTCCTCCTGAGAAACGTGGTGGCGAGGATTCCCGGGACGGATCCCTCGGGAGCCCTCCTCCTGATGGCGCACTACGACGGGGTTCCGCACACTCCCGCCGCGGGAGACGACGGCGTGGGGGTGGTGGTCATCATCGAGGCGCTCCGGGCGCTTCTCGTGGAAGGGCCACCCACAAACGACCTCATCATCCTCATCACCGACGGAGAGGAGCTGGGCCTCCTGGGTGCCCGAGCCTTCGCCGCGGAGCACCCCTGGATGGACGACGTCTCCCTTGTCATCAATCTCGAGATGCGGGGAGGCGGAGGTCCGGTCATCCTCTTCGAAACCGGACGCGACAACGGATGGGTGGTGGAGGCGACCCGCCGGGTGGATCCCAGCCCCCTCACCCCCTCCTTCGTCACCGCGGTGTATCGCACCATGCCCAACGACACGGACTTCAGCATCTTCCGTGACGCCGGGATCCAGGGGGTGAATCTCGCCGGCGCGGCGGACGCGTGGGTCTACCACCTCCCCACCGACTCCCCGGAGAACATCTCCGAAGCCACCCTCCAGCACATGGGAGACCGGGCCCTCGCCCTCACCCGGGAGTTCGCCCACACCGACCTCTCGGTGACCCACGCCGAAGACCGGGCCTCCCTCCACCTCCCCCTGGTGGGGCTCGTCACCTGGCCGGCGGGGTGGTCCCCCCTCGCGGGCGCCCTCCTTCTCCTGATCTGGGCCTCCCTCGCCCTCTTCGTGGTCATGCGGGGTCCTGGTCGGGGGTGGCTCCCCCTGGGGATGGGAGTCCTGGGATCCATCCTCCTGGTGGGTGCCGCCGCCGGCGCCGGGCAACTCCTTCTGCGGCAACTCCGCCCGTTTCACCCCGAAGTCGGGTTCCTCGTGGGGCAGACCCTGTACGGTGAGGGGTGGTACGCCCTGGCGCTGGCGGCGGTAACGCTGGCCCTCGCCGTCGCCCTGGCGGCCTACCGCCCGGTCGAAGGACGCCTTCCCCTCCATGTGGGAGTGGCCTTTCTCCCGGTGGGAGTGGCTTCGGGGCTGGCCTTCACCTCTCCGTTGGCGGCGGCCCCCTTCCTGGTCGGGGCCGCCGGCCTTCTCCTGGCCCTCCTCCTCCGAGGGATCATCCCCACCGGTGCCCGGGGGAGCGCCGTCGGTGGGTGGGGTGCCCTGGTCCTGGTGCTCGCCCCTTCCCTCCTGGTCATGGCGGCCCTCTTCCCGGTGGTGGAGGTCCTCGTCCTCGCGCTGGGCTTTTCCCTCCCCGCAGCGCTGGGGGTAGGGATGGCACTCCTCCTCCTGGCCCTCTTCCCGGCGCTGGAGCCCCTCACCTGGCCCACCCGGTGGTGGGCTCCCTCCACCGCACTGGTGACGGGAGCGCTTCTCGTGGTGGGTGGCCTGCGCTTTGGTGGAGCCGGAGAGGAGCGTCCTCTCCCCTCCACTCTGACTCATATGCACAGCCATCCCACCGGTGAGGGGTGGCTCGTCACCCTGGACGATTCGGGATATCCATGGGCCGAAGAACGGTTTGGGAGCTTTGCCGCCGAAGAGTCCGTCCCCGTCCTGGATCACCTTTCCCGGGTACGCCGATGGGGACGGGGAGAGTTCCTGACCCGGTCGCTCCCGGTGGGGTTGGAGCGGGAGCATCCCATCCCCCAGGTGGAGCTCCTGTCACCGGGGGACACCGCAGCTCCGGGGGAGCCGGAGGAAACCACGGTTCGCCTTCGGATTCGCTCGGAGGTGGGCGCCGAGCGGGTCCATCTCCTGGCGCAGGAGGGGATCTTCGAGTTTGCCGCCCTGGAGGGACGCCCCCTCGCTCTCCGCGACGGCGGGGCGGTGACCCGCCTGGTGCATCAGGGGCCGGCAGGGGAGTCCTTCGAGGTGACGCTCCGCCTCCGTGCGGGGCGGAGTCCGGAGGTCCCGATCGTGCTGGAGATCCTGGAGGAGCACCTGCGCCCGGGAGAGCTCCTGGGAGAGGAGGTGTTCCGGAGGCCTCCAGGGCTGATGGCGGCCACCTACTCGGGGAGTGATCGGAGCCTCTTCCACTCCTTACACCCCATCCCGGGTGGCAACGTCGTCCCGACGGAGGTGCCGACGGGGGTTGCTCCCTATCCCGGGATTGTCGATGATTCGTCCGCGCCGGAGGGGGAGCCTCCACCACCCGCGCCGGGGGATTTGTAGCGATTGCGGCCCCGTCACCACCCGCTAAACCCGCTCGGAGGGGTCCCCGGCGGCGACGCGTGGGGACCCCTCTCGCATTCGGGACACCGGAGCGAGGGGGGACCCCCACCGTCCCCCACAGAAGATTCCCCGGGCATGACCCGAACCGAAGACAACACCCAAAATGTCCCAGCCCTCCTACATCTTCACCTCCGAGTCCGTCTCGGAGGGGCACCCCGACAAGGTCTCCGACGCCATCTCCGACGCGGTCCTCGACGCGGCGCTCGCCTGCGATCCGGGAGCCCGTGTGGCGTGCGAAACCCTCTGCAAAGACCACCGCGTCATCCTCGCCGGTGAAATCACCTGCGGGGGAGAGTTGGATTACGCCGCCATCGTGCGGGACACCGTGCGCGAGATCGGCTATGTGGACGAAGACCAGCCCTTCCACGCAGACCGCATCGAGCTCCATCAGTACCTCTCCCTCCAGGCGCAGGAAATCGCCAACGGGGTGAACGCCGGGAGCCGCCCGGAGAAGGATCAGGGAGCCGGGGATCAGGGGATCATGTTCGGTTTCGCCTCGGACGAAACCCCCGAGCTCATGCCCCTCCCCATCCTTCTGGCGCACCATCTCGGGAAGACGCTGGCCGAATACCGGAAAAGTGGGCGGGTGGACTGGCTCCGCCCCGACTCCAAGTCCCAGGTTTCGGTGCGCTACGACGGAAACACTCCGGTGGAGATCACGGACGTCCTGGTCTCGACCCAGCACGCCGCGTCGGTGGAGCTGGACGAGGTCCGGAGCTTCATTCGAGAGGTTCTCGTCCCTGAAGGGCTTGGGACGTGGTTCCACGACGGGGTGCGGATTCTCGTGAATCCGGCGGGGACCTTCGTTCAGGGCGGCCCCTCCGCCGACGCCGGCCTCACCGGTCGAAAGATCATCGTGGACACCTATGGGGGGATGGGTCGCCATGGCGGGGGCGCCTTCTCCGGGAAGGACCCCTCCAAGGTGGATCGAAGCGGCGCATACTTCACCCGGTGGGTGGCGCGCCGACTCGTCCAGGAGGGGATCGCCTCCAAGGCGGAGGTGCAGGTGAGCTACGCCATCGGCGAGCCCCAACCCATCTCGGTGTACGTGGACACCTTCGGCACCGGCGACGGAGCCGCTGCCGAGCGCTTCGTGCGAACCTTCGACTTCCGCCCCGCCGCCATCATCGAGCGGCTGGACCTCCTCCGCCCCATTTACCGCAGGACCACGAACTACGGGCACTTCGGCCGCGCCGGCCTCCCCTGGGAGAGCTGAGCCGACCCTCCTGCCATGGGAGGATGGGCACCCGGGAGCGCCGCCGGGTGCCGCCAACCTTTGCTCTGCCGCAACACCCATCCTCCCGGAAGTGTCAGGGAAGGGTGCACTTCTATACACCCCATTGCTGTCGGGGACGGAGGAGCGCACCTTGATCCGCCTTGTACCAGAAATCGGTGGACCCGTTTGACCGGGCCCACCACCAGTCCGGCACTACCCATTCCCAGAAGAAGGCCATGAACCGAATGCTCAGGAAGCTCGCCCTCGGGGCGGCAGTGTTGCTGGGTGCCGCCTCGTGCGCCCAGGCTCCGGTCGCTCAGCCCCCACCCCCCC
>JBJHBD010000152.1:0-6104 GCA_050485305.1 Gemmatimonadota bacterium
GGAATGAGCATGGCGACCGGGTGGAGGTGGTGGAAGGACACCGGTCCCAGAGCCGTCAGGACGCCCTCTTCCGGCAGGGACGGAGCGAGCCCGGGCCGGTGGTGACCTGGACCCGGCACTCGAGCCATACCGACGGTCGGGCCGTGGACGTCCGGGTGAATGGGGGGTGGGATGACCTCCCGGCCTTCGAGCGCCTGCACCGGATCGCCCACGAGGAGGGGATCCGGACGCTGGGGATGCACGACGCCGGGCATCTGGAGCTCCCCCTCGGAGAAGGCGAGGGCGGAAACCGGAGGATGGGCTCCCGCCCCCTCGCACCACGGCAGGATGGGGTGGCACGAGTGGCGCCCCTGGCCTCACTCGCGCGGGTGGCGCAGCCGGCACGCCCGGGGAATGGCCCCCTCCTACCGGAGGGCGAGACCCTTCCGGAGGCGGTTCCCACGCCAAACCCGAGTTCGGAGAGGATTTTCGCCGCGAGGGCACTGTCGAGCGCCCTCGGCGTCGAGGGTACCCCCTTTGATCCCTCCGGATTGGCGGGAGAAACCTCCGGGGTGGAGGGATCGGACCCCTTCGCCGCCCTCTTCCGGGAGATCCGGAGGTCGGGGATGGGAGGGGCGTTCCCCGCCCTCGGCCAGGCCATGACGGCGGGAGGGGTCCGCGGGAACGCCGGCTCCACCGATCCGCCCTCGGTTGCCGCCGTGGAGGGGGAGAGCCTCGAAGGGGCCGGGAGAGAGGGGGCGGGGAGCTTCTCCTCCGGGGGCGGTTCCACCGAGGGGATCTCCCTTCGAGGGGGCCCCATGGTGGGCGGGAGCGCAGCACCCGTATCGGCGGCGCACCCCCCCTCGGAAGGGGCGGAGGCGGTGCTCCGGGCCGACGCGGTGAGAGCCGCCCGCGAAGTGGCTCCCCCTCGAACTCCGAGCCAGGTCAGCATGACCGATGTGGACGGGGCGGGAACCGACCTGGAGATGGGATTCCGGGGGGGGCGCCTCCAGGCACGGGTCGGGTCCCCCGATCCCCTCCAGGCGCGCGCCCTCCAGAGCCGCATCGATGACCTGCGAGTCCGGCTCCAGGAGCGAGGCCTCGAGGTGGATCAACTCCAGGTTCGGTGGACGGGGAGCGACCTCTCTTCCGCACGGGAAGGTGGAGCCTCCGGGGAATCGCGGGGCGACGGACGACAGGCCGAGGGAGAGGACCATCTCCCCTCGGAGAGGGAACGGGAAGCGGACGAGCGTGAGGGAGGGAAGTCCCCTCCCCGGGAGCCATGGAATCAGGAGGAGGGAGGCGAATGATCTCAGGTGCGACGGGATTGGGCGGCGGAGCCGGCGCCGCGGGAGATATGCGGAGCCCGGGTGGGCTCATGGGGAGGGACGAGTTCCTCCAGCTCCTGGTGGCGCAGCTCCGTCACCAGGATCCCCTGAATCCGATGCAGGCCGAAGAGTTCGCGTCCCATCTGGCGCAGTTCTCCCAGGTGGAGCAGCTCATCCAGCTCAACGAACAGACCGAGATTGGGCTGGAGGCTACCGGGCAGCTCATCACGAACTATCAGGACGCCACCGCCATGGGGACGCTCGGCCGCGAAGTCCTGGCGCTGGGGAACCGCTTCCAGGTGGGTGAGGGGAGCGTCCCCGGCCTTACGGCGGGGATCGGGGGGACCGGTGGGGACGCGGTGGTGCGGATCTTCGACGAGTCCGGGAAGGAGGTGGCCACGAAGGAGTTGGGCTTCCTCGCCCCCGGGCGACACGACCTCTCCGTGGACGATCTGGTCAGTGGGCTGGAGGAGGGGCGCTACACCTTCAAACTCCAGGTCACTTCCGAGACGGGTGAGGCGGTGGAGGCCCAGACGTTGACCCGGGTCAGGGTGGAGGGGATCCGGTACGGACCGAAGGGTCCGATTCTCATGGCAGGCGGAGAGGAGATCCCACTGGGGAACGTCCTCGAAGTCCTGGCCGGGAAACCATAGATCAGAGACGTAAAGGGGGGCCTGCCCCCGAATGTGAGCGCAGGCGGGATCATTCTACCAAAGGGAGCAGACACACCATGATGCGATCCATCTTCTCCGGCGTCTCCGGGCTTCGGAACCACCAGACCCGAATGGATGTCATCGGGAACAACATCGCCAACGTGAACACCGTGGGCTTCAAGGCGAGCCGGGTGACCTTCAAGGAGGGGTTCGCGCAGATCCTCCAGGGGGCGAGCCGCCCTCCGGGTGACAGCGCCGACGTGAGCGGGGGAACCAACCCGGTGCAGGTGGGGCTGGGGATGAACATCGGCTCCATCGACCTCCTCTTCACCCAGGGGTCGCTGGAGTCCACCGGGGTGAATACCGACCTGGCCATCCAGGGGAACTCCTTCTTCGTGGTCTCCAACGGCGCCCAGCGGTACTTCACCCGCGCCGGGAACTTCCAGCTCGACGCCGGTGGGCGTCTGGTGGCGGCCACCAACGGCTTCGTGATTCAGGGGCGGATGGCGCGGGAGGGAGAACTCACCGATCAGGTGCAGGACATCGTCCTCCCCTTCGGTCAGAAGTCGGCGGCTCGCGCCACCACCTCGGTGTCCTTCGCGGGGAACCTGAATGCCGAGGCCGAGCTGGGAGCCACCCGCGAAACCACCGTCACCGTGTTCGACACCATGGGGGTTGCGCACCGGATCACCATCGCCTTCGAGAAGACGGCGGCCCAGGAGTGGTCCTTCGAGGTCACCGTCCCCACAGGGGAGGTGCTGTCCGGCGGCGGTGGCGGAGCCCCGCACACCGGGACCCTCACCTTCGACGCCCAGGGACGCCTCGCCGCTCCCATCCCCACCGACCTCTTCCGCTTCTCGCCGGACGGCGGGGGAGACGATGTGGAGATTGCACTCAACTTCGGCGAGGAGAACAGCATCGGCGGGCTCTCCATGTTCGCCGCCCCTTCCACCGCGGTGGTGCGGGAGCAGGACGGGTACACCATGGGTGACCTGGAGCGTTTCTCCATCGACTCCACGGGAACCATCACCGGGGCCTTCACCAACGGGGAAACTCTCACCCTGGCCCAGATCGTCCTTTCGGACTTCAACAACCCCGCCGGGCTCATCCGGGTGGGAGACAACATGTACTCCGTCTCTCCCAACTCGGGACAACCGGTGCTGGGGTATGCCGGGGAGGGGAGTCAGTCCACCATCACCGCGGGCGCCCTCGAGATGTCCAATGTGGATCTGGCGCAGGAGTTCACCTCCCTCATCACGGCGCAGCGGGGCTTCCAGTCCAACGCTCGGATCATCTCCACCTCCGACGAGATGCTCCAGGAGGTGGTGACCCTCAAGCGGTAGGGGGCCTGACACCAGGGCGTCTCCATGAGGGGCGCCGCCGACGTTGGAGGGGAAGGGGGGGCGGCACGGTTCCGCCCCCCCTTTTCCCTGCCCGGAAGGTTCGTCCGCCCGGGGGGCGGGTGATCCTTCCGTCGGTATGCGCGAGAAGGTGGGAAGGCGTGCCCCCAACCGTTGCCGAGGTCGGGATGTGGTCGCGCGTAAGCTGTTGGAGAATATACAGATACGGTGCATTGCGGTGACCTCGGAGTGAGGGTGGCGAAAGGTGGTACGAACCCTGCTTCAGCGGAGGATCGGCGGGAGGAAGGAGAGACCCATCCTCCCGGAGTTGAACGCCGACCACGCCGAGGACGAAAACAGCCATGAGCGAGCAGGAGAACGGGACGGAGCGGAAGGCGAAGGGGGGGCCCGGGATGGTCCTCGTCCTCGTGGCGGCGCTCTTCGCCGGAGGAGGAGGTGGAGCCGCGGGGGCGTGGTTTCTCGCCCCAGTCCTGGCGGAGCGGGGTGCCGGGGTGGAAGAGGCCGAGGCGGCGGAACCCCAGGAGGTGGAACCTGATTGGGCGCTCTTCGCCGTGGAGAACCTGGTAGTGAACCCGGCGGGGACGCAGGGGCGGCGCTTCCTCGTTCTGAGCCTCTCGGTGGAAGTGGATCCGGTGGAGGCGCTCCCCCGGCTGGAAGGAGGCGAAGTCCGGGTACGGGACGGCCTTCTCCGGGCGCTGGGAGGGTGGGGTGTGGAGGAGCTGGCCGCGGTGGAGAACCGCGCCGCGTTGGAGGCCCAGATCCGGGAGGTGGTGTTGCACGTGGCGGGAAATGCCCCGGTGGGGCGGATCTACTTCTCCCAGTACGTCCTCCAGTAGACGCCCATGGCCACCGATTCCCTCTCCCAGAGTGATATCGACCTCCTCTTCAGTCGAGGAGGTGCCGACGCCGAGCCGCCGGAGGAAGAGCGTTCCGATGAGGTTCGCCTCTACGACTTCCAGCGCCCTTCCCGGATTTCCAAAGACCGGATGCGGTCGCTTCGCGCCATCTACTCCGTGCTCACCAAGGGAATGGAAGGGTGGTTCGCCGGACGAATCCGGGACACCATCTCCATGGAGCTCGAGGGGGTGGAGCAGCTCACGTTCGGGGAGTTCCAGCTTGCCCTCCCCTCTCCCTGCGCGGCATACGTGCTTCAGGCATCGGGGCCGGAGCCGAATCAGGCCGTCATGGAGATCGGGCAGGAGTTCGCCTTCTTCCTGGTGGATCGGTTCCTGGGCGGCTGCGGGATCCCCGGGATCCCCGATCGATCCTTCACCATGGTGGAGCGCGGCCTCGTCCAGCTCGTGGCCCAGCGTGTGGCCGAACAGCTCAGCGAGGCGTGGCAGGACTACGTCACCCTGAACCTCCAGGTGACCGGGTTCGAATCCATTCCTGACATGCTCCAGGTGGCGAACCCGGAGGACCCGGTGCTGGCCGCCAACGTGAAGGTGACGGTGGACAACGTGTCGTCCCCCCTCCTCGTCTGCCTCCCCTTCGGTCTCCTTGAGCGATTCTTCTCCGGGACCACGAACCGGAGGCCTCAGGTGGCTCGGGGAGACTCGGAGGAACGGCGAACCGAGCGCACCCTCATGCAGGACCACCTCCTCCGGGCGGGGATCCCCGTGGCGGCACGCTTCCCGGCGATCCCCCTCCCCCTGGGAGAACTTTCGGAGCTGAAGCCCGGCGCCATCCTTTCTACCGGGCTCTCCACCGATGCCGAACTCACCCTCCTGGTGATGAATCAACCGCGCTTCTCGGGTCGTGCCGGGAAGAAGGGGAGCCACCTCGCCTTCCGGGTGGAGGAATCCCTCCCCGGGCCCGAGGGCGGCTCCCCCATATCTCGCTGACCTCTCTCGACTTTTCGACCTGAACGGAGCTCGAACATGACGACGCAGGAAACCTTCGATTCCGATCCCATGGATCAGGACCTCTCCCCCGCGGACTACGACGACCTCCAGGAGGTTGGTGGAGGGGTTGGGAAGGGGAATTCACAGGCGGCGCTCTCCATGGTCTATGACCTCCCCCTCCCCGTCTCGGTGGAGCTGGGGCGGACCCGCCTCCCCGTCCAGGAGATCCTGGGGCTGGGTCGCGGCTCGGTGGTGCAGCTCGACCGCCTGGCGGGGGAGCCGGTGGACCTCTTCGTGGGTGACCGGCGCTTCGCCGAGGGCGAGGTGGTGGTCATGGGGGAGCAGTTCGGGGTGAGAATCACCCGGATCGTGGCGGTTCCCGGTGCCCGTGACGTGGCGGGAGCCTTCGGCGGATGACCTACTTCGGTCCCTTCGCCGCCACCCTCTTCGTGGTGGGGTTCATCCTCCTCCTTTCCCGGCTGGCCCGTCGTGGCGGAATCGGGAGGATGGGGACCGACCCCTCGGGGACCTCCCTCCGGGTGAGTGCCCGCACCGGGCTGGGGCCCCGGCAGGGGGTGGCGGTGGTGGAAGCGGGGGAGTCCCGTTTCCTGGTGGGGTACGGGGAAGGGGGGGTTCGCCTCCTCTCTCCCCTTCCTGAAGTGGAGAACGAGGTTCCGGAAGGGACCGATGCTCCGGGAGGATGGGATTCCGAGTCCTCCCCCACTCCCCGGGAGGCGCACATCCTCCCCTTCCGCCCCCGCGATCTCCAGGCGCTCCTGCGGCGAGCCTTCCTGGTGGCGGCGCTCGCCCTGGTGGGAGCGGGCTGGGGTGGGGAACTGCGGGCCGAGGAGGTGATGACGGCGTTCCAGGAAGTGCCCACCGTGGCACCCCCCGCCTCCCGGGCCACCCCCCTTCCCGGACCGACGGGGACGGGAGCTG
>JBJHBD010000153.1:0-4293 GCA_050485305.1 Gemmatimonadota bacterium
TGAACACCCGGATCCAGGTGGAGCACCCGGTCACCGAGGTGACCACCGGCTTCGACCTGGTGAAGGAGCAGATTCTGGTGGCCTCCGGGAATCGCCTCTCCTTCCCCGAAGAGCCCGCCACCCTCCGGGGGCATGCCATCGAGTTCCGTATCAATGCCGAGGATCCGGAGCGGAACTTTCAGCCCTCTCCGGGGCAGATCACCGCCTTCCACCCCCCGGGTGGCCCGGGCGTCCGTCTGGACACCCACGTCTACGCCGGGTACCAGGTCCCCCCCTTCTACGACTCCCTCCTGGCCAAACTCATCATCAGCGGGAAGACCCGGGAAGAGGCGCTGGTCCGGGCGCGCTACGCGCTCCGCTCCTTCGTCCTCGAGGGGGTCTCCACCACCATCCCCTTCCTGGCCGAGATCGTGGATGACGAAGAGTTCCGCGCCGGTCGGGTGGACACCCGCTTCGTGGAGAACTTCATGGCCCGGCGGGGCTGATTCACCTCCCTTTTTCCCTCGCGTTACCATTCATGAAGGTTCAGTGCTATTTCTCCCCCGTGGAGGTGGACCCCCAGGTCGTGGCGGGGCGCACCGCGGTGGTCATCGATGTGATCCGAGCCACCTCCACCATCGTGGAGGCGCTGGCGAACGGCGCCCGTGAGGTGTACCCCACCGACTCCACCGAGGACGCCATCCGGCTGGCCAGGTCGCTGGGGAAGGACGACACCCTCCTCTGCGGGGAGCGGAAGGGGCTCCCCATCGAGGGGTTCCACCTGGGGAACTCCCCCCGGGAGTACACCCCGGAGGTGGTGGAGGGGAAGCGCCTGGTCATGAGCACCACCAACGGTACCCGGGCCTTCCTGGCGGGGGCGGGCGCCTCCCGGGTGGTGGCCGCCGCCTTCCTGAACCTCTCGGCGGTGGCTCGCTCCATCGACATGGAGAGCGATCTGGTCCTCATCTGCGCCGGGAAGGAGGACCGATTCTCCTTCGACGACGCCCTCTGCGCCGGCCTCCTCCTGGATGCCATGGCGAAAGAGCATGGGGAGGATGGGCTTCTCCTGTCCGACGGCGCCCTGGCGGTCCTCACCCTGGCGCGCGCCCACCTCCTCTCGGTGGAACTCCTGACCCGCACCGCGGCGGGAGCGGCTCTGGTGGAGGTGGGACTCGGCGACGATCTTCTCCACTGTGCCCGGCGGGACCGACACGATCTCGTTCCCGAGATGATCGACCGGGTGATTCGCCTTCCCTGAACGGGGGTTCACACCACACATGGTCAAGCCGGAACAGAAGCGGGAACTCGTGGGGGTGGGGCTCATCGCCCTGGCCCTCCTGAGCTTCCTGGCCCTCGTCCCCGTCCAGATCCTGGGCGGGGTGGGGGAGCGCTGGTTCCCCTCCGGCAACCTGGTGGGTGTGGTGGGGCGAGCCTTTCGAGAGGGGAGCGTCTTCGCCTTCGGGGTGGGAGCCACCTTCTTCCCCTTCCTCCTCGCCCTGGTGGGGGCCTGGTTCGGGGGGTGGTTGGAGCGGGAGCGCCTCCTCCGCCTTTCCGTCCTGAGCGCCGGACTCCTCCTGGTGGTCCCCACCGCCTTCGACCTCTTCCCTGCGGGGGATGGGGCCGCGGGGTGGCTCGGACGGTTCCTCGCCGCTCCGCTGGTGGCCGCCTTCGGCACCTTCGCGGGCGGGCTCATCCTCCTCTTCCTCCTCCTCATCCTCCTGCGTCTCACCCTGGGGTGGAACCCGGTGAAGCCGTTGACCCGCTGGACAGTGGTCGGGGGGAAGGCGGGGTGGTCCATCCTCCAGGGGTGGTGGACCGGGTGGAGGGAGAGGCGGGCCCTCAGGAAGCTGGAGGCCACACAGGCGGCGCAGGCCGAGGCGCTGGGGTGGGAGCGGGAAGCGCCCTCGGGGGAAGGAGAGTGGGAAGCCGACGAGGAGATCAAGGCGGCGGAGGGAGCGAGCAACCCATCCCCCCGAAGGGGGAAGAGCGAAAAGAGCAGCGTCGCAGACGGAGAGCTCCCGGAATACCGCGACGCCCGCGAACTGGAAGGGGACGAACTCCCCACCCTGGAGCTTCTCACCCCACCGGAACGGCGGGCCCAGGGGGAGATGGAGCGGGACCTGGACCTCCTGGGTGACGTGCTCGTGGAGAAGCTCCGGACCTTTAACGTGGAGTCGGAGATCGGGGGGCGTACCACCGGGCCGGTGGTGACCCAGTACGAGGTGATCCCGGCGCCGGGGGTGAAGGTGAACCGGATCGCGAATCTGGAGGCGGATCTGGCGCTGGCCATGCGGGCGCGGACCATCCGGATCGTGGCCCCCATTCCGGGAAAGGGGGCGGTGGGGGTGGAGATTCCGAATCCGAAGGCCTCCATGGTGCAGATCCGGGAGATCCTGGAGGCGGAGCACTTCCAGCGGAGTCGGGGGGAGCTTCCCCTGGCGTTGGGGCGGGACCTGCACGGGGAGCCGTACGTGGCCGATCTGGCCAAGATGCCCCACGCCCTCATCGCCGGCGCCACGGGGTCGGGGAAGTCGGTGTGCCTGAACACGGTCATCACCTCGCTGGTGTACCGGCACACCCCCGAAACCCTCCGGCTTCTCCTGGTGGACCCGAAGATGGTGGAGCTCTCCACCTACGCCGACCTCCCCCACCTCCGCCACCCGGTGGTCACCGATCCGAAGGACGCGGCGGGGGTGTTGAAGTGGGCGGTGCTGGAGATGGAGCGGCGGTACACCCTCCTCAAGGAGAACGGGGTCCGCTCCATCGGGGAGTTCAACCGGCGGCTCAGGAAGGGGGCGGTGATGAAGCGGGTGGAGCCCATCGGCCCGGAGGGGGATCCGGATCGATGGGTCTATCAGGAGGGGGTCATGCCCTTCATCGTCCTGGTCATCGATGAGCTGGCGGACCTCATGATGACGGTGCAGTCCGAGGTGGAGAAACCCCTCACCCTCCTGGCCCAGAAGGCGCGCGCCATCGGGATCCACCTCATCGTGGCCACCCAGCGCCCTTCGGTGAACGTCATCACCGGGCTCATCAAGGCCAACTTCCCCTGCCGGATCGCCTTCCGGGTGGCCTCCAAGACCGACTCCCGCACCATTCTGGACCAGAATGGTGCGGATGCCCTCCTGGGGAACGGGGACATGCTCTTCCTCCCGCCGGGGCAGAGCGCGCCGGTGCGGATTCAGGGGGCCTACATGTCCACCGAGGACACGGACCGGATGATGGACTGGTTCCGGGAGCTTCGGGAGCGGAAGCTGGGCGAGGGGACCGCGGCGGATGACGCACGTCGCCGGGAGGTGGACATCCTGGAAGAGGTGCGGGCGCTGGAGGCGGAGGAGGCCGGGGGCGGGGAGGACGATCTCTTCGACGGCGACTGGGATGAACTCTTCACCCAGGCTGCGGAGGTCTGCATCCAGAACGACCAGGGCTCCACCTCCCTCCTCCAGCGAAAGCTTCGCATCGGGTACGGGCGGGCCGCCCGCATCGTGGATCAGCTCCACGACGCCGGGGTGCTGGGTCCTCCGGACGGGTCCAAGCCCAGGGAGGTGCTCATGGGGCTGGATCAACTGCACCGCATGATGGCGGGAGAGGAATAGGGGTTCGCACCGGAATGGTGCAAGTGTCCCCTTAGGAGGGCTTTTTTCCCTGATCCCGGGCCGAGTGAGGTCGTCGTACTTCCTTGCGGGAATTACACTTATTGATGTGCCGGCGGTTCTGGCACTCTTCCTGCCCCTCTCCAGGGGAACGCCGAACCCTCGGGTCCTGGCGACAGCGGAAATCCAGCACTCCATTCAGAACCGGAGCATCTTCCATGCGAAGCATACGCATTGCCACGGGGCTCGTCCTTACCCTCCTCCTGGCCACCTCCCCCGCTCGGGCGCAGGTGGCGTGGGACTCCCCTCTCCTCCTCCCCCCCAACTCGCCCCCCGCCTGGGGGATCTACCTGGTGGACCCCTCCCCCGGATCGGGGATCGGCGCCCTCGCCACCTGGCGGGGAGCGGGTCCCATGGGCTTCCGGATCGGACTCGCCGAGGGGCGGGGTGACGACCTGGCGGTGTACGGGGGGATCGACGCCTCCGGCTCCATCGTCCGAGCGGGGGCGAACTTCCCCCTCGACATGGACTGGGTCACCGGTGCCGGTGTGGGGGTGGGGGAGTCGGCCATGATGAGCTTCCCCCTGGGGCTCACCATGGGGCGCGTCTTCACGGGGGATGGGGTGGTCTTCAACCCCTACTTCACTCCCCGCCTCATGCTGGACGCCTGGTTCGGCGATGATCGCCCCCGGAGCGGGACCGAGCTGAATCTGGCGGTGGA
>JBJHBD010000153.1:4303-6075 GCA_050485305.1 Gemmatimonadota bacterium
GATCTCTCCTTCTCACCGGGATGGGCCATTCGCTTCGGAGGGACCTTCGGGGACCGGAGCGCCCTCGCCATCGGGTTCGGATCCCGGATCCACTGACGGAGACGCCTCGGAGAGGCACCCCCGCAGCGTTGATGGCGGGAGGGGAGGGGACGGGTGTAGGTTGGCCGGGTTCACCGCCGAAAACCTGCTGAACCGGAGGCCTTCATGCGTCCGTCCCCTCGGCCCTTCGGGGGCCCATCCTCCCGAGCCGTCCGGAAACCGGAGTGCGCCCGATGACTACCCGACGCAATTTCCTGCGAGCCGCCGGTGTGGTGAGCGGCGCCGCCGCACTGGGGTTCACCGGAGGGTACTCCCCGGAGGATGGGTTTGCGCGTTCCTCCCAGTCGCCCGCGGTGGGCGACCCTCCCCGCCGGATTCGCCTCCTCATCCTCGGAGGGACGGGCTTCATCGGCCCCCACATGGTGCGCTACGCGCTGGAGCGGGGACACGAGGTGACGGTGTTCAACCGGGGGCGATCCGCCCCGGGGATGTTTGAGGGGGTGGAGGAGCTCACCGGGGATCGGGAGACGGGGGATCTACGCCAACTGGAGGGGCGGCGGTGGGACGCCGTCATCGACAACTCGGCGGCGCGGGCCGACGCGCCCTACTGGGTGCGGGATTCGGCGGGGCTCCTGAAGGATGCCGCGGACCAGTACCTCTTCATCTCGACCCGCTCGGTCTTCGCCGATCTCTCCCGGGTCCCCGCCACGGTGGACGAGCCCCTCCTCACGAAGGAGAACACCCCCAACTGGGAGGAGGGGCGCCCCTATCCTTACGGGCTGGCCAAGTCGCTGGCCGAAGGGGAGGCGCGTGCCGCCTTCGGCGACCGGACCACCATCGTCCGCCCGGGGCTCATCGTGGGTCCGGGTGACGAGACCGATCGCTTCACCTACTGGCCGGTGCGCATCGAGCGAGGTGGGGAGATTCTGGCCCCCGGGGATCCGGAGGGAGATCGGGTGCAGGTCATCGATGTGCGGGATCTGTGCGAGTGGTCGGTGCGGCTCTGCGAAGCGCGGACGTACGGGACCTTCATGGGGATCGGGCCGGAGAATGGGCGCTCCATGGCCGAGTTCCTCTACGGGATGGCGGCGGTGACCACCACTCCCCTTTCCTGGAGCTGGGTGCCGCGGGAGTTCCTGGCGGAGCATGGGTTCCGCCCCTACGCCGAGATGCCTGTGTGGCGCCCCTCGGACCTCCCGGGGTGGGAGGGGTTCGCCCGCTTCGATCTCCGGCGAGAGGTGGCGGCCGGGCTCACCTTCCGGTCGCTGGCGGACACCACCGAGGCGACCCTCGCGTACCACCACTCCCGGAGCGAAGAACGGAAGGCCGCGTTCCGGGCGGGGGCGAGTGCGGAACGGGAGGCGGAGGTTCTCGCCGCCTGGCGGGCCCGCGGGGGGTAAGAGACGACCCCGGGGAGCCGTCGGCTCCCCGGGGTCGTGCCGGCGGGTGGCACCCTCCCTTCAGAGAGGATCACCCTGGGAGGAGATCATCCCTCGCGGAGGCGGATCCCCCCATTGGTGGTCCGGGCCTCGATGAGGGCGCCTCCATCTCCGAGGGTGGCGGAGATGCGTCGCCCGATCCGCCCCTGGACGGTGATGGGGAAGTCGGTGGTGATCCCTCCGTTGGTGGTGGAGGCTTCCAGGCGGGCGGAGAGGTCGCGGGGGAGGGTGAGTTCCACCGTCCCATTGGTGGTCCGGACCCGGATATCTCCCTGGGAGGAGATCATCCCCTGT
>JBJHBD010000154.1:0-6051 GCA_050485305.1 Gemmatimonadota bacterium
GTCCCCCATGAGCCACCCTCCGGCCTGGTTCTCCGCGGAGGAGGTGGAGCGCCTCCTCACCCCCGCCCTGGCGCTTCAATCGGCGGAGGCGGCCTTCCGGACGCTGGTCCGGGGTGAGGTGCTCCACCCCCTTCGTACCGTCCTCCCCCTCCCCGACGGGAGAAGCTCCTTCCTCATCATGCCCGCCGCCTCCGGCTCCCCCCCGGCCCTCGGGGTGAAGCTCCTCACCCTCTTCCCGGGAAATCATCACTCCGACCCTCCCACCCCCTCCCATCAGGGGCTCCTCGTTCTCTTCCACCCCTCCACCGGAGCTCCCCTCGCTCTTCTGGACGCCGCTCCGGTCACCGCGCTCCGCACCGCGGCAGCCAGCGCCCTCGCCACCCGGGAGCTCGCCCTCCCGGACGCCGACACCCTGGCCCTCCTGGGGAGCGGGGTGCAGGGGTGGAGCCACCTGACCGCCATCCACGGCGTGCGCCCCCTCCGGGAGGTCCGCGTCTGGTCCCCCACCCGGGCCCACCGGGAGCGCTTCGCCCGGGAAGCCGAAGAGCGCACCGGGATCGCGGTGCGAGCCGTCGATGCCCCCGAACCGGCGGTGCGAGGCGCCTCCATCGTCTGCACGGTAAGCGGCGCCCGTGAACCCATCCTCAAGGGAGAGTGGTTGGACCCCGGGACCCATGTGAATGCCGTGGGGGCGAGCACGGCGACGACCCGGGAGGTGGACTCGAAGACGGTGGCCCAGGCGCGGGTGTATGTGGATCTCCGGGGCGCGGCGCTGGCGGAAGCGGGAGACCTCCTCATTCCCCTGAGGGAAGGGCGGATCGACGAGAGGCATGTCGTGGGAGAGCTGGGAGAGGTGCTGGAGGGGGAGGCGCCGGCGAGGAGCGATCCCGGCGAGGTGACCCTCTTCATCTCGGTGGGGCTCGCCATCCAGGATCTTGCCGCCGCGGAGGCCCTCCTCGCCCTGTCCCCTCCCTCCTCGTTTTGATACGTTAAGGGGCTACCCCGACACGCTTTGCGGGGGGTGGTCCGGACCCCGGTCCCGGCCATTCATCGAGACTCTCCAACGCCCCAACGAGGAACGCACGTGGGAGCCCATTCCAACGACCCCTTCGGCGCACTCGCTTCTCTCGACCTCCCCGAGGGGAGTACTTCCTACTATCGGATCGGCGCACTGGAAGAAGCCGGTGTCGCGCAGATCGACCGCCTCCCCTTCTCCATCCGGATCCTCCTTGAGAACGCCCTTCGCCACGCCGGGAAGGGGTACGTCACCGAGGAGGACGTGCGAACCATCGCCGCCTGGAGCCCGACCAATTCGGGGGCCAACATCCCCTTCATGCCCAGTCGGGTGGTCCTCCAGGACTTCACCGGTGTCCCCGCCGTGGTGGATCTGGCTGCCATGCGGGCGGGGCTGGCCGAGATGGGAGGGGAACCGGAGCGGATCAACCCGGTGGTCCCCGCCGACATGGTCATCGACCACTCGGTGCAGGTGGACTTCTTCGGTTCCGCCGATGCCTACCGGCTGAACGTGGAGAGGGAGATGGAGCGGAACCGGGAGCGGTACGCCCTTCTCCGATGGGCCCAGAAGGCGTTCCGGAACTTCTCGGTGGTCCCGCCGGGGACGGGGATCGTCCATCAGGTGAATCTGGAGTACCTGGCTTCGGTGGTGCATCGCCGGGACGAGGGGGGGCTCGCGGTGGCGTACCCCGACACCCTGGTTGGGACCGACTCCCACACCACCATGATCAACGGGCTGGGTGTGGCGGGATGGGGTGTCGGCGGGATCGAGGCCGAGGCCGTCCTTCTGGGGCAGCCCTACTACATGCTCCTCCCGGAGGTGGTGGGGGTGAAGCTCACCGGCTCCCTCCCGGAGGGGGCCACCGCCACCGACCTGGTGCTCCGGGTCACCGAACTCCTCCGGAAGCATGGCGTGGTGGGGCGTTTCGTGGAGTTCTACGGGACGGGGCTCTCCCGTCTCCCCCTCGCGGACCGGGCCACCATCGCCAACATGGCTCCCGAGTACGGAGCCACGGTGGGCTTCTTCCCGGTGGACGCCGAGACGCTCCGATATCTGGAAGGGACCGGACGGGACATGGAGCTGGTTCGACGGGTGGGAGCGGTTTCCCGAGCCCTCTCCCTCTTCCGCACCGAAGACACCCCGGACCCCGAATACACCTCCTCCCTGGAGCTGGACCTGGGGAGCATCGTCCCCTCCATGGCCGGACCGCGCCGCCCGCAGGATCGGGTGGAACTCTCCCGGCTGAAGACGGCGTTCTGGGACGAGCTGGAAGGACTCCTCCCGCAGGGGTTCTCCCTCCCGGACGAGTACGCTGCGGAGCGGCGCACCTCGGAAAACTGGTACGCCGAAGGAGGACGTGCCTCGACGGTCACCGGGAACGGAGAGGATGCGCCCGTCCCGGCGACGGCCACCGGTGGCGCCCGGCACTCCGCCCTCGCCGTGGTACGGGACGCCCACCCTCGAGTGGCGCCGGTAGAGCTGGAGGGGAACGAGTTCGACCTCACCGACGGTTCCATCGTCATCGCGGCCATCACCTCCTGTACCAACACCTCCAACCCCTCGGTGATGGTGGGGGCGGGGCTCCTGGCTCGGAAGGCCATCGAGCGGGGGCTCATGGTAAAGCCGTGGGTGAAGACCTCCATGGCCCCCGGATCCAAGGTGGTGACGGACTACCTCACCGGTGCCGGACTTCTCGAGCCCCTCGAGGCGCTCCGCTTCGATGTGGTGGGGTACGGGTGCACCACCTGCATCGGAAACTCCGGACCCCTTGCCGAGCCCATTTCGGAGGCGATCACGAAGAAGGGGCTGGTGGTGGCATCGGTCCTTTCGGGGAACCGGAACTTCGAGGCCCGGATCCATCCACTGGTCCGGGCCAACTACCTCGCCTCTCCCATGCTGGTGGTGGCCTTCGCCCTGGCCGGTCGGGTGGACCTGGATGTGGAGCGGGAGCCCCTGGGGCACGACCCCGACGGGAACCCCGTCTTCCTCCGGGATATCTGGCCCTCCCAGGAGGAGATCCGCGACACCATCCGCCGGTCCCTTCGCCCCGAGATGTACCGGGAGCGGTACGCCGAGGTCTTCGAGGGCGATGAACTCTGGCAGGCCCTCCCCCTCCCCGAGGGAGATCTCTCCCTCTACGAGTGGGACGAGGACTCCACCTACATCCAGAACCCTCCCTTCTTCCAGGAAATGTCGCTGGACCTCCCAGAACTTTCGGATGTGGAGGAGGCCCGGGTCCTGGCCGTCCTGGGCGACATGACCACCACCGATCACATCTCGCCGGCCGGCGCCATTCCGAAGAACGAACCTGCAGGCCGGTGGCTCCAGGAGCGGGGGGTGAAGCCGTGGGAGTTCAACACCTTCGGCTCCCGTCGCGGCGCCCACGACGTCATGATGCGGGGAACGTTCGGAAACGTCCGCATCCGAAACCGGATGCTGGACGGACGGGAGGGAGGGTACACGAAGCACCTCCCCGACGGTGAGGAGATGTCCATCTACGACGCCTCCATGAAGTACCAGGCCGAAGGGACCCCCCTCGTGATTCTGGCCGGCAAGGAGTACGGCGCCGGATCGTCCCGGGACTGGGCGGCGAAGGGTACCGCCCTTCTGGGTGTCCGCGCGGTCATCGCCGAGAGCTATGAGCGAATCCACCGATCCAATTTGGTGGGGATGGGCGTCCTCCCCCTCCAGTTCCTCGACGGGGAGTCCCCCACCACCCTCGGGCTCGACGGCACAGAGGTCTACGGAATCCGCGGGATCGCCGACAAGCTCACCCCCGGCGACACCCTCACCGTGACGGCCCGGAAGGCCGACGGGAGCACGGTGGAGTTTTCCGCCACGGTACGCCTCGACTCCGATGTGGACCTGGAGTACTACCGGAACGGAGGGATCCTCCACACCGTTCTCCGGAAGATGGCGAAGGGGGAGATGTAACCTTCGCGGAGGTTCAGGACGTCAAGTGATGAGGGGGCGCTCCGGTTCCGGTGGGCGCCCCCTCTTCACATCCGTTTGGCTTGCAGGGAGATCATCCCTCCCGCGGGAAGTATTCGAACATCCGCCGTGCCGCCGCCTCCACCAGCCGTTCCAGCCGCTGGGGGTGGTCGAGGGCCGCCGTCACATCCGCCCGCGCCCACCCCCTCCAGATCACCCGGTTCGTGGAAGCCTGGACCAGGTCGATGAGGAGCATCCCCTCCTCGTACTGGTGGACCTGAACTCCGGGACCAAACTGGGGACTCTCGTACCCCGCATCCCGATCCACCTCGTAAACGTCCACCCGGTCCCGGACAATGGCGTGGTAGTGGACGAGAAGGTCGGGGGTCTCTCCGAGCCCCACCTGGCGAACCCCCCGCATGGCCAGTTCGGAGGAGACGTACCGGTGTACCCGCTCCTCGAAGAAGGGCGTCCCCTCCAGACGAGGATCTCCCACCGGAAATCCGTCGTTGGGCTCCCAGGCAAAGGTGGTGAAGGGAGTGAAGTCGAACCCCCGGTCGAAGTCGGCACCGGCGGCCATGGACTCGTCACAGGCGGCGAGTCCCGCAACGAGGAGAAGGACACCAAGAGTGAAGATCGGGCGGTTCATCAGAACCTCCGTCGATTGGCGGCGCTGGGGACTCGCCGGACGCCCCGGCGCACCCATCTCGCAAAAAGGCAAAAAGAATGCCACGGAAAAGGGCGCCCCGGCCCACGGCCCCGGCGCCCCCCTGTGTGATTATTTACCCGCGGGTAGGGGGGTTTTGGCCACACAATGGGGGTGTCTTTTAAAAAAAAACGAGGCCCCCAACTCCCGGAGGACGACCGCACTTCGGAGCCCCTCCAAACCACCCGACGCAATGGGCTCCAGGTAGCGGGAGGTGTTCCTCCCTCCAAACCCCCGCCGACGCCGGAGAGGCTCCTCACCCTCCTCTCCCTGGACCCGTCCCCGCCCATCTCCCAGTTCCCCGGATGAGATGTCCTCCATCCGGGACCAGATCGAGTCGTCGATGGTGGCGTACACCTTTGCCTCATCGGCGTAGATGCTGGGCGCACCTTCGATCTCTGCCTCGAGTCCGGCCCCCCACCGATCCGAATCTTCTCGCCCTCCCACCCCGGTCATCCATCGATCGGAGCGCCGGGTGGACGCCTCCTCACCGGAAGGGGTGGGTTCGGGCTCCGAGGGCCGGGAATGCGGCGCACTCTCCCTCCGGGGTGTGGACTCCGGACCGGAGCCCGGAGCCTCCGAGGGCCCCTGCCGCTCACGGGAAGGGGGCGTCTGTCCCGTGAGGATGGCCCAGAGATCCTCCGGAACGAGGGTGTCGGCGGTTACCCGCTCCTCCGGTTCCTCCTGCTCTCCCAGAGGCTCACCACCCACGGTACGGGCGGGGGCCGACTCCACCCGGCGGTGCTCCGACTCCCGGTTCGCCTCGCGCCGCATTTCACGCCGCTCGTCGCGTCGCTCCCGGGCCCGCCCCTGGGGGGTGGGGAGGGGGCGAGAGGAACCCTCCACCCCCTCCTCCCGCTCCATCTCCTCCATCCGCTGCTTCTTCTTCTGATTGCGGGAGATTGCGTCCACCACCGAGAAGACGATGATGACGAGGATGAAGATGAGCTGCCCCAGGCCGTCCATGAATCAGTCCTCAGCCCTTGTCGGGGCGCTCGTCGCCGGTCCCGGCGATGGAGTCCCGCATGGAGGTGTCGGACTGGATGTTCCGGTACTTCATGTAGTCCATGACCCCCAGGTTCCCGCTCTTGAAGGCGTCGGCAATGGCCAGCGGCACCTGCGCTTCGGCCTCCACCAGACGGGCACGCATCTCCTGCACCTTGGCGCGGTTCTCCTGCTCCAGCGCCACGGCCATGGCGCGGCGCTCCTCGGCGCGGGCCTGTGCCACCCGCTTGTCGGCTTCGGCCTGGTCGGTCTGGAGTTCGGCCCCGATGTTCTTCCCCACGTCCACGTCGGCGATGTCGATGGAGAGGATCTCGAAGGCGGTGCCCGAGTCCAGTCCACGGGCCAGCACGGTCTTCGAGATGGAGTCGGGGTTCTCCAGCACCGCCTTGTGGGA
>JBJHBD010000155.1:0-5958 GCA_050485305.1 Gemmatimonadota bacterium
CTGCGCGCTGCAAGCCGCCATGGAGGGGTACCAGGTGCTGCGGCTGGACGATGTGCTGGAGACCGCGGACGTCTTCGTCACCGCCACCGGGAACAAGGACATCATCACGGTGGACCACATGGCCCGGATGAAGGACAAGGCCATCGTGGGGAACATCGGCCACTTCGACAACGAGATCGACATGGCCGGATTGAAGAAGCGGGGGGTGGTCCGGAACACCATCAAACCCCAGCTCGACGAGTTCATCTTCCCGGACGGGCACTCGGTGCTGATTCTGGCCGAGGGGCGCCTCCTGAACCTGGGGTGCGCCACCGGACACCCCTCCTTCGTCATGTCCGCCTCCTTCACCAACCAGGTCATGGCGCAGATCGAGCTGCACCAGCGCGCCGAGAGCTACCGGAACGAGGTCTACACCCTCCCGAAGCACCTGGACGAGAAGGTGGCTCGTCTGCACCTGGAGAAGCTGGGGGTTCGCCTCACGGAGCTCCGTCCCGATCAGGCGGCGTACATCGGCGTGCCGGTGGAAGGGCCCTACAAACCGGATCACTACCGGTACTGAGAGGCGGGAGGATCCCATCCTCCGACCCGGCTGTTCCACACGAGGGGGCGTCATCCGAAGGGGTGGCGCCCCCCTCGATTTTTCGGGAGATTCCGGGCTCCCTCACCCCCGTGGCGGGTAGAGGGTGGGAATGGGTTTCTCAGGACCGGCAATGGAGGGAAGGGGAGCGGATGAAAAAAGGGTGGATCAGCCTGGCCATCGCGGGGAGCGTGCTGGCCCTCGATCTCATCACCAAGAGCTGGGCGCTCGGAGCCCTCGGGGCCGGACGCCGACTGGAGCTTTTTGGGGGGCTCGTCCCCCTGACGCTGGCCTTCAACCAGGGGGCGGCGTTCGGGCTCTCCATCGGGAGTGACCCCCGGATGGTGTTCATCCCGGTGACCCTCCTGGCGGTGGGGTTCCTCCTCGTCCTCATCGTCCGAGCCCGTGCCGGAGACCACCTCACCCTCTTCTCGGCGTCCCTCGTCCTGGGGGGGGCGCTGGGGAATCTCTACGATCGGGTACGGTGGGACCGTGGAGTGGTGGACTTCATCGGTCCGGTGGATCTGGGATTTATGCACTGGCCCATCTTCAATGTGGCCGACATGGCCATCACATCGGGGGCCGTCCTCCTGGCCATCGCCTTCTGGCGTGAAGATCGGCTGGCGGCGGAGGCGGCTTCCGAGTCGAAGAGTTCCGGAGACCAGGTCCCGGCGTAGCGTTCCCCGGCTCAGCCCGTTTCACCGGTACCGGGGAAGAAGCGGAGGAACTGGACCCTCCGCCCCTGCATCTTCACCACCCGGAAGGTTCCACCCGCTTCCTCCACCTCGTCTCCCACCACCGGGATCCGATTGAGGCGCCCGAAGACGAAGCCGCCCACGGTGTCATACTGATCTTCGGGAAGCTCCACCCCCAGATGTTCGTTCACGTCCCGGAGGGCAGCTCCGCCCCAGATTCGCGTGACCCCTCCACCGACGTCCTGGAAGTCCTGGGGTTCGTCCTCCTCGTGCTCGTCCTGGATCTCACCCACGATCTCCTCGATGAGGTCCTCCAGGGTGACGAGGCCGGCCGTGCCTCCAAATTCGTCCAGGACGATGGTCATCTTCGTGCGTTGGTGGCGCATCTCGAGGATGAGATCTTCCACCGGCTTCCCGAAAGGGGCGAACATGGGGGTGCGGATGATTCCCCGGATCTCGGTGACCCCTTCGCGATCGGCCTGCCAGAGGTCCCTGGCCAGAAGGATCCCCACGATGCGGTCCAGGCTCTGGTCGTAGACCGGGAGACGGAGATGCCCTTCATCCAGCATGACCCCTTTTGCCCTCTCCACGGAGGCCTCCAGGGGGATGGCCACCATATCGGTGCGGGGGGTCATCACCTCGCCTACGGTAACGCGGTCCAGGTTCATGACCTTGGTGACCACGCGCCACTCCTCCTCGTCGATGGTCCCCTCCCGGCGACCGATCTCCGCCATGATCTCGAGCTCGGCCCGACTCACGGTGGTTCCGGCGGTTTTCCCCCGCCCGATGGCCCGTGAGAAGATGGAGAGGGGGATGAGGACGGGCTTCATGATCCAGATGAGCCCTTGAAGGGTGTATGCGGTGGGCGCCGCCAGCTCCTTCCAGTAGACGGCGCCCAGCGTCTTGGGGAGGATCTCCGAGAACAGGAGGATCACGAAGGTGAGGACGGTGGAGAAGAGTGCGATCCATTCGTCCCCGAACTGCCGGAGCGCCAGCCCCCCTCCCATGGCCGCCCCCACCGTATGTGCGATGGTGTTGAGGGTGAGGATAGCCGAGATGGGTTCGTCGATCTGCTCCTGCATCCGCCCCAGGAAGTGCCCCGCCCTCCGCTCCTCTCCCTTCAGGAGCGCCACGTAGGAGTGGTTGATGGAGAGGAAGACGGCTTCCAGGATGGAGCAGAGGAAGGAGATCGCCAGCGAGACTCCGAGAACCCAGAAGAGCGTGGTCATTTCCGGGAGTATCGGGACACCGGGGGCGCCGGACAAGCGGAAGCCCATCCCCCCGGGTCAGGAGGATGGGCCTCGGCGCGGGTCACCGATTCCGGTGAGTTCCGGATTTTTCGGCCTCTCGGGGTCACCTCTCGAGGCGGGCATCGAGGGTGATCTCGACCCCCTGAAGCGCCTTGGAGATGGGACATCCGACCTTGGCGGCATTCGCGTGCTCCTGGAACGCTCCGGTCTCGATTCCTGGAACGCGGGCCGTGACGGTGAGGGCGATGCGGGTAACGGCGGCCCCTCCACCACCCACCTCCAGATGGACCTTGGCCTCGGCCTTCACCGACTCCGGGATGTGTCCGGCCTTGGCCAACCCGTTCGAGAGGGCCATGGCGTAACATCCGGCATGCGCGGCCGCGAGAAGCTCCTCCGGGTTCGTCCCCTCTCCGTCTTCGAATCGGGAGGGGAACGAGTAGCTCCCCGAGAAGGAGCCGGTGTCCGTCTCAACCCGACCGGTACCTCCGGCCAGATCGCCCTTCCACTCTGCACGTGCGCCACGAACCGGCATGAGTCTCTCCCTTTCCCCCTGAGGATGGTTTGCGGGATGCCCGATGGATGGATCGCCGCTCGGGCATGACCCCCTACCCCCGTTCGTCGGCAACGATCCGGTTGTGGTGTTTTGGTCTTCACGATGGCGCCACACCCGGATCACCTCACCTCGCCCTCGCAGTTTGCGGGTTGCATCCGGCCCTGCTTTTTTAGAGACTTCCCGCCGGTGTTTCCGTGCCGTCAGCTATGCACCCGACGCCCTTCCCATCACAGGATTTCCGTCGCTGTCCGCTCCAACCACACTCCATGCCGGAGGGTTTCCGAGGCCCCTGGCTCGATTTCTCTCCGGATTGGGGGGAGGGGCGGAGCATATCGCGGAACATGCCGGTCAGATGGCCCTGCTCGTGGGAAGATCCTTCCGCGCCCTGGTCACCCTTCAGGTGTCTCCGGGCGCGGTGCTTCGGCAGATCTATATCATGGGAGTGCAGAGCGTTCCCATCGTCCTGGTCACCTCCGTACTGGCCGGGATCGTCACCTCCCAACAGGGGGGGTACCAGTTTCAGGGCGCGATCCCCCTCTACATCCTGGGGAGCGTCGTCACCGCCAGCGTGATCCTCGAGCTGGGTCCCGTGCTGACCGCCATCGTTCTGGTGGGGAGAGTCGGCGCCCGGATCACGGCGGAGCTGGGAACGATGAAGGTTTCGGAGCAGATCGACGCCTTCCACGCCCTGGGAAGGGATCCCATCGCCATCCTGGCCGCTCCACGGATCGTGGCGGGGCTCATCACCGTCCCCATCCTGGTGGCCATCGCCAACGTCATCGGTGTGGTGGCGGGGATGGTCGCGGCCCGTGCGACGTTGGGGCTCGGGTTCGAATCCTTCCTCTATGGAGCTCGGCTCTTCTGGCATAGCTGGGACCTCTTCTACTCCCTTCTCAAGGCCTTCGTCTTCGGCCTCGCCATCCCCGTCATCTCCATCCACATGGGACTCCGAACCAGGGGTGGGGCTTCCGGGGTGGGGCGGACGACGACGGCGTCGGTCATGTTCATGACCCTCACAATCCTGATTCTGGACGCCCTCTTCCCACCCCTTCTTCTGCAATGATGATCGCGTACAGGGGGCTCTGGAAGGCGTTCGACCAGCCGGTTCTTCGGGGAGTGGAGCTCGAGGTCCGGGAAGGGGAGATGTTCGGGATCTTCGGCCCTTCGGGGACGGGAAAGAGCGTCCTGCTCAAAAGTACAATCGGCCTCATCGAGCTGGATCGAGGCGACGTGGTGGTGGAGGGGGAGTCCGTCTACCGGGGTGGGCGCGATGCGCTCCAGAGGATCCGCCACAATGTGGGGTACGTATTCCAGAACGCCGCTCTCTTCGACTCCCTCACCGTCTTCGAGAATGTGGAGATGGGGATCCCCGAGCACATCCTCAAGGGAATGACCCGGAAAGAGGGAACCCGCCGGATCTGGGAGGCGCTGGAACTGGTGAATCTGGCTCCGGGAGACGTTCTCTCCAAGCTCCCGGCGGAGCTTTCCGGGGGGATGAAGAAGCGAGTGGGGATCGCCCGCGCCGTCGTGGCTCGTCCTCGAATCCTCCTGTGGGATGAACCCACCACCGGCCTCGACCCGGTGAATACCCTGGCCGTGGAGCGGCTCATCGGGCACCTCTCTCGAGAGTTGAATGTGACGTCGGTGATCGTCACCCATGACATCGAGGGTGGGTTGGAGATGTGCGGAAGAGTCGCCATGCTCCAGGGAGGAATCCTCCGATTCGTCGGCTCACCCGCGGAGTTCAGAAAGAGCGAGGATCCGGTGGTGCAAGCCTTCGTGGACCGGGCCGCCGCCATCGCCGCACTTGATGAGGTTGCTACCATATGACGCAGGACGAACGAATCTCCAGGAACCGTCGGAAGAACGGACCCGGCGAAGCCGAGTTGGCTGCGGCCACGCCCGCGATGGCGGGTGGACGAGAGGTCCGAGTCGGGATCTTCGTCCTGGTCGGATTTCTGGCCGTGATCACCATCCTCTTCCTCTTCACCGACCCCGCCACCTTCCGCGGGCGCTACTATCTCGTCACCGAGGTGGAGGATGCCGGCGGGGTGCGCAGGGGTGACCCGGTTCAGATGCGGGGTGTGAACATCGGGCGCGTGCACGGCTTCGAGATGGCGAACGAGGGCGTACGGATGAGCCTGGAGATCTACGGCCGGTGGCGCGTGCCGGAGGATTCTTACAGTCGCATCACCGGGATGGGGCTCCTGGGGGGGCGCACGGTGGAGGTGGTTCCCGGCTCCTCCCAGCGTATGCTCTCCGGCGCGGAGATCCTCCCCGGAAGCTCCGGGGAGCGGGTGGAAGAGCTCGCCACGGAGGTGGGGGTGGAGGTCCGAGAGCTCCTGGCTCGGACCCGACTCCTCATGGACGACTCCACCATCGCCTCCGTCCGGGGGTCGGCCGGCGAACTGGAGACCCTGTTGGTGGCCATGAACGCGGTGGTGGGGGAACAGCGGGGTGAACTCCGCGCTCTTACCGCCTCCCTTCTCCGGAGTGCGCGGGAGATCGAGGAGGCGGCCACCGGAGAGGAGTTGACCCGAGCTCTGGCAAGGGCCGAGGCCACCATGGAGGTATGGGATGAAACCGGACGGTCCCTCATGCGCTCCTCGGAGGCGCTGGAGAGTCTCCTGGCTCGCATCGAGGCGGGGGAGGGGACGCTGGGGCGTCTCGCGACGGATGACGCGCTCTACGACAATGTGAGCGACGCCGTCACCGAGCTCCGGGAACTGATACAGGACATCCGGGAGAACCCGGGACGCTACATTCGACTCCGCGTGTTCTGAGTCGGGGCTTCACCACTCCACCGGGGAGAAAGAGGAGGGGGGCGAACCCGAACCGGTAGCCCCCCACCCGCCTTTCCGCGCGCGGGCGCCGCGCCCCGCA
>JBJHBD010000156.1:0-5938 GCA_050485305.1 Gemmatimonadota bacterium
GGACCAGGTCCCCGCCGAGATCCGGGAGAACAAGCGGTACACCGAGCGGGGCGACTTCACCATCGGCGGGTTGGCGGCGGCGCTGGAGGCGGATTTCGGATCGCCTTCGCTGGACATCTTCGTCCACTCGCTGGCCAACGGTCCCGAGGTGAAGAACCCCCTCCTGGAGACGAGCCGGCGGGGGTACCTGGAGGCGGTGTCCACGAGCGCCTACTCCCTCATCGGGCTCCTTCAGGCGCTGGGCCCCCATATGCGTCCCGACGCCTCGGTCCTCTCCCTTACCTACCTGGCCTCCGAACGGGCGGTGCCGGGGTATGGCGGTGGGATGAGTTCGGCAAAGGCCGCCCTCGAGAGCGATACCCGAACCCTCGCCTGGGAGGCCGGTCGGAAGTGGGGGGTCCGGGTGAACACCATCAGCGCCGGCCCGTACGCCAGCCGGGCCGCCAGCGCCATCGGCTTCATCGGGACCATGATCCGCTTCTACGAGGCCAACACCCCCATGGAGCGGGCGCTGGACGCCATGGATGTGGGGCACACCGCCGCCTTTCTCGCCTCGCCCCTCGCATCGGGGATCACCGGGAGCACCGTGTACGTGGACAACGGCTTCCACGCCATGGGAGCCCCCCTGAACCCGCTCCCCCCCGAACCGGAGAGCTGACCATGGATCGTCGCCGCTTCCTCGCCGGCACCGTCGGGGCGCTGGTGTTGGCTCCCCTGGCGCCCCGTTCCCTCTTCGCGGCCCGTCAGTTCCGGGAGCTGCGCCGGAATGTGGGGATCTTCTCGTCCCGGGGAGGGACCATCGGGTGGCTGGTGAACCCCGACGGGGTTCTGGTGGTGGACTCCCAGTTCCCGGATACGGCGGCGGAGGCGGTGGCGGGGCTCAAAGAACGGTCCTCCCTCGCCATCGACGCGCTGGTGAACACCCATCACCATGGCGATCACACCGGCGGCAACGGGGTCTTCCGCGACGAAGTGCGCCAGATCGTGGCCCACTCCCGGGCCCGGGAGCTTCAGGAGGCGGTACAGGAGGCCTCGGGAGCCGAGAACCCTCCCGCCCTCCCCGACACCACCTTCGACGATGAGTGGAGCATCGAGGTGGGGGACGAGGTAGTCCGCCTTCGCCACTATGGCCCCGCCCACACCGGGGGCGACACGGTGGTCACCTTCGAGCGGGCCAACGTGGTTCACATGGGGGACCTGGTCTTCAACCGCCTCCACCCCTTCATCGACCGCCCCGCCGGGGCCTCCATAGCCGGATGGATCAGTGTCATGGAGCGGACCCTCGCCGATCATGACGGGGATACCATCTACATCCTGGGGCATGGCCACCCCGACCATGGGGTGGTGGGTTCGCCCGAGGCGCTAGTCCGCCAGCGGGACTACCTGTCGGCGCTCCTGGAGACCGTCGGGCGGGTACGCGCCCGGGGAGGGAGTCGGGACGAGGTGGAAGCCATGACCGAACTCCCCGGCTTCGACGGCTATCTGGCTCCCAACGCCCGCCTCACCCTGGGGTTTGCCCTCACGGTGGCGTGGGACGAGGTGGAGGCGGGGTAGGGGAGGGGGAGTGCCCGGGGAGCCCGCACATCCGCGAAGACGGATCCCTTCCGGAGCGTAGGAAGGGGTGCGCATCCCATCCCCGAATCAATGGAAGAAGGTTATGAGCCAGGACCCCCGATTCACGGAAGACGAGGTCAAGGAGATCTTTGACCGGGCCGCCCGGAGTGTGGAGGCGCGCACCCCCATTTCCGAGGCCGGATGGACCCTCGCCGAACTCCAGGAGATCGGCGGCGACGTGGGTCTTCCCCCGGAGCGGGTGGCGGAGGCGGCCAACGCCATCGTCCTCCGACGGATGGCTCTCCCGGTGCGGAGGCAGCTTCGGATGCCCATCGGGGTGGGGCGGGAGATCCTCCTTCCCAGAGCACCCACCGATCAGGAGTGGGCCGACATGGTCACCGATCTGCGCCGCACCTTTGCCGCCCCGGGGAAGGAGTGGACTTCGGGCGGGACCCGCCAGTGGAGCAACGGGCACCTCTACGCCACGGTGGAGTCCACCTCGGAGGGGCATCGGCTTCGAATGGGGACCACGAAGGGAGACGCCACCTCCATCAACCTTCTGGGGGTGGTCACCATGGGGATCGGATTGATTCTGGGCACCTCCTTCGCCATGGCCGGGCAGCCCGTGGCCGAGTTTGCGGGGCCCCTGATCCTGACCCTTGGCGGGGGAGGGGCTCTGGCCGCAAACGCCACCCGACTGAAGGGGTGGGCCGCCCGGCGAGAGGAGCAGATGGAGGGGATCGCCACTCGCGTCCTGGGAAGGCTGGTGAGCGGCGAGGGGGGCTGACCCGCCGCCCGTCGTTCCGACCGGTTTCAAGCAGGATCGGACGGTGGTCCTCCACCACCCTCAAGACCCCCGCGGGACGCAGGCGGGGCTCTCCCTCTCCGATGGTCCCGAATGGGCTCTCGCGGACGGAGGCGTCAGCGCGCCTCCTCCCGCGTCGCCAGCAGGTAGCCGGCGATGAGGGGGTCCACCACCAGACACCCGATCTCGTACCAGTGGGGGAGGGGGGACGCCATCAGCGGAATCAGGTGCGCCGCGTCCCACCCGGTGTGGAGGAGCCACCCGAGGGCGAGGATCCGTCGGTTCTCGAGCCCCACCACCGCCAGCGCCAGGAAGGGGATGAACCCCAGGGCGGGGAGGAGCGCCGACACACCCGGATCGCCGAGACTTGCGCCCACGTATACGGCGGCGGCCGCGGCCAGGAGGAGCGCCAGAAGGGGTTGATCCTTCGGCGGAGGACCCATCCTCCGGGCCAGCGCCACCGCCACCCCAGCGAAGGTGACGCCGAAGAGGATGCCGGTGATCACTTCCGCCTCTCTACGGGCGAACCGGCACCATCACCGGGTGGAGGCGCGTGTACTTCACCACCCGCCGCTGCGAGACCTCGCCGCCATAAACGTTCCCGTACCGGTCCACCGCCACCCCCTCGGGGCCGCTGAAGCTGTTTACCCCCAGGTTCGGGTTGTTCCAGGTCTCGGGGATGAAGTGGAAGACCCACCCCGTGCGAGCGTCACCGATGCGGATCCCCCGTTCCCACCCGGCGTTCCGCTGCCCGGTGAACTGGTTGGGGGCCGGTCCCGATTCCGAGTCGGCCACATAGATGAGGTCGTTCTCGTCGATGAAGATCCCGGAGGGGCGTCCAAACTGGGTCCAGAAGGCGATGAAGTTCCCCTCCCGATCCATGATCTGGATCCGGTTGTTGTACCGGTCGGCAATGAAAAGGCGCCCCTGCGAGTCCATGGCGATGGCGTGGGGCTCCAGGAACTGCCCCGGGGCGTACCCCGACTCCCCGATGGTTTCCAAGTAAGTCCCGTCCGGGGCGAACTTCATGAGGCGGTTTGGCGCCGCCGGGCCGTGGCCGTCCACAATGAAGATGGTTCCGTCGGGGGCTACAACCACGTCGTTGGGGCGGGTGAGGCGGTTCGGCGGGTCGCCCGCCTCCCCCGGGGTCCCGATGGTCAGGAGGAGCTCCCCTTCAGGGCTGAACTTCATCACCGTGTGCCCGAGTCCCACCGCGTCGGCGCCATTCACCCATGCGTCGGTGATCCAGACGTTCCCGTTCGGCTCCACGTACATCCCGTGGGGCCAGGAGATGAGCCCCGCCCCGAAGGAGCGCAGCACGTTCCCATCGGGGTCCATGAGGAGGACCGGATCCACGTCGGAGCCCACGCAGCTATTCTGCCCGCACCGCTCCGCCACCCACAGATTCCCGTCCGGCGAGGGGTACATGGCGCTCGTCGCCCCCCAGGAGCGCCCGTCGGGGAGGTTCCCCCAGGTGTAGTTCGGGCGGAAGGGGTTCGTGGGGACCTGCGCCTCCAGGGGTCGCGGCGCCTCGGCAAGGGCCAGCGCGCTCAGAATGAGGGCGCCCAGGACGACTCGGGAGGATGGGATCCGGGGAAAGGTGCGATTCACGGCAGGCTCCGGCGTTCGCGGTCGGGCGGTATCTCCGGGCCCGGAGGGAGGATGGGGATCCGGGGAACCCATCTCCCCGGGGCACCCCATCCGACCCGGTCTCGGGCCGGGGGTGAAAGGGAATCCATACTCGATCCGACGACGTGGCGCCACTCCGCGCCCGTCGGTTCGGGGCTCAGGCCGCCGCCACCGCCTCGATCTCGAGGAGCCACTCGGGGTCGTAGATCCCCGTGACGATGATGGTGAGAGCCGGGTGGTGATCGCCGAGAACCTCGTGGCGAATTCGCGCATTGGCCTCCCGGTGCCGACGATCCGACAGGAAGATGGTGACCTTTACAAGGTTGCGCTCGGTCATCCCGGCCTCGGCCAATACCCGGGAGACGTTCCGCCAGGCCAGCCGGCACTGGGCGTCAAAGTCGGGGGGGACCGTGCCGTCGGGCTCGGTCGGCACCTGACCACTGACGTAGAGCCAACGGGTGACGCCGGTGACCAGCGCACCCTGCGCGTACGAACGCTCCTGAGGATCGATCACGGTGTGTTCCATGCCCCGATGCTACCGCCGGTCCTCGGGGGACATCAAGGCCCGGAACGGATTCATGACATGGGTGAGCGGGGGCGCCTTGGACCGACCGGAGAGAAGATACTGGTTGCCTTGAAGGAGAATCCGCGCAAAGTTGAAGGATAATGTGCATTGAAGGTGGTCCGAACGGGCGGCAATCCTCGGGGGGAGGGGAGGTTTTCCGAAGGATGGTTCGGGAATAAGGAGTTTTCCGAAATAGCGCGGGTAGGAGTGCGCGGTCAGACGGAGTGGGGCTTGGCTGAGGAACGCGGGTCAATCTTCTGTGGTGACCGCTTCCAGAACTGCTTCAGGGTGGCGAGCCGCCACGCGAAGGAGTACACGAGCCGCTCCATGCGGCTCGCGGCGGCCCTGCTCCCAGTTCTGAAGAGTCCGCACGCTAATGCCGAGGAGTGTGGCGAACTCGTCCTGACTGAGCCCATACTCCTTACGGATTGCTGCTGCGTCCGGCGGGTCAAACGAGAAGGTGCGAGAGGGTTCGGTCTCACCCCGGAGAATTGAACCGGCCTCCCGCACGCTTTGGAGAAGCTCCTGAAAATCGTCGGTGTTCATTTGAATTCCTTCCGTACGAGGGTGGCGAGTTCCTCAAGTTGCTCCGGGCTCAGGTCCGCCCTTTCGTTCTTCGCAAACGGATACAGCATTACGAGTGAGTCTTGATCCACCACCCAATAGTAGAGAACCCTAGCCCCACCCCGCTTCCCCGACCCAGAGGGTGCCCACCGGACCTTCCGAATACCACCTGAGCCTGGCACGACCGAGCCCGCATCGGGTCGAGCCAGAAGGTGCAGTTGGAGCAGGCGGTACGATTCCGGGTCGAGGACCGCGTGGATCCGACGGGTGAAGACGGAGGTTTCCAGGATCACCATGGCATACTATACGCCATTGGCGTACACCGCGTCAACCCAGCAAGGTCCGTGAGGCCCTGGAAGGGGTTTTGCGCGTATGGGTGTCAACACGGCATGCCATCTGAGCCCGCTCGGGCATGCGCTACTTCGGAAAACTGAGAGGGTTGCCGGCTCTGGGCCGCCTGGCGGCGCCCCTCCGCTGCAACCGGCCCCAGACCCCGTGACGGTATTGATCCTCTGGCGGGGTCAACGGTGGAAGCCGTACACTGGGTTCGGTCGGGCTGGGGGCCGGTTCGGCAACCCCGGATTCGTTACGCGAAGGTGTCGCTGGAAAGCGTTTCTGAACCGACGACCGTGGGCAGGGAGCTGCGCATTCTCGGCATAGCCCTCCCGATCAACAGGAGTACCGGACTCGCTTTGTTTTTTCCCCCCTTCCCCCCCTCCCTGTTGGCGTGCAGGGTGCGTAGACGCTCTGAACCGGTCAGGCGGGCGAGTCCCGAAGCGCTCCGGCTGGGGGCCGCAAGTGCTCGGGCGTCGCCCCAGGTT
>JBJHBD010000157.1:0-5925 GCA_050485305.1 Gemmatimonadota bacterium
GCTGGATCCCGGGGAACGTCCGGCGTTGGGCGCGGAGGCGAATCGGGTGAAGGACCGGATCCAGGAGGCACTGGAGGCCCGGGAAGGGGAGCTGGCGGGGGGAGCCGGAGGGGTGGACGGGGAAGACCTGACCCTCCCCGCCCGAGGACGATGGGTCGGAGGTCGCCACCCCATCACCCAGGTGGTGGACGAGCTGGTGGCCATCTTCGGCGAGTTGGGGTTCACCCGGGCCCGGGGGCCGGAAGCCGAATCGGAGTGGTACAACTTCGAGGCGCTGAACACTCCGCTGGATCACCCGGCCGCCGACGAACAGGACACCCTCTACCTGAAGGGGGGCTACCTGCTTCGGAGCCACACCTCCCCGGTGCAGATCCGGACCATGGAGGCGTACAAGCCCCCCATCCGGATCCTGGCTCCGGGCGTGGTCTACCGGCGCGACTCCTACGACGCTACCCACACCCCCGCCTTCCTTCAGCTCGAAGGGCTGGTGGTGGACGAGGGGGTCACCTTCGTGGACTTCAAGGCCACCCTGGCCGAGTTCGCCCGCCGCTACTGGGGCCCCGGAACGAAGATCCGCTTCCGCCCCTCCTTCTTCCCCTTTACCGAACCCTCCGCCGAGGTGGATGTGAAGCGGGTCTGGACCGAACCCGACGGGACGGTCCGGGAGACGGACTGGATCGAGATCATGGGCGCCGGAATGGTGGATCCGGCCGTCCTGGATTCCGCCGGGATCGACTCGGAGCGCTACACCGGCTTCGCCTTCGGGATGGGCCCCGGACGCATCGGGATGCTCAAGTACGGCGTCCCCGACCTCCGTCTCTTCATTGAAAGCGACATGCGCTTCCTCGAGCAGTTCGCCGCCCGATGAACGTCTCTTTGAACTGGCTGAACGCCATCGCCCCCTCGGTGGGGGACGACGCCCACCGCATCGCCGAACGTCTTGCCTCGCTGGGTTTCCCCGTGGAGGAGATCCAGCACCTGGCCGAGGGGCTGGACGACATCGTGGTGGCCCGGGTCCTGGAGGTCTCACCCCACCCCAACGCCGACCGCCTCCGGGTCTGCCGGGTGGAGGGGGGGCAGGGCGAGGTACAGGTGGTGTGCGGCGCCACGAACGTCGCCGCCGGGGGGTGGTACCCCTTCGCCCCGGTGGGCGCCACCCTCCCCGGAGGGGTGGCGATCCGGAAGGCGAAACTCCGCGGCGAGGTCTCGGAGGGGATGCTCTGCTCGGAGCGGGAGCTTGGTCTGGGGCGCGACCACGAGGGGATCATGGCGCTGGAGGGGAACTTCACCCCGGGGCAGCCCTTCGTGGAGGCCCTCGCCCTCGCCGACACCCGCCTCGACGTGGAGGTGACCTCGAACCGCCCCGATCTCCTCTCCCACCTGGGGGTGGCCCGGGAGCTGGTGGACTCGGGGGATGGGTCCCTCTCCCTCCCCGTCATCCCGGGTGAATCGGAGGAGCTCGCCGCCGCCCTGGCCGCGGTGGCGACCCTCACCGACTCCCGGGAGGTCTCGGCGGGTGGGGTGACCATTCGCATCGAGGACACGAAACGCTGCCCCCGCTACCTGGGGCTCGTCATCCGGGGGGTCACCGTCGGCCCCTCTCCCCGTTGGCTCCAGAACCGCCTCCGCGCCGCCGGCTCCCGCCCCATCAACAACGTTGTGGACGCCACCAACTACGTCCTTCTGGAGCTGGGGCAGCCCCTGCACGCCTTCGATCTGGACCGCCTCGCCGACCATACGGTGGTGGTGCGCCGGGCCACCGAGGGGGAGCCGCTCCGCACCCTGGACGGGGTCGATCGGAAGCTGTCGTCCGAGACGCTCGCTATCTGTGACGCCCGCCGCCCGGCGGCGGTGGGAGGGGTGCTGGGCGGGGAGGAATCGGAGGTCCGGGACGACACCCGGGACCTCCTCCTGGAGTGCGCCCTCTTCGCTCCGGGACCCGTCCGGGCCACCCGAAAGGCGCTGGGACTCTCCACCGACGCCTCGTACCGCTTCGAGCGGGGGGTGGACCCCGAGGGGATGCACGCCGCGCTCCTCCGGGTGGCGCGGATCATCCTCGCCACCGCGGGAGGCACCCTTTCGGGCCCCATCCTGGAGGTGAATGCCGCTCCCTTCACCCGGAAGACCGTCCCCCTTCGCCCCTCCCGGGTGGAGCGGGTTCTGGGCGTACCGTTCACCGCGGAGGCCATCTCCACCCTCCTCACCCCCCTCGGCTTCCAGGTGGGCGCGCCGGAGGGAGAGGCGCTCCCGGTGGAGGTCCCCGGGTACCGGAGCTACGACGTGACCCGGGAGGTGGACCTCATCGAGGAGATCGCTCGCCGCCACGGCTTCGACAACTTCCCCGACGACCTCGGGGCCTTCCGACCCGGAACCGTCCCCGACGACCCCTTCCTCATCCTGGAAGATGGGCTCCGGGACCATCTGGTGGCCGCCGGGTTCTTCGAGGCCCAGACCCCCGCCTTCGCCGGCGAGGGGGAGGGGGAGGTGGAGCTCCAGAATCCCATCTCCAGGGAAGAGGGGTACCTCCGCTCGACCCTTCTCCCGTCGCTGCTCAGGCGGGTGGAGTACAACCTGGCCCGGGGGAACCGGGAGGTCCGCCTCTTCGAACTGGGGACCTCCTTCGGGGTGGGGGGTGCCGGAGCTCCCCCGGAAGAGACCCCTCATCTGGCCCTCGCCTTCCACGGGCACCGGGCGCCTCCCCACTGGACGGGGAGCGCCGAACGCTGGGACCTCTGGGATCTGAAAGGGCTCCTGGAGGGGATCGGAGCCCGGGTCTGGGGAGCGGGGACCACCGTCCTCCCCGACGGGGAGGGGCGGCTCGCCCTCCACGCCCCTGACGGAACTGCGGTGGGGTCGGGGGGGGGCATCTCCCCCGACGCGCTGGACCTCCCGCCCTGGGCCGACACGGTGTGGGGAGCGGAGATCGCGCTCCCGGCACCCCCGCCGGCGCGAGAGGTGGTCCGGTACCGCCCCATCCCCACCCATCCCGCCATGGAGCGGGACCTGGCCCTCCTCCTCCCGGAGGGGGTTCCGGCCCGGGAGGTGGAGGCCCTCCTTGCCAGAGAGGGGGGGGAGCACTTCCGTTCATCCCGGGTCTTTGACGTATACCGGGGGGATGGGATCCCCGCCGGGACCCGCTCGGTGGCCTTCCGCCTCCACTTCCGGGCACCGGACCGGACGCTCCAGGAAGACGAGGTGGATCCGACGGTGAAACGCATCGTCCGCACCCTCAAGGAGGAACTCGGTGTCGAACTCCGAGGCGCCCAGAGCTGACGCCATGGACCGCCAGGCGCTCCAGCGCCTGGAGGGTGCCGTGGGACGCCTCCTTTCCGAGGTGGTGCAGCTCCGCGCCCGTGCCCGGAAGTCCGAAGCCCGGGTTCGGGATGTGGAGGCGCTCCTCCGTCGGTTCACCACCGGGGAGGAGGACGCCATGCGCCTCCAGGACCGCCTCGCCGCACTCTCCGACGAGAACCGGGAGCTTCGAAACCGGATGGAGGAGGGGCGGGAAGGGGTGGAGCGCCTCCTGGCACGAATCCGCTTCCTGGAGGAGCAGCGATGAGCGGTGACGCCCCGAAGCGCTCCGTCACCGTCCGCATCGGGGGAGAGGAGCATGTGCTCCGCTCCACCGCCGATCCGGACTACGCCCGCGCCTGCGCCGAATTCCTCGACGACCGGGTCCGCGAGATCCGGGAGGCGGGCGGGGTGATGGAGACCCACCGCGCGGTGATCCTGGCGGCGCTCTCCATCACCGATCGGTACTTCCAGATCCTGGACGATCTGGAGCGCCTCCAACGGGAGGTCGCCTCCCGCTCCAACAACCTGACGCGTCGCATCGAGGACGAGCTGGCCGCAGGGTCCGGAGAGGGAGGAGGAGCCGAGGGGTAGCTGCTCCTCGTGAGGATGGGCCTCCGGGGTGGGAGCGGTCCCCGAAGTGGCCCATCTTCCCATCCTGCTTGCGGTTTCCGCGTCGCAGATCCTATTCTTTCAAACATCATGCAAACGGGTCCCCTCGCCGAAACGGGAGGGGTTGAACCCTCACAGCCTTCCCTCGGACCCCTGTTTCGGGTTCGATTTGGAGCCAATACATGGAAACGCCGTTGGCCATAGCGCTGGCGGCCTCCACGGCCCTCCTCCTGGGCTTCGGGGTCGGGTACTTCCTGGGGCGGTCCCGGGAAGAAGCCCGGCAGCGAGCCGAACGAGACGAGGCGCGGGACGAGGCCAGCCGGATCCTGGAGCGGGCCCGCGAAGAGGCAGAGTCCGTCCGGAAGGAGGCGGTTCTCCAGGGACGGGAAGAGGCGCTGCACCTCCGGGAGGAGTGGGAGCGGGAGGAGGCCCGCCGCCGAGAGGAGGTGGAGCGGGCCGAGCGGCGCATGCAGGAGCGATCCGATTCGCTGGATCGGAAGTTCGACCTCCTGAACGAGCGGGATGCCGCCCAGGAAACCCGCGCGCGTCGGCTGGAAGAGGACGCCGCCGCCGCCGCCCGCGCCGTCGCCCAGGCCCGGGAACAGGAAGAGGCGGCCCGCACGAAGCTGGAGAGTCTGGCGGGGATCTCCACCCGGGAGGCAAAAGAACGGCTGGTGGCCGAACTCCAGGACGAGGCCCGCGCCGAGGCGGCGCAGACCCTCCGGGAGATCCGCGACGAGGCGCAGCGGAACGCGAACCGGGAAGGGAAGAAGATCATCGCCCAGGCCATCCAGCGGATGGCCTCCGACGAAACCGCCCACGCCACCGTCTCGGTAGTGCAGCTCCCCTCCGACGACATGAAGGGGCGCATCATCGGGCGGGAGGGGCGAAACATCCGGGCCTTCGAGCAGGCTACCGGAATCGACGTCATCATCGACGACACCCCTGAGGCCATCGTCCTCTCCGGCTTCGACCCGGTGCGCCGGGAGGTGGCCCGCATCACCATGGAGAAGCTCATCGAAGATGGGCGTATCCACCCCGGGCGCATCGAGGAGGTGGCCGCGAAGGCGCTGGAAGAGGTGGAGGAGGGGATGCGGGAGGCCGCCGAGCAGGCGCTTTACGATCTCGGCATCCACGACGTCCACCCCGAAGTCGTGAAGGTGCTGGGGCGTCTCAAGTTCCGGACCTCGTACGGGCAGAACCAGCTCCAGCACTCCCGGGAGGTGGCGCGCCTCGCCGGACTCATGGCCGGGGAGATGGGGTTGGACATCCAGACGGCGAAGCGGGCCGGGCTCCTCCACGACGTGGGGAAGGGGATGACCCACGACCACGAGGGGACCCATGTGGAGCTGGGGTACGCCCTCTGCCAGAAGCATGGAGAGGGGCCGGTGGTGCTGAACGCCATCCGGGCCCATCACGACGAGGAGCCCCACATGTCGGCCGAGGCCTTCCTGGTGACGGCCGCCGACGCCATCTCCGGCTCCCGCCCCGGCGCCCGCAGGGAGATGTTCGACACCTATGTGAAGCGGCTGGAGCGCCTGGAGGGGATCGCCATGGAGTTCCCCGGAGTGGAGCGGTGCTTCGCCGTCCAGGCCGGGCGGGAGGTGCGGGTCATGGTGGAGCCGGAGAAAGTCTCCGACGAGGAGATGGCCCGGATCTCCGAAAAGGTGGCGCGCCGCTTCGAGGAAGAGCTCCAGTACCCCGGCCAGATCAAGGTGGTGGTCATCCGCGAAACGAGGGCGGTGGACTTTGCCCGCTGATTGGTAGATCGTCCTCCGGTTCCCATCCGGAGCACCCCAGACGAACCCCCCAGGACAAGCACATGCCCGCCCAGATCATCTCCGGAACCGAACTGGCCCGCACCATCCGGGGCGAGGTAGCCCAGCGGATCGGCGCGCTCCAGGCGAATCACGGCGTCACCCCTGGGCTGGCGGTCATCCTGGTGGGGGCAAATCCGGCCAGCCAGGCGTACGTGGGGATGAAGAACCGGGCGGCCCACGAGGTGGGGATCCACTCCCGTCA
>JBJHBD010000158.1:0-4417 GCA_050485305.1 Gemmatimonadota bacterium
TCACTGAACCTGTCCCAGGGGGATGGGCCGGGGCCACGCCGAGCCAGGAAGCCGGTCGAGTCGTTGCCGCGCATCGTTCGTGGGAGGATGGGCCCCTCCCCGTCCTACCCCACCCTCCACATCTTCAGCCGCTCCGCATGGCGCCCCTCGAGGACGGTGCGGATGCGGGTATGCTCGGGGCGCTCCAGCTCCGGGTCCCGCTCCACAACCCCTCGCGCCAGCTTGCGCGCCTCGTTGAGGAGCCCTTCGTCGGTGAGGAGGTCGGCATAGCGGAGGAGTACGTCCCGGCCGTGCTGTTGTGAACCGAAGAGGTCGCCCTGCCCGCGGATCTGCAGATCGGCCCGGGCGATGGCGAATCCGTCGGTGGTGTCACGGAAGATCTTGAGGCGCTCCATGGCCTGCACCCCCCCCTCGGCCACCAGGATGCAGTGGGAGGCGGTGGCCCCCCGCCCCACCCGCCCTCGGAGCTGGTGGAGCTGGGAGAGCCCGAACCGCTCGGCGTGCTCGATGACCATGATGGTGGCGTTGGGGACGTCGATCCCGACCTCGATAACGGAGGTGGCTACCACCAGGTCCAGCTCCCCGTCCCGGAAGGCCCGCATGACCCCCTCCTTCTCGTCGGCGGGGAGCCGCCCGTGGAGGAGCCCCACCCGCCGGTGGGGGAAGACCTCGTCCCGAAGCCGCTCGAACTCCTGGGTGGCCGCCCTGAGGTCGACCTTCTCCGACTCCTCCACCAGCGGGTATACTACGTACCCCTGCCGCCCTCCCGCCAACTCCGCCTCTACCCGCTCGTAGACCTTCCCCCGCTGCCCCGGATACCGGAGGTGTGTCCGGATGGGTGTCCGCCCCGGGGGAAGCTCGTCCAGGAGGCTCAGCTCCAGATCGCCGTAGAGGGTGAGGGCCAGCGAACGGGGGATGGGGGTCGCGGACATGACCAGCACGTCGGGGCGGACTCCATCAGGACCGGCCCCCGCCAGCGCCATCCGCTGCCGCACCCCGAAGCGGTGCTGCTCGTCCACCACCACCAACCCCAGCTTGGAGTAGACCACCCTCTCCTGGATGAGGGCGTGGGTTCCCACCACGATCCCCCCCGCACCCGAGGCGATGGACTCCAGCGCCTCGCGCCGCTCCGCCGCCCCAAGGCGCCCGGTGAGGAGCACCACCTCCTCGTCCAGTCCGGCGGACGCCAGGAGCTCCCGGATCTTCCCGGCGTGCTGCTCGGCCAGGAGCTCGGTGGGGGCCATGAGGGCCCCCTGGTACCCACTCTCCCGGGCCAGGAGGAGGGCGAAGAGGGCCACCAGCGTCTTCCCCGCCCCCACATCGCCCTGGAGAAAGCGGTTCATCCGCCGATTCGAGGTCATGTCGGCGGTGATCTCTCGAAGCGCCCGGGTCTGGGCCCCGGTGAGGGCGAAGGGAAGGGCTTCGTGAAGGGGGCGAATGAGGTCGTTGGTGCGGGCAAACCGGATCCCCGGCTCCCGCACCGTCTCCCGGTGGCGGGCCAGCGCCTGCACGAGCTGCAGGAAGAAGAGCTCGTCAAAGGCGAGGCGCGCCCGCCCTCGAGAGGGCTCGTCCATGGCGGCGGGGCGGTGCAGAAGGCGCAGGGCCTCCGGGAGGGTGGGGAGCCCCAGCCGTTCCCGCTCCCCGTCGGGGAGGTATTCGTCCTCTCCGGCATGCTGCAGAAGCCAGTCCAGATTCCGGTCGAAGATCCCCCGGAGGACCCACTGGGGAACCTCCTCTACCGAGGGGTACGAGACGAAGATGGCCCCGGGGACCTCGCCCTTGGCCGGGGACCCATCCTCCGGAGCCCCGCGGGAGAGGAGGACGAACTCCCGGGGGTGGAGCTGGCGCCCGTGAAAGTGCTTCACCGGGCCGGTGGCGAGAATCCGGTCGCCCTCCCGGAGCTTCCGCTCCAGCCAGGGCTGTCCCGGCCAGGCGCAGGTGATGTAACCGCTCTCGTCCTGCACCACCGCCTGGAAGATGCGGAGCCCGGAGCGGGTGGGGAGAATCCCCTTGGAGCGCACCGTTCCCACGATGGCGGCCTCCATCCCCACCTGGAGGGCGTCGATGGGGTGGAGGGTCGAGGCGTCGTCGTACCGTCGGGGAATGTGGTAGAGGAGGTCCCGGGCCGTCCCGATGTTCAGCTTCTTGAGGGCGTCTGCCCGCTTGGGGCCCACCCCCTTCAGGAACTGAACGGGACGATCCAGGTGGGAGAAGCTCACCCTACCCCTCGCCGAAGACCCCGTCGAGGAAGGCCTCGGCGTCGAAGGCATCCACGTCGTCCACCCCCTCTCCCAGCCCCACCAGCTTCACCGGGAGGCCAAACTCCTCGGCGAGGGCCACCACGATCCCCCCTCGGGCCGACGAGTCCATCTTCGCCAGGAGAATCCCGGTGAGGGGGACGATCTCGCCGAAGGCCCGCACCTGCGCCACGGCATTCTGCCCCACGGTGGCGTCCAGGACGATGAGGACCTCGTGGGGGGCCCCGGGGAGCTTTCGCTCGATGACCCGCTGCACCTTCCGGAGCTCTTCCATGAGCCCCCGGTTCGTGTGGAGGCGTCCCGCGGTATCCACGATGACCACATCCACCCCCCGGGCCATCCCCGCCTCCACGGCGTCGAAGGCCACGGCGGCGGGGTCTCCCCCCTCCGCACCGCGAACGAAGTCGGCGCCGATCCGCCGGGCCCACTCCTCGAGCTGGCGCACCGCCCCGGCCCGATAGGTGTCGGCGGCCCCCACCAGCACCGACTTCCCCTGGCTCTTGAGGCGGTGGGCCAGCTTGGCGATGGAGGTGGTCTTCCCCACCCCGTTCACCCCCACCACCAGATAGACGGTGGGGACCCCCGCCGGCGCCTCGGTGAGCTCCCCCTCGGGGAGCCCGGAGAGGATGCTCCCCACGGCATGGCGAAGCGCGTCCCGCAGCTCGCCCCCTCCACGGACCTTTCCGCGGCGGGCCTCCTCCTCCACCGCGTCCACCAGGCGAAGGGTGGCCTTTACCCCGAAGTCGGCGGCAATGAGGCGCTCCTCGAGCTGCTCCAGGGACTCGTGGTCCATCCCCCCCGCCAGGACGCGGACGTCGGTGAGGGCCAGATCCACCACCTTCTTCCAGAGCCCCTTCCGGGCCTCATCCTTCTTTTTGAAGAGTCGCATGGCACAAGTTAGGGGATGGGCAGGGGCCGCTGAAGGTGCCCGACACCTTCATCAACGGAGCCCCGCTCGCCTCCTCCCGATCCATTCCAGCGAGAGGAGGGTGAGCGCCAGAATCCAGGGGAGAGGGTGGGTCCGGAGAGGGCGCTCTCGCGGCGGGCGGCGAGACCCCATGCGCCCCTCCTCCCCGGGCAGATCCTGCGGGGGGTGGAGGAGTGACCCCGCCCATGCCTCCACCTCCACCTCGCCGGTGGCGCCGCTCACCAGAGCGCGGTAGGCGTACCGCCCCGGAGGGAGCGCCGGGGTGACGCCTCCTCCGGCCCCATGGAGTTCCAGCGGGAAGCGAAGGGGCTCCGGCAACCCATCCCCGGTGAACTCCAGCGTGTCCCCGGCAAAGGTGGAGGGGACCCTCCAGCGCAGGGGAGCCCCCCTCGGGAAGATGGGCTCCGTCAGGCGCAGCTCCTCGCCTGTGAAGCTCCGGTCCCCTTCCAGGAGCCAGCCGGCCACTCCGCTCCAGAGGGTGCGGTACAGCGCCCGAGGCTCGCCGTCACGGACGGCCCATCGCCAGTACCCGGTTCCCGGCGCGACGGCGGCGCGGCGTCCCCTCCGGTCGTTCAGGAGAAGGGCCGGATGGGTAACCCCTCCTCGCCGAGCCATGAGGGCGACCGTTCCATCCCCCTCCTCAGCCGGGGCAAGGTCGGCAAGGGGGGGGAGGGCGCCCCACCGCCCCCCTTCGAGGAGGGGGGTGAGGGGCGAGGGAGGGAGGTCCGCCTCCGGGACCCACTCCCCCGGGATGGGTCCCCCTGTCCGAACCCCGCCGAGGGCGGCGCCCTCGCGGGAGCCGGCAAAGACCAGAAGGGATGGGTGTGCCTCCGCCACCTCGCTGACCCAGGGGGGGATCTCACTCCCCATTCCGTGGAGCACCAGGAGTCCGGCGCGGCTGGCGGCCTCCCGGACGGCGGCCTCCGTCCACCGCTCCGGGGGCGCCCCACCGCCCTCCATCGAGCTCCACCCGTCACCCAGGCGGAGCACCCCCTCGGCGGGGCGCCCGGTCACATCCCGGAGGAGGGGGAGGAGGTGCCGAGGTTCCCAGTCGGGGCGTAGCGAGAGGAGGAACACCCCATCCAACGGATCGCCACTCTCCACCACCCGGACGCGCTCGTCATCGAGGGGGAAGGCGTCGTCCGGGAGGAGGATGCGGGCACCGTACCGGCTCCGGGCTCCGGCGGCGGGTGGAGGCAACCGGAGAGGAGCCGACACCCGTTCCCCCGGG
>JBJHBD010000158.1:4427-5910 GCA_050485305.1 Gemmatimonadota bacterium
GGGAGGAGGAGGGTGTCCAGAGGGATCCCGTCCCGGGAGAGCTCGACGGGAACCTCCTCCCCGGGAGTGCCCCCCTCTCCAAAGATGACCACCGCGCCTTCCAGCGGCTCCTCCGGGCGGATTGTGGCGGGAAGCCGGAGCTCCAGCACCCCGGCGTTCCGGAGGGGACCGCCGATTCTCTCCACCCGGAGGGGGGCCGGAATCTCCTCCAGCACCTCCATGATCCCGGGCGGCACCCGCAGGGTTGAGAAGAGGAGGAGGGAGTCCGCTCCTCCTTCTACGAGCCCCCGCACGGTGCTCACCACCTCTCCTCGGGGGTACCGCGGCTCCCCGGGGTCCCGGAGCGCCTCCGGCGTCACCCCTTCGGGGCCGATGGACCCCACCCGGGCAAGGAGAAGCTCCCCTCCCCTTCCAGATTCCGCCACGAGCGCCTTCACCCGCTCCAGCGCCTCGCCGCGAAGGCGTCCGTCGAGGGCCAGGAGGGAGAGTTCGTCGTCCAGAACGACGGCGAGCCCCCCTTCGTGGTGAAGGGCCGGGTCCCGCCCGGGGATCTCCGGATTCCAGAGGATGAGGACCAGGAGGAGGAAGAGCCCCGCCCGGAGCGCGAGAAGGCGTCCCCGCCCGCTTCCCGGGGGCTCCATGCGAAGATAGAGAACGGCGGCCAGGAAGATCCCGACCGCCGCCAGAAGAGAGGCGAGGAGTACGGGAGGACTCACCTCCTCACTCGACCATCCGCGTTGCGTTGGGAACGGCTCTCAGCCCGGCCAGGAGTCCGTGGCGGGCCTCCAGCTCGGCGACCCATCGCTCGCGGGCCTCCGGGGGGATGGGGTCACCGGCGGGGATGTCCACGTTCAGCGGATCCACCGGGCGCCCGTTCCGGTGCATCTCGTAGTGGAGGTGGGGCCCGGTGGCGAGCCCCGTCATCCCCACGTACCCGATCACCTGTCCCTGGGAAACACGCCCCCCGGCTCGGACTCCGGCGGCAAAGCCGTTCAGGTGAGCGTAGCGGGTCATGAATCCGTTGGCGTGGCGGATCTCCACCAGATTTCCGTACCCCCCCTGCACCCCCCGAACGGTGACGATCCCGTCTGCAGTGGCCATGACGGGGGTCCCGGTGGCCGCCGCGTAGTCCACCCCGATGTGGGGGCGGTTCGTCTGGAGGATGGGGTGGAAGCGGTTCATGTTGAACCGGGACGAGATGCGCCGGAACTCGAGGGGAGCCTTGAGGAAAGCGCGACGGAGGGATTCCCCCTCCATGTCGTAGTACCCCCCGATCCCATCCTCATGGAGATCGAACCAGATGGCGTGAAGGGGGCGCCCGGCGTTCACCAGTTCGGCGGCGAGGATCCGCCCGGTGCGCATACTCCCGTCGGGGCGCACCTCCCGCTCGAAGACGAGGCGGTAGGTGTCGCCCGGCTGGATCTGACGGGAGAAGTCGAGTTGCCACTGGAAGACCCGGTCCATGAGGTCGATGACCCTGGCC
>JBJHBD010000159.1:0-5901 GCA_050485305.1 Gemmatimonadota bacterium
CCGGATCCTCACCCGGTCGGGGAGGCGTTCGTCGGCCGCTCTTCGTCCCAGCTCCATGGCGGCCAGGAGCCGCGCGGCGGTGGCCACCCCCACTCCGGGGATCCGCTCCAGATCGGGAGAGGAGGCTGCGGCCAGCGAGCGGAGCCGCCCCCGGGAGGTGGCGAGGATCCGATCCGCCAGGGCGAGGACCGATCCGTCGCTCCCCCCTGAGCCCAGGAGGACGGCCAGGAGTTCCCGGAGGGAGAGCGCCCGCACCCCTTCGGAGCGAAGCCGCTCACGGGGGCGCTCGGCGGGAGGGAGTTCCCGGACGGTGGGGAGGCGCGGGTCCACTGGAGGTTCCCGCACGGAGAAGAGCTCCGGAAGGAGGGAGGAACTCAGGGGGTAGAGGGTGGCGCCCTCGGTGAAGACGGGGGGGGAACCGGGCATGAGGTCGGGGTGTCTCTCCGAAAAGGGAGCATAGAGATGGAAGGCGGGCGGATGCGTCCCTTTCAGGCTATCCTCCCCCTGTCAGCGCACTGTCATGACACATACGTTGCCCACTGAGACCGCCGATCTCCGCCGAGCCCACCCTCGACCACCGAATCGATGCCTCGAGTCCTCTCCCTCCTTCTTCTCCTCGGTCTCCTCCTCCCTGCCGCCCTTGCGGCGCAGGGGCCGGAACTTCGGGCGGCGATGCTCGCCGGGGCGGACGGCCTGGGAGGCGAGGAGGCCCATCTCTTCTTCGGAGGGGAGGCCGGGGCCACCTTCCGGCGTGGGGGAGTCCTCATCGGCGGCCTCTTCGGAAGTGGGAACGAGTTCACCTCGCGGCTGATCACCCTAACCCCCGCCTTCCGGGTCTGGCAGCAGGGGAGAACGGACCTCTACCTCACCGCCGGCGCCGGACAGTACACCGAGACGCTGGAGACCGGGCCGTCGCGGGACACCCTGGTCCTCACCGGAGGGTTGTCGGGTCGGCTCCCCCTCGGCCCCATGCGCGCGGCCCTTCACCTCACCGCCTTCACCGGCTCCTTCGGCGAATCCACCGATGGAGCGAGCCCCATTTCCGTGAACGGCCTGCGCCTCGCCGTCGGACTCGGACTGTAGCCACATGCGCCTTCCCCGCCCCCTCCCACGCCTTCTCCCCCTGGGCCTCCTCCTCGCTTTCGGGGTGTCCTCCTGCGGAGATGCCGAGCCCCTCCTCTTCCCGGCCCCAGCCTCCTTCGAGCTCACCCGAAACCCCTCCACCGAAGGGCGGGTGGGCGACCCGGTGGAGCGCGCCCCCCAGATCCGGGTCCGGGACACCTCCGGAGCGCCCCGGCCGGGGATTCGTGTCGAGTTCCAGGTGACGGAAGGGGGAGGAAGCGTGAACCCCTCCGAAGCCATCACCAACGATCAGGGGATCGCCAACGTTTCGAGCTGGACCCTGGGCACCGTCCCGGGGCGGAACGTTCTGGAAGCTCGGATCGAGGGGCTCAGCCCCACCACCTTCGAGGCCCAGGCGGCACCCAATGCTCCCGTGGATGTGCGTCTCGTCACCGAGCTTCAGGAGACGGAAGCGGTGGGAGCCGACCTCGAGGGAAGAATCCGCCTCGAGTTCCGGGACCGCTATGAGAACATGGTGCCTGGAGTCCCCGTCTCCGCGGAGATCATCGAGGGGGAGGGAACCCTCACCCATGGAGCCGCCCTCTCCGGGGAGGATGGGCGCTGGACCCTCCCACGCTGGACCCTGGGTCCCACCCCTGGCGAGCAGCGCCTGCGCCTCACCTACGGCACCGGAGTCCCTTCAACCCGTGTGGTGGCCGTGCAGACGGTGGCCGCCGCGCCGCATACGGTGGCCGTCATCGAGGGCGACGCCCAGGTGGCTCCCCCGGGATCCGAGGTTGAGGTTCTCCCCGCGGTACGGGTGGAGGACCGCTTCCGGAACCTGGTCGCCGGGGTGCAGGTGAACTTCTCCGTCACCGCCGGGGGAGGATCCGTCACCGGGGCCGGCCCCCTCACCGACGGCGAGGGGGTGGCGCGTGTCGGCTCCTGGCGCCTCGGTCCCCAGCCCGGGATGAATCGCCTTACCGCCACCGTCGCCGGGGTGGATCCGGTGAACATCCTGGCGGAAGGCGCCGAGGGAACGGCGCGCATCATCACCCTCGCCTCCACCCTCCCCCTGGAGAGTGCCGCCGGGTATCCGGTCCCCGAAGCGCCCCGATTCCGCATCATCGACGGGAATGGCGACCCTGTGGCGGGGGCCATCGCCACCTTCCAGGTGGTGGAGGGAGGGGGGACCGTCTCACCTGCCTCCGCCTCCACCAACGCCGAGGGATTTGTCCAGCTCGACGAATGGCGGCTTGGTCCCGCTGCGGGAGCGAATCGGCTCCAGATCCAGGTCAGCGGAGCGGCCGGTGTCACCGTGGAGGTGGCGGGGAAGATCGTTCTCGTGGTGAAGACGGATCGGGTGGTCCTGAATCAGGGGAACCAGACCCCCGCGGGAACGATCCCCGGGGTGGCGCACCGTGGGGGAGTCATTCGGGTTCTGGGAAGGGCTACGCTCCAGAACAACGTCTCCCCGGACGCCCGCATCACCCTCTTCCACGGCAACACCCCGGTGTTGAGCCAGGTGGTTTCCCTCGCCGCCGGAGGGATCCCGCAGAACCCCGACGGCTCCAACCCGAACGTGACCTGGAACCTCCCGGTCCCGGCAAACCTCGTCCGCCCCGACCTCGGGGTGCGGGTCGAGATCGATCCCGGTGGGGCCATGGACGTCCCGGATCGGAACGAACTCGTCTTCCCGTCCCCCGGAGGAATCCACCCCATGGGGGTGCAGACCGTCCCCACCTTCCGGGCCACCTTCATCCCGGTGAACTCCACGGAGCTGAACAGCACCGGACGGATCAACACCGGGAACATCAATCAGTTCATGGAGTTCACCCTCCGGACCTGGCCCATCGGGGAGCACGACGTCACCCTCCGGGAGACCTTCGTCACCAACGAGGGCCCCATGACGGGGAGCGACGCGCAGACCGGGTGGAGTCGGATCCTCCAACAGCTCCAGCAGCTACGAGTCCTGGAGGCGCCGGACCGCTACTACCACGGGATCATCCATCGAGTGCAGAACTTTGGTCCCGCCGGGCTCGCCTACGTTCCCCCGAACCCCCAGAGCGTCTTCCGGAGCGCGCTCAGCTGGGATGACCTCCCCGGCGCCTCCGCCACGGTGGCTCATGAATTCGGGCACAACTTCGGACGGCTGCACGCCCCCTGCGGCAACCCCTCGGGGGTGGACCCCGCGTACCCCTATGCCGGAGCCACCCTCGGGGCCCCCGGATGGGACAACCTCAACCAGGGGTTCGCCTCGGCCGGCGCCAACCGGGACCTCATGTCGTACTGCACCCCTCGGTGGGTAAGCGATTTCAACTACGGCGCCGTCTTCAACTTCCGGGCCGCCAGCTTCATGGGCGCACCCGCCATGCTCGCGGCGGCTTCCGCGGGCGCACCCACCTACGGCATTCTCCTGTGGGGAGAATGGAACCGGGATGGGGGCACCCTCAACCCCGCCTTCCGGGCGGAGGCCCACCCCACCCCCACTCCCTCTCGCGTCGACGCGGAGGTCCTGGGTCTCGACGGCGAAGGGGGAGTCCTCTTCCGGGTCCCCGTGGAGGGCGCGCCGGTGGATCACGCCGAAGACCCCACCCTCCGGCATTTCTCCACCTTCGTCCCCCTCTCCGCCGAGATGGATCGAAACCTGCACACCCTGGTGCTGCGCGGCGGGTTCGGGGAGGATCGGCTCCTCGGCGCCGGTCGTGCCCCGGTGACCCCCACCCGCGACGGTCCCGCGGGCGTTCCGGCGGTGGGGCGCCAGGAGCTTCGGGTGGAGTCGGATGCAGGCCCATCCCAGCTCCGGAAAGATCCGGCCCAGGTCCCCTCCCGGACCGAGCTGCGATGGGACGGCACCCGCTACCCCATGGCCCTCATCCGGAACGAGGAGGGTGTCATCGTGGGAATGGCCCGCCAGGGGAGACTCCCCCTCCCTCCCGAATGGGCCGGACGGGAGCTGGAGGTTCAGCTCACCGACGGGGTGCATGTGAAGATCGAACGGGTGAGGTAGGGGAGCCCCCTACCCCAACTCCGCCAGCAACTCCTTCGGCGACTTCGGGGGGATGGGGGATTTCTGAAAATCCCGCGCGTTCCGGGTGGCGATGTATTGGGCACCGCATCCCCTCGCGGCAGCCACCTGCATGGCGTCTTCCACATCCTTCATGGGGAGGGACAGGGCGTAGCGGAAGTCCGCGGTGTTGGTGGACGCCACCGTGACGAAGCCTGTGAGATCCCGAAGAAACTCTCTCGTCCCCTCCGTTCCGCGGGATGGGCGAAGGAGGTAGACCAGGTTCGCCAGAGTGTGCCAGGCCACGAAGGCCATTCGGGGTCTGTGTTCCAGGAGCTCCAGGAGGGCCACGGAGGCTTCGGCGTGGGGAGCCCGATCCAGCGCCACATCCAGGAGAATGTCGGCATCGATGAGGATCACCGGTACTTCTCCATGAGGGCCTGGTACCGTTCGTCGTCCCGCTCCGCGGGCACGAAGGCGCCCTGCCACTTCCGGGCGAAGGAGGTTCGATCCGGATCGGTGAGGTCCCGGAGAGCCTCTTCCACCAACGACGAGAGCGACACCCCCCTCGCGCGAGCATAGCGCTTCGCCTGAGGGAGCAGGTCCCGGTCCACGGTAATGGTGAGCTTGGCCTTCATGGTATACGTATAGAGCTATGTGTGTACGTATATTTGGAGCGTACTACCGGGATGGATGGGAGGCAACCCTCCTTCACCCCGCCCCGTGGCACTTCTTGTACTTCTTTCCGCTCCCGCAGGGGCAGGGGTCGTTCCGACCGGGCTCGTCGGGGGCCGTCACCGGCATCTGGGGCTGAGCCTCTCCCCGGTTGGTCTGGAGGCGGGACGGATCCGCTCCCCCTCCCAACGCCTCCGATCCGGCTCGGGCCGCAGCGGCCACTCCCACCGGATCCAGGCGGGCGCCCCCTCTCCGGGGCCCACGCCCCATTGCCGCGGCGGCCACCCCGGTGTCACCCGCGGCGGGGCCGGAGTAGGACACCGTCTGGGGGCGGCGCTGCATGGGCTGAGGGGCCCCGAGCTGAGCCCGGAAGAAGAGGTTCGACACCGTCTTCCTCAGGTCCTTCATGAGGTCCACGAACATGTCGTAGGCCTCTTTCTTGTACTCGATGAGCGGGTCCTTCTGACCCCACCCGCGGAAGGAGATGGACGCCTTCAGGTGGTCCAGGTCATAGAGGTGGTCCTTCCACTTGTCGTCGATGACCGAAAGGAGGAGCCAGCTCTGGAACGCCCCCGCGTGCTCGCCAAACTCTTTCAGCTTCTTCTCGAAGGCCTCCCGGGCGGCGGGGAGCACCACCTCGAGGACCTCGTCCCGGTCCACGAAGTCGGAGACCGCCTCCTCATCTGCCGGTAGCCCCTCCACCGATACGAAGAATTCGGTGAGGAGGCGACGACGAAGCTGCCAGAGCTCCCAACCATCGGGGGCGATCTCCTCGTCGACAAACTCGTCCACCAGCTCTCGAAGGGCGGTGTCCACCATCTCCCACAGTTCGCCGGTGAGGTCTTCCCCTCCCTCCAGGGCGAAGAGGCGGAGGTCGTAGATGACCTCACGCTGCTGGTTCATGACGTCGTCGTAGTCCAGGAGCCGCTTCCGTGCCTCGAAGTTGTTCCCCTCGACCCGCTTCTGCGCCCGCTCGATGGACTTGGTGACCAGGCCGTGGGTAATGACCTCTCCGTCCTCGGCCCCCCACTTTTCCATGACCCTGGCGACCCGCTCCGAATTGAAGAGGCGCATGAGGTCGTCTTCCAGGGAGAGGAAGAACTGGCTCGCCCCCGGATCGCCCTGTCGCCCGGCCCGCCCGCGGAGCTGCCGGTCGA
>JBJHBD010000160.1:0-5872 GCA_050485305.1 Gemmatimonadota bacterium
GGTCCGCGCCGCTCGGGCCCTTCGGGAACTCCCCCTCACCTCCCAGGCGCTCGCCCGGGGTGAACTCACCTTCTCCAAGGTTCGAGCTCTCACCCGTGTTGCCGAACCCGAGACGGAAGCCCACCTCCTGGAGTTGGCCCAGGGGTGCACCGCCGCTCAGGTGGAGTCCATGGTTCGGGGGTGGAGGCTGGGGAGCCTGAAGGAAGAAACGGACCGGGAAGAGTGGCGGTTCCGGAACCGGAGCTTCTCCGTCTTTCCTGATCTGGATGGGAGCTATGTGGTGAAGGGACGGCTCACCCCCGAGGTGGGTGCGCTTCTCATGCGAGCCATCGAGGCGGCGAGTGATCACCTGTACCGGAAAGAGACCGCCGAGGAAGAGGGGTACGCCTCATCGGCGCGGGGGTTCGAGACCGAGGCGCAGGCCGAGGGGCGGAAGGCGCGGGACACGGAAGCCGCGGCGGCGCGGCGCCGAGCCGATGCGCTGGCGCTCCTCGTGGAGCGGGGGATGACGGTGGGGTTGGGCGAGGTGGGTTCGGATGGGCAGGCACTCGACGCTCCGGTAGAGGAACCGACCACTCCCCAGGAAGGTGAGAATGATGTCGCAAACGTTGGGCCGCGCGACACGCGGCCAAGTCGCGAAGACCCGAACCAGTCGCAGAGCGAAAAAGGAGCGGAGTCGCTCGTTTCCGCGGAGCCGAGCGAGGGCCCGGGGAGTCCGCAGTGCGACTCGGGAGGGGAGTCGCGAGACGGACGCGCGCAGCGCGGCCAACCGCGAAGCGCTCGACCCAGCCAAATGCCCAACACGGGAGTGGCAGGTGGCCAGGTATTCTCCGGCACCTCCGCCGAGCGGTACCAGGTCATGGTTCATGTGGACCTGGCCACTCTGAAGGAGCGACATCCGCTGGACCGCATCCCTCACCGGTCCCGGAAGCGAGCGCGGAAGACCCGGCTGGATCAGATCATCGACGAGGCGCGGGCGCGGGGGCTGATTCGGGACGAGGGCGAGGGGTCACGGAGTGTGTTGTCCGGAGGCGCGAGTTTAGCCGGCGCATGCGGATGCGGTGGCGGGGCCCACGGCGATCCCGAGCAGGAGGAGCACTCCCATATCGAGGACGTCCGCGTTTCCGCTGAAACGTCTCGAAGGCTGACCTGCGATGCCTCCGTCGTGCCCATGGGCTCAGGAATTCACCTCGGTCGCCGCACCCGAACCATCTCTCCCGCACTCCGGCGCGCGCTGGAAGCCCGTGATCGTGGCTGCCGTTTCCCGGGGTGCGGGTCACGGTTCACTGACGCACATCATGTCCGGCACTGGGCCGATGGGGGGGAGACGAGTCCGGGGAACTGCATCCTCCTCTGCCGTCACCATCACCGGCTGGTGCATGAGGGAGGGTGGAGAGTCCAACTCCGCGACGACGAGCGCGCCATGTTCTTCGATCCCTGGGGTGGAGCCCACTTTCAGGGGCAGTGGAGGCCACCCGCGCTGGGTAGCGATCCCACATCCACCCTCAGAGACGCCAACCTCCGCATGTTACCCGGCGGGTGATAGAGGGGGTGTGCCGGGGAGTGAGGGGTGGTGTGTGGGACGGTGAGAGGGTGTGTGCCACAGGAGTGAAGCGCGGTGCGCGGGGTAGTGAGAAGGAGCGCGACCCGGGAGAGAGATGGGGGGGTCTGCGGTCGAGTGAGATGAGGGTGTCCTGGGCGGAGAGTGAGTGTGAACGCGCGCTAAGACGCTCCCGGGAGCATCCACTCCCACCCCACCCCCTCATGCTCCCGCCGCAATTGGTCCGGGTGCAGGATCTCGGCAAGGATCTCCAGCGACTCCACGATGCGGGGTCCGGGCCGATTGAAGTAGTGGTGTCCGTCGGCAATGGCGACCCGGCCCTTCCGGACCGCCGCCACCTCGTTCCACCCGGGGAGCCCGGTGAGCAGCTCCACCTCCTCCCGGGTACGGCGAATGGAAAACCCGCATGGGATCACCACCATGACGTCCGGATCCAGTGCCCGGATGTCGTCCCACCCCACAAAGGGGGAGTGGGCCCCCGGAGTCCCCAGGAGATTCTCCCCACCGGCCATCTCCACCAGCTCCGGAACCCAGTTCCCCGCCACCATGAGGGGATCGAGCCATTCGATGGTCACCACCCGGGGGTGGGGGAGCCCGGCCACCTGCGCGGCCACCTCACCCATCCTCCGGCGAAGCGCCGCCGCAAGGAGTCGACCTCGCTCCGGCACCCCGACGACCTCCGCGACCCGGACCATGTCGTCCAACACATCGTCCAGCCCCCCCGGCGAGAGGGAGGCGAAGCGGGGAGGGGGATCCAGGACGGCGCAGGCGGCGGCCTCCACCTCATGGGCGGGGACGGCGCAGACCTCGCACTGATTCTGGGTTACGATGATGTCGGGGCGCGCCTGGCGGAGCCGCTCCGCATCCACCCGGTAGACGGAGAGCCCCTCCTGGACCAGAGCCCGAACCCGCTCATCGATCCCGTAGCTCGTCCCGTCCGGCTCGTACTTGGGCTCGGTGGCGAAGGGAAGCTCCTCGACCCCGGGAGGGAAATCGCACTCGTGGGATCGGAGCACGAGGTGGTCTCGGAGCCCGAGGGCGCAGACGATCTCGGTGGCGCTGGGGAGGAGTGAGGCGATGCGCATGACCCCGGGAAGATAGTGAATCCCCCCTTCCCTCGGCTTCCGCTCCCCTCGACGCCCCCGGAGGGGCATATTCATGGTCCCCTCACCCTCACCCCTCACCCCCACCCCACCCTGCCATGTCCGCCACCATCCGCCACAGCGAGGATCTCCCCGCCGACCCGGTGAAGGCCGGCTCGGGAACCCGGCGCCAGCTCCTCACCGACCGGGGTGAGGGCTCGGGCTTCCACATGCGCCGATTCATCATGGACCCCGGCGGAGGGATGCCACGGCACCGCAACTCGGTGGAGCATCAGCAGTACGTCCTCCGGGGGTCGGCGACGGTGGGACTCGGCGACGAGGTCCGCACCGTTCGCGCGGGCGACGTGGTCCACATCCCGGCGGGGCTCCCCCACTGGTACCGCGCGGAGGGGGAGGAACCCTTCGAGTTCCTCTGCATGGTCCCCGATGACGACGACGTCATCGAGATTCTCGACGAGTAGCGCCCCACCCGGTCGACACCCCTTCCATGGTCCCCTCACTCACCCGGTACGCCTGGATGGCGGTGGCGGCCTCGCTGGCCATCATCCTCCTCAAACTCCTGGCCTGGCGCCTCACCGGATCGGTGGGGCTCCTCTCCGACGCGGTGGAATCGGTGGCCAACCTCGCCGGCGCCATCATGGCCTGGCTCATGCTCGCACTCGCCTCCCGCCCCCCTGACGACGAACACACCTACGGGCATTCCAAGGCCGAGTACTTCTCCACCGGCTTCGAAGGCGGGCTCATCTTCATCGCGGCGCTTGCGGTGGGATGGGCCGGAGTGGGGCGCCTCCTGGAACCTCGCCCCCTGGAAGCGCTCGGATTGGGGATGGTGGTGGCGGGGGTGGCAGGGCTCCTGAATCTGGGCATGGCGCGGATCCTCCTCCGAGGAGGGAGAGAGCACGGCTCCATCGCCCTCGAATCCAGCGGGCGACACCTCATGACCGACGTGTGGACCACCGGGGCGGTCCTCCTGGCCGTGGGAGTGGTGGCTCTCACCGGGTGGTACCGGCTGGATGGAATCATCGCCATCGTGGTGGCCGTCCACATCCTCTTCACCGGGGTTTCCCTGATCCGACGCGCTGCCCTCGGGCTCCTGGACACCGCGCTCCCCGAAGAGGAGGTGGAGCGGGTCCGGAAGATTCTCGAAGGGTGGGAGGGGGATGGCGTCCAGTACCACGCCCTCCGCACCCGCCGCGCCGGTCGTCGCTCCTTCGTCTCCGTTCACCTCCTTGTCCCGGGGGAGTGGAGCGTGCAGCGGGGGCATGACGTGGCGGAAGAGATCGAGGCGGCCATTCGATCGGCCATCCCGGGTTCCTCCGTCTTCACCCACCTGGAGCCGGTGGAAGATCCGGTCTCCTTCGACGATCAGACCTTTCGCTGACGCGCCGTCCCCCTTCATGATCCGCCTTCATCCCACCCCCTTCACCCCTTCCGGTGACCCGATTCCCCCTCTTACGGGAGGAGGGGGTCAGGACGAAGCCCCCTCCCCACCCCTCGATGTGGGGGTCGCCACCGGTGGGGGATGGGTTGCGCGCATTACCGCTTCCCGCGGTCTGGTGGGGCTCTGGAGAGCCGACACCCCGGCCTCTCTCCCCATGGAGAGCCCACCGGGACGCCACCTCCGCCTCTTCCCTGGAGGATGGGTCCGAGCCCTCGACGCAGGCAGGGTCGAGGTGGGCCTCCTCCCCGATGTGGATGCCGGACCGGTCCTCCTCCACCTCCCCACCCCGGAGGATGGCGGCGCTCACGCCGCCGCCGGCAACTCCGCCCCCATCGAGGCGCTGGCCCTCCTCCCGGAAGAGCTGCCTCCCGAACTGGCCATCCCCCTCCTCCGCCCCCTCGCGGCGCGTATGCGACTCCGGCGGGATCGGTACGGCTTGGCAGACGATTCCCCCTCCCCCGCCACCCCCCCCGATCCGGTAGTCGACGCCGCACTCCGGGCGCTGGACGACGCCCCGGCGGCGTGGCCTCCGGCCACCGGAGACGGGGTGCCGGCCACCCCCATCCTCCGGGGAATGGGGACCGGGTCGCCCACCTTCCTCACCCCTGCCGAGGGGGTGGAGGTGGCCCTTGCCGCGCTCCTTTCCGGGCGGAGGGAATTGGCTCGCCACCTTCTGGAACGAGCACTCCACGGCACCGTAGACGCTGAGGCCGAGGGGGCGCGCCCCCCCTCCCTCCTCCCCCCTCTCTTCCTGGCGGCGCGATGGCTCGAGTGGACGGGAGAGGGAGCACCCATCCTCCAGTCACGCGCTATAGTCGCGGCCCTCGCGGAACGCCTCGCAGCCGAGGCCGAACGCCTTCCACCCGGGGCCGCCTGGCCCTCTCCTCCTCGGACGCTGGAGCTTCTCGCCGATGCAGTGGAGCCCATGGGCGAAGCAGGGTGGGCCGACGCGCTGAGAGGTCACGCCGCTCGCCTCCGCACCCCTCGACCGTCTCGAAAGGGAAGTGGCTTCATCCTCCCGGTGCTGGGCGCCGCGCCGGCCGACGACTCGGAACTCCCCGTCCCGGACGAGCCCGACCTCCCTCCCCCTGCCGCTTTTACCGAACCGGACACCCCCGGCCTCCTCCCGACACGGACCCTTCATGCCGCCCGCCTCCTCCGCTCCTGGATCGAAGGGGTACTGGGTGCCCGAGCCGAAGCCCACTTTGGCCGCCTCACCCTCGCCCCGCGACTCATCCACCCCCATGGGGTCCCGCCACTCCCCGCCCTTCAGATGGGTGATACCCGTGTGCGCCTCGACTATCGACGAGAGGGGAGGGCCCATACCTTCCGTCTCTCGCCGGACGGGGGTCGCGTCCCCCTGAACCTGGTGTTCCAACCCTGGGTGCCCGGAGCCGCTACCCCCGAGGTGGAGCTGGGCGGCGAGCGCGTCGATGTGGGGATCTCCGAAGAATCGGAGGGCCTCCGAATCCGATTCCAGTTCCCCCTCGAGGGGACCAGAGAGGTGAGGATCCTTACGGATGAGTGACCTTCAGACCGGACCCACCGAGACCCCTCCCTGGAGGAAGGTGGCCCCCTTTCTCCTCACCGCCCTGGCCATCGGCATCGCCTGGACCACCACCCCCGACCCGGCAGCCCCCATCGCCGAGGGGGGGCATTACGGCTTCTCGTCCCTCCTCCCCGCCCTCACCACCCTCATCCTCGTCTTCTTCACCCGGGATGTGGTGAGCTCCCTCTTCCTGGGAATCGTGGTGGCCGGGTTCGTGG
>JBJHBD010000161.1:0-5864 GCA_050485305.1 Gemmatimonadota bacterium
CCTTCAGCTCGGCTTCGCCCTCTTCATCCTGAAGACCCCCATGGGCGCCGAGATCTTCGCTCTCCTGAACACCCTCGTGGTGGCACTCCTCGGATTCACCGTGGAGGGGGCGCGCTTCATTTTCGGCGACCTGGTCTTCAACACGGTCCCGGTGGGAGAGGGGGAACCGGGGATGGTCCCCATGACCCGTACCCCGGGGATGGTGGCGCAGACGGGGGCCTTCTTCGCCTTCAACGTCCTCCCCACCATCATCTTTTTCTCCTCCCTCATGAGCCTCCTCTACCACCTGGGGATCATGCAGCTCCTCGTGAAGGGAGTGGCGTGGGTGATGCAGCGCTCCATGGGGACTTCAGGGGCCGAAACCCTCTCCGCCGCCGGGAACATCTTCGTGGGACAGACCGAGGCCCCCCTCCTGGTGAAGCCCTTTGTGGCCCGCATGACCCAGTCGGAGCTCATGGCCGTCATGACGGGAGGGTTCGCCACCGTGGCCGGAGGGGTCCTCGCCGCCTTCGTGGGGATGCTGGTGGCCTATTTTCCGGACATCGCCGGGCACCTCATCGCCGCCTCCGTCATGTCGGCTCCCGCCGCCCTGGTGGTGGCGAAGATCATGGTTCCGGAGGATGGGGAGCCCGAGACCCGCGGGGGGCTCGCCGTGGATCCGGAGAAGCGCTACGTCAACGCCATCGACGCCACCGCGGGGGGGGCGGGGGAGGGGCTTCACCTGGCGCTCAATGTGGGAGCCATGCTCCTGGCCTTCATCGCCATCATCGCCATGTTCAACGCCGGAATCGGCTGGGTGGGCGGGCTGTTCGGGCAGGATGGGCTCTCTCTCCAGCTCATCCTGGGGTACGCCCTCGCTCCCCTGGCCTGGATGATGGGGGTTCCGTGGGGCGATGCCGTCACCGTGGGCTCCCTCATGGGGCTCAAGACCGTCCTGAACGAGTTCGTGGCCTATCTGGAGCTCTCGGCCCTCCTCGGGAGCGGAGTGGCGCTGGAACCCCGCTCCATCGTCATCGCCACCTACGCCCTCTCGGGGTTCGCCAACTTCTCCTCCATCGCCATTCAGATCGGGGGGATCGGTGGAATCGCGCCGAGCCGCCGCTCCGACCTGTCCCGCCTGGGGCTCCGTGCCATGGTGGCCGGGTCGCTGGCCGCCTTCATGACCGCTACCATCGCCGGGATGCTCCTCTGATGGGGGCGCCTCCCACCTGTCGATAGGAGAGTATCGTGACAAGAGAGGATGGGGCTCCGCCCTTCGACGCCGAGGAGAGTGCCACCTTCATCCGGTCCCGCCTCCCCTGGGACCCGGAGGTCTTCATCGTCCTGGGATCCGGGCTGGGCGGACTGGCCGACGCACTCCCCGACGGCATCTCCATCCCCTTCCGGGAGGTTCCCGGGTTCCCCGATTCGGGGGTGGAGGGGCACGCCGGGCGGTACCTGGCGGGAGAGTTGGAGGGGTGCCGGGTTCTCATGCAGGCGGGGCGGTTCCACTTCTACGAGGGGTATCCGGCCGAACTGGTGGTGGCTCCCATGCGGATCGCCGCGGCGCTGGGGGCGAGGGTGGCGATCCTCACCAACGCCGCCGGAGGGGTGAATCGGGCGCTCACTCCCGGAACCCTCATGCTCATCGAGGACCACCTCAACCTCCAGGGACGCAACCCGTTGATGGGAAAGGCGCTCCCCGGGGAGCCGCGCTTTCCGGACATGACGGAGGCCTACGATCCCATCCTCAGGAAAATGGCCCTCGAGGTGGCGGTGGAAGCCGGGGTGGAACTCCGCCGAGGGGTGTACGCCGCGCTCACCGGACCCACCTACGAAACCCCCGCAGAGGTCCGGATGGTGGCGATCCTCGGAGGGGACGCCGTGGGGATGTCGACGGTTCCGGAGGTCATCGTGGCCCGGGCGCGGGGGCTCCGGGTCCTCGCCTTCTCCCTCATCACCAATGCGGCCGCGGGGATCGGGGGCGAACTCCTCTCCCATGACGAGGTCCTGGAGGTTGGGGCGGCGGCGGCGAGTACCCTCCAGGGGGTGGTGCGAGGGGTTCTTCGCCGGCTCGGCGGCGAGGGAGTGGGTACGTCGGGAGAGAGGTGAGGGATCGGAGGAAAAAAAATCTTCTTGCCTGATCTTTCGGCGCCTCCATATGGTTTTCTCCGAACGACTGGTTTTCTCTGAACGACCGACCCGGGTGTCCCGGTCAGGTGGAGGGTTCCGGCCCCATCGGTCCATGCAGGCCTCAGCCGAAAGATCGCCCCGTGCACCTCTTTCTCCTGCAACCTCGGTCGTGCCGGGTCCGAGGCCTTCGGGCTCTGGCCCTACTGGCCCCTCTTCTCTCCCTCCCCGGGTGTGAAGAGCTTGACCTCACCGAGCTTCGCGAGGGGCCGCGACACATCCTCCTTCAGCTCGTCCCTGACATGCCCACCGAGCTGGCCTTCGCTCCGAGCGACTTCCGGGTCGAGTGGGTGGAGGTGGAGGTGGCGGACGGCTTCACCCACCAGCTCGTGGCCGAGGGGGTCATCGACTGGGATCCCGAAGAGGGGGAACCCCGGATCGACCTTCGAGTGGAGGTGGAGGCAAAGGGACACCGATCGGTTCAGGGGCACCTCATCTTCCGAGGAGTGGGGGAGGAGGTTCTCTGGAGCGGACGCTTCGGCGGGATCATGCTCACCCCGGCCTCCGGCGAGGTGGTCGTTTCCGTTCCCATGGGGCGAGGGGACCTGGCCTCCCAGGACATCCGATCTCTCGCCCTGGTATGGCCGGTCGCCATTCCTTCGGCCCGCCTTCCCCGCGTCTCCGCCCCCACCATCAGGGAGGGGGAGAGTCTCACCCTCCAGGTGGTGACCGACGGAGGGCCGGAATCTCCCCGGGTTCTTTTCTCCAGCTCGAACCCCGATGTCCTGGCCGTCTCGCCGGATGGTACGGTCACCGCCCTCCTCCCCGGCGAGGCCACCATCGTCGCAGTGGTGGGGCGCCACCGGGCGTCCCTCACCATTCGGGTGACCCAGCGGGTGGACCAGGTGGTGGTGACGCCCGAGGCGGTGGAGCATGAGGCCCTGGGGCTGGACGCCTCGTTCAGCGCCGTCGTCCTCGACCCCCGCGGAGATGAGATCCCGGGGCGTACCCTCACATGGACCACCGATTCGCCCATCCTGGAAGCCACCGGTGTGGGGGTGTTCGTGGGGCGGGCCACCGGAACCGCTGTCGTGACCGCCGAGGTGGACGGGGTGGTGGGAATGGCCACCGTGGTGATCCGGCAACAGGTGGCGTCGCTCACCCTCACCCCCGAGAGCTGGGAGGCCACGGCGTTGGGTGAGGCCACCACCCTGGAAGCGCGCGCCCTCGACGCCACCGAACATGAGGTGGAGGGAGCCGAATACCTCTGGGAGGTGGACCTGGATGGAGTCGTCACCCTGGACGGGGATGGGACCATCACCGCGGTGGGGGTGGGAACGGCGTCCGTTACGGTTTCGGTGGACGACCTCTCCGCCTCCACGCAGGTCTCGGTGAGGCAGGTGATTCATGAAGTCCGGGTGTCGCCGGAGCAGCAGACCCTACTTCCGGGGCAGTTCGGTTTTGTTCAGTGGGGGCTCTTCGACCGGAACGAGAACCCCATTCCCGACGAGGGGCGCACCACCCTCCGCTCCACCGACGTCGGGGTGGCGGATGTGGATCCCAACGGGATGGTGATTGCCAACAACCCCGGCACCGCCGGCGTGGTGGCCGAGGCCGAAGGGGTCATGGGAACCGCCACCGTGGTGGTGGATTTCCCCGCGCCTCCGGCCGCCGGCGACATCTACGTCTTCAACGACTGGAACATCTGGGACACGGGGGCCAACTCGGCCCTCCTGGCACAGAACCTCGTGAACAGCGCGAACAACAACGGCACCCGGGTCATCTGGTACTGTGGGCGGCAGCCCACGGGAGTGAACAGTGGTTCCTGGATCTTTGGAGGAATCTGCGCCTCCTCCATCACCGCGACGGCAGGAGGGCAGTTCGCCGGTACGGCCAACGCCATCCGGGACGCCGGATACACGGTGGAGGTGGTCTACGACACCCCTCTCACCTCCATCCCCGACGATGTTCGCGTCTTCTGGCTCTGGACGCCCACCGAGGCGCTGACCAACGCCGAGATCAACCTCCTGAAGGCCTTCGCTTCCCGCGGGGGGCGGATCGTCTGGAATGCCGACTTCCGGGATGACTGGTACTTCACCCACAAACACCAGAGCATCGCCACACCCCTGCTCAGCGCCCTGGGGACGGGAATCGTGAGCACCGGAGACCTGGTGGGGACATCCTTTACTCTTGGGCCCTCAAGCTTCCTGGACCCCTCGGACCCACTCCTTCAGGGGATAACCTCCATCTCTTTCGGACACCCGGGCGACATGCAGGTTTCGGCCCCCGGAACGGCCCTGGTGACCCACCTCGGGAAGATCCTGATCGCGCGGAGTCAGGTGGATGTCACACCCCTTCCCACGGTCCCCATCATTGAAGCGCAGGTCGGCCCACTCTCCCTGCCGGCTCCGGCGGGGCTTTCGGCGCAACAGGCTCCGATCCAGCTTCCGCCGGGGTGTGTCCCGGGGCACAGGTGTACCCCCCCCTGACTCCCGTCAGTCCAGGATCGCCGGGACGAAGTGGTTCACCGGGCCGTTCCCCGCACCCAACCCCGGCGCGGTCGCGATCGCCCGTGCCACCCACTCCAGTGCGCGCTCCACCGCATCGGGGAGGGGGCGCCCCAGAGCCAGCCCGGCCGTGATGGCCGCCGAGAGGGTGCAGCCGGTGCCATGGGTGTTCCGGGTCTCGAGGCGGGGGCGCCGCCAGATCCACTCCCGCGTCCCGACCCGAAGGAGATCCACCACCTCGGGTCCCTCACCGTGCCCTCCCTTCACCAGAGCGGCTCCGACTCCCATCTTCACCAGCGCAAGGGCTGCCTCCCGTGCACCGGCCTCTCCTTGGACGGGGAGTCCGGTGAGGATCCGGGCCTCGTCCAGGTTCGGGGTCACCAGCGCGGCCACGGGGAGGAGGTGCTTCACCACCGCGGTCTCGGCGTCTTCGTCCAGGAGGCGATGCCCCGAGGTGGAGACCATGACCGGGTCGAGGACGTAGGGGCCCAGGTCGTGCCTCCGGATCCCGGCGCCCACCTCCACGACCAGCTCGGCGGTGGCGAGCATCCCCGTCTTCACCGCACGGGGGTTCAGGTCTCCCGCCACCGCGTCGATCTGCGCCCGCACCATCTCCAGGGGGATCGGATGCACCCCGTGGACCCCGGTGGTATCTTGGGCGGTGATGGCGGTGAGGGCGCTGGTCCCGAAGACTCCGAAGGCGTGGAAGGTCTTCAGGTCGGCCTGGATTCCGGCGCCCCCTCCGCTGTCACTTCCGGCGATGGTGAGGGCGACACGGGGACCGGTGGCTGGCACGGGAGAGTCCATGGAAGGGGAGCGGTGGGGCCGGTGAGGGAGGTGCGGGGAGAGAAGACCGAGACGGCGTGGATCACCGCCGCCTCCGGTACCTCCTCCGACAAGATAGGTGTATCCGGGGCGACAGGGGATTCGGGATGCCCCTGAGCCGCGCCCGGGAACGGCTCCTCCGGCGCATCACCACCCGGAAGGGGCGTGAACGCGAGGGCGTCGTGCTCGTGGAAGGTCCCCGGGCGGTTCGAACCGCCCTCGACGGCTCCGGGATCCCACACCTCCTCCTCCTTCGGGAGGGAGCGGATCCGGACCCGTCCATCGTGGAGCGGGTGCGCTCCGCCGGTATCGAGGTAGAGACCCTCCCGGTGGAGGAATGGGATGGGATCGCGGAAACCGAAACTCCCCAGGGGATCCTGGCCCTGATGGCCGAGCCCCGTCCGACCCTCCCCACCCCACCCC
>JBJHBD010000162.1:0-5854 GCA_050485305.1 Gemmatimonadota bacterium
TGAGCATCCTCTGGGCTCTGGCCGATGGACGCCCCCGCGCGGCGGGGGAGCTGGCTCGGAGGGCGGAGGTGAGCGCCTCGACGGCAAGCGAACACCTGGCCCGGCTCCTGGCGGGTGCGCTGGTCGTCATGGAGCGGCATGGGCGACACCGGTACTATCGGATCGCCGGAAGGGAGGTGGTGGCGGTCATGGAATCCATGGGTGCCCTCGCCCAGCCCCACTCCGCCCCCGCCGACGGGCATACTCCCGCAGCTCGCGCCATCCGACACGCGCGGTCGTGCTATGACCATCTCGCCGGTACACTCAGCGTGCAGGTGACGAACGCGCTTCTCCACCGTGGGGTGCTTGTACTCGAGGATGAGCGGTACGAGGTCCCATCCTCCGGGTTCACCTTCTTCGCCGAAGAATTCGGGATCGATGTAAAGCGCGTGGAGGGAGCCCGGCGCCAGTTCGCGAGAGCCTGTCTCGACTGGACCGAACGGGAGTATCATGTGGCGGGTGCTCTCGGGGCGGAGATCCTGAGTCGGCTCTTGGCCCTCGGCTGGCTGGAGCGTACCGAGGGGAGTCGGGCGCTCCGCGTCACCCCCACCGGTCGGAGGGAGTTCCGGCGCACCCTGGACATCGATCCGCTGGCTTCACGGTACGGATACGGAGAGGCCTGACATGGACACCCACACTGCAACCTGAAACTGGAAAAGCGTTTTCCCAATCATGAACTTCTCCCCCCGCTTCGCCGCCCTCGCCGCCCTTCTCACCCTCGTCGCCTGCTCCGGCCCGGAGCTTTCGAGAGCCGGCGACGAGCCGACCGACCTCCGCCCCTTCGTGGACGAAACCATCCTCCCTCTCATGGAGGAGTTCGACATCCCCGGGGTCGCGGTCGCCGTCACGGTGGGTGGGCGGGCTCACTTCTTCACCTACGGGGTGGCCGACAGGGAGAACGGAACGCCGGTCACCGAAGAGACGATCTTCGAGATGGGGTCGGTGGCCAAGACCTTCACCGCCACCCTGGCGGGGTACGCCGCCGCGCTGGGGGACCTCTCCCTCGACGACCACCCCGGCGACCACCTCCCTCCCCTTCGCGGCACGGCCATCGATGAGGGAACCCTCCTCCATCTGGGCACCTACACCGCGGGTGGACTCCCCCTCCAGTTCCCCGGCGACGTCTCCGACGACGATGAGATGATGGAGTACTTTCGCCAATGGGACCCGGAGGACGAGCCCGGGGCTCAGCGAAGGTACTCGAACCCCAGCATCGGACTCCTGGGCCGAATCACCGGCCTCGCCCTCGGGGGAGATTTTTCCGAGGCGATGGAATCCCGGCTCCTCCCCGAGCTTCGGCTGAACGACACGTACATCCGGGTCCCCGAATCGGCCATGGCGCGGTATGCCTGGGGGTACAACGCCGCCAACGAACCCGTCCGGGTGAATCCGGGGGTGTTGGACGCGGAGGCCTACGGAATCAAATCCACCGCACGGGAGATGATCCGATTCGTGGAAGCGAACCTCGATCCCGAACCCTTCTCCGACCTGGTGAGGCAAGCGATTTCGGCAACCCATGCCGGGCACTTCGAAGTGGAAGGGATGGTGCAGGGGCTGGGGTGGGAGCAGCACCCCTACCCCATCCCCCTGGAACGCCTCCTGGCCGGAAACTCCCCCACCATCCTCTTCGGTTCCAATGGGGCGGCACCCATCCTCCCACCGAGGGTGCCCACGAACCCCACCCTTTTCAACAAGACGGGATCCACAAACGGCTTTGGCACCTACGTGGCCTTCGTCCCGCAGGAGAGGATCGGGATCGTGATCCTGGCGAACCGGAGTTTCCCCATCCCCGCGCGCATCACGGCGGCACACGCCATCCTGGAGAGACTGGCACCTCGGATGGCGTCCACCCCTCCCTCCTCAACCCACGAGCCGGAGTGACCCCATGAGCATCTCCCACACCCTCACCGAGACGAGAGCACAAAGCGGTTCCCGTCCAGGTCCCGGAAAATGGCGTACGTCCCCCACTCCGCCCCCTGCGGCGTCTCGATGAACTCGACCCCTCGACCCGACAGTTGGCGATAGGTCTCTTCCACATTGTCGGACATGAAGGAGATGTTGGAGGATGAGCCGATCCGATCTTCCTCCCCATCGGCGGTGAACAGAACGAGGCGGGTGTCCGCGCCGGGAATCCGGAGTTCGATCCAGCGCTGCCTGTCATCGAAAGGCTGGTCCGTGTGCACACGGAACCCGAGCTTCTCCGTGTAGAAGGCCAGAGCCAGATCCTGATTCCGAACCGGGATGCTTGCAAACTTGATGCCCTTGATCACCGCCACCTCCAGGTTGGGGAAATGCGCTTCACGCGCCATCAACCAAATCGGGGGAGTGGACGGGTGCAAGGTGCGAAGGGTATGCTATGGCAGATGATGCCACAGCCCCCTTTTGCCCCTCCTGCCATGCCGAACTCGCCACCCCTGGATCCGTACCTGATCGAGACCCTCATGCCGGATCTGGTGGGGCATGACAAACAGCCTTCCGCCTTTCTCACCTACCTCTACCTCTGGTATTGCACCGCAGGGGGAACCCATCCGGTAGAGAGGAGCCTTCGCGAAATGGCCGAAGGGACGGGGCTGTCAAAACGCGCGGTTCAGGACGCCCTCGGTAGACTCATTCGCCGTCAACTCGTCACCGCGAACCGCGACAGCATCACCGCCGTCGCCTCCCTCACCCTTCATCGCCCCTGGGCCGGTCGGTAGCCGTCGGCTACTCCGTCCCGGGGATCTTGATGGCCCCCGGATGCCCCGCCAGCCGCCGCGCCATGGCAAGCTGTCCCGCGTGGTAGCCCTGGTGGAAGAGGACGGTCTCCAGGAGCTTCCCTCGGGGCGTCTCGCCGAAGGCGGGCGTCGGAATCACCTCGTCCAACGCCTCCGCGCTCAACGCCCCGAGGGCTACGGCAAACCTCTCCTCCGCCGCAGCGAACCGGGTCACCATCTCGTGCCAGTCTATGGCGTTGTCGGGGCCGATGATGGGCTCCGGGCCGGCCCGCTTGAGTTGCGGATCCCGCCACACCGGATCCACCCCGAGGAGTCCCCCCAACTGGTTGTGCACATTGATGATGTGCCCCAGGATCCAGTTGGCGCAGTTCCCTCCACCGGGAGGCTGGACCAGCGAATCGTCGAAGGACATCCCCTCCACATTGAGGGCGGTGGTGCGGTGTACCAGGCGGAGCTGCCCGGCGAGAAGGTCCGCGGCGGTCATGGGTGGGACTCCATGGTGGTGAGTAGTATGTCCAGCTTCCCGAACGCGCTCTGCCACCCCTCTTCGTGCCCGTCGCGGGACTCCACGCCTGGAAAGCCGCGCTGGGTGAGCACCATGCGCGTCGAAGGGCCGTCGTCGAAAAACTCCACCGTGACCCGGGTGGCCCGTGCATCGGTGTCTTCGGGTCTTTCCCCCTCCTGGAGCCACGCATGCGTCATGGAGAGGCGCGCCGGTGGTTCCACCTCCAGGTAGCGCCCCACCGCGGTGAACCGCTCCCCGGAATCCGGCACGATCATCTCCAGGTAGAAGCGTCCTCCCACCCGAAGTTCGTTCCACCCCTCTCCCGCCTCCAACCCCTCCGGGACGGACCACTTCCGGAGAAGCTCCCCCTCGGTCCAGGCGCGGAACACCCGTTCCCGCGTGGCGCTGAAGATTCGTTCAATCCGGAGGATGGGTTCCGCGTCGGTCGAGTCCGGGGGCAAAGGAGCCTCCGGGGAGTTGGCAGGTGTCCGGGTCATGGTTCGGGATTCTCCAGGAAGTAGCGCTCCAGACGATCAAACCCATCCGTCCAGTAACGGGCATATGTCATCAACCAGGTCACGGCCGCCTCCATGGGTGCTCCCTCGATGCGGCACCGATTCTGCCGACCGTCGGGGATCCTCCGCACGAGCCCGGCCCCCTCCAGCACGTCCAGGTGTTTGGAGATGGCCGGTCGAGAGAGGCGGAAGGGCTCCGCCAGCTCTCCCACCGTCCGCTCCTCTTCGCGGAGGTGCCGGAGGATCTCCCGGCGCACCGGGTGCGCCAGGGCATGGAAGAGGGCGTCGAGGGATGAAGACGGAAGATTGGTAACCATTACATTACCAATGTGGCCTCCCCCTCCCTCCCCCGCAACCCCGGTATTCGACCCCGGTGTTCCCGGCATGGATGGTGTCCGCTACCTCTCGGACCGGAGATTGATTATTTTTTCATACGAATATGTTTTTTAGGGAGGGCGTCTTCCCCGTTCCTCCCTCGGACCTCCTACACGAGGGTACGACCATGTCCGGATCTCCCACCCGTCCCCGGTGCTTTTCCCCTCTCCGGCTCCCCCTCGCCCTGGCGGCGCTCGCAGCCCTCGGCGGGTGTGGCGATGCTTCCGATGCTCCGACGCCGGCACGGACCGCTCAGCCCTCCCTGGGGAACATCGTCGAGGTAGCCCAGGCGGCGGGGCAGTTCAGCACCCTCATCGCGGCGGCTCAGGCTGCCGGACTCGCGGAAACCCTGGCCAACGACGGCCCCTTTACCGTCTTCGCCCCCACCGACGGCGCCTTCCGCGCTCTCCCGGAAGGTACGGTGGACGCCCTCCTGGCCGATCCGGAGACGCTGGCCGGAATCCTCCTCTACCATGTGGTGCCGGGGACGCTGAAAGTCGCGGATCTACGTCGGACCACCGAGCTCCGGACGGTGCAGGGTGAGGTATTGACGGTGGCGGAGACCCCTCAGGGGATCACCATCAACGGGACCCACATGCTCACCTCCGACGTCTCCGCCTCCAACGGGGTGGTCCACGTCATCACGGCGGTGCTGGTTCCAGGGTCCTGATATTTCCACGGCTGCCGGGGAGGGGGGCGCTCAGCGCCCCTCTTCCCACACCACCCTCCCTCCCACGAGGGTGGCCACCCCCTTCCCTTTCAGCTCCGCCCCTCCGAAGGGGGTGTTCCGGCTCCTGGAGAGGAATTTTTTCGGATCCAGGGTCCATTCCCGATCCAGGTCCAGGATCGTCACATCGGCGGGGCTCCCCTCGGCGAGGGTTCCCCCCGGGAGGTGAAAGGCCCGAGCAGGTTGAAGGGAGGCCCGCACCACGAAATCCACCAGCGACAGCTTCCCGGTGTGGACAAAGTGGGTGAGGATGAGCCCCACACAGCTTTCCAGCCCCACGATCCCGAAGGGGGCGTCGTCGAAGGCCTGCTCCTTCTCGTCGTAATGGTGTGGCGCGTGATCGGTGGCCAGGGTGTCCAGCGTCCCGTCCAGGAACCCGGCCTCCACCGCCGCCCGATCCGCTTCGGTGCGAAGGGGCGGATTCATCTTGGCATCGGTTCGGTACCCCTCCACCGCCTCTTCGGTGAGAAGGAGGTGGTGCGGCGTGGCCTCGGCGGTCACCTTCACCCCCCGCGCCTTCCCCTGCCGAATCGCCTCGGTGCCGAGGCGGGTGGAGACGTGCTGGATGTGGACATGCCCCCCCGTCAACTCGGCCAGGAGGATGTCCCGGAGAATGTGTACGTCTTCCCCGGCATTGGGCTTTCCGCGGAGGCCGAGGCGCGCCGAAACGAGCCCCTCGTTCATGCTCCCTCCCCTGGTGAGCCCCAGATCCTCCGCGTGATCGGCCACCGGGATCCCGAAGGCGCTGGAGTACTCCAGCGCCCGCCGCATGAGCCCCGAATCCATGACGGGGTGCCCGTCGTCGGTGATCCCCACGGCGCCGGCCTCCACCAGCTCCCCGATCTCGGTGAGCTGCTCCCCGTTCTGCCCCACCGAGAGCGCCCCAACCGGATAGACCCGCGCCGCCCCGGCGTCCCGTCCCGCCGCCGCCACGAACCCCACGGTGGCCGGGGAGTCGATGACCGGGTCGGTGTTGGGC
>JBJHBD010000163.1:0-5852 GCA_050485305.1 Gemmatimonadota bacterium
GTCGAAAGGGTGTGATGGCAAACCGCCTCGGGGATGGGGACCACGTTGGGGATCCCCACCACCACGCACCCGGCATCGAGGGCCGAACGAGCGCCCGTGGGGGAGTCCTCGAGGGCCAGGGTGGCGGCGGGGTCCACCCCCAGGAGGGCCGCGCCGGTGAGGTAGGGCTCCGGGTGGGGCTTCCCTCGGGTTACATCGTCTCCGGTGACGATGGCCTGGAAGGAGTTGGCCGGGAGGGCCGGGAGGATGGCGTCGGTGAAGCGCCGCCACGACATGGTGACGAGGGCGCAGGGGATCCCCTCGGCGTTCAGCTCCGCCAGGAGTTCCCGGGCTCCGGGGCGCCAGGGGACCCGGCGGCGGACCCGGGCCACCACCCCGTCCAGGAGCGCCTCCACCACCTCGTCGACGGCGAGGCGCACCTCCCCGTGGGTCCGCATGTAGCGTGCGGCGTCCCGGAGATCCATCCCCACCAGGGCGTGGCCATGGGCCTCCGACCACCCCCCGTTTCCGTGGGCCGCCACCACCTCGAACTCACTCTCGATCCAGTACGGCTCGGTATCGACGAGGGTCCCATCCATGTCCCAGAGCACCGCGGAAAGGTTCATCCCGAAGGATAGAGGATGCGCCGGGCGAGGTGAACCCTTCCGGCCCTCCCCCCGTTCGGGGTACCTTTTGAGCTGGGAGGGGTGGCAGAACGGCTATTGCACCGGTCTTGAAAACCGGCGCCCGAAAGGGCTTGTGGGTTCGAATCCCACCCCCTCCGTACCTCCCCCGGTTTGTCCGCGACCCTAATCGGTGCCCGCGTCGGTCCCGGGAAGCCCCGGGGGTGGGATCTGCGAAGCTCATCCCACCCCCTCCGTACATACCCGTCACCTCGGCCTGGCCCCACCTCGGCTCACGAGTGGGTAGGCGTCGGGACGCTCGATACTGCCGAGGGTGAGATCCACATCCAGCTCGGGCCACCGGAGGTGACTGGGAGTCGGTCGTTCGATCCGGGAAAGCTGCCCAATGGTAGCGTCCCGAAACCAGGGGAAGGAATCAAAGGGGAGATAGAATTCCTGGGCGTCGACCAGAATCCAGAAGCCATGCGGAGAGACGTTTGCGACCTCAGCCACCAAAGTGCTCGATCCAGGCCTTGCGGATGTCATTTTCTCGTTCCTTGACCAGGTCTATCGCCGAAGCAAGTGTCCGTTCGGGAAAAGAAGAAAAACCGCAAGCCCATCGACCTGAATACGATTGGACTCACCGAAATCAAACCCCGCTGCAGGTGACCAGGATCCTTAGGAAAAGCTCCCACTCTATCCTCCAGGGGGCCATGTCCGGATGGGTCTGCCGATCGGAGTGGCCCGCCCCCCCTCACTCCCCCTCCGCCCCCTCCACCCGCACCGTCCCCCCCTTCGTCGCCGACACCGTCACCCGCACCCGAACGGGCGCCTCGCCCTCGGGGATCACCTCCCAGCGCACCACCCGGCTTCGCTCCGTTACGGCGTCGGTGATCCCGTTGGTGCCGGCCATGTGGGGGAAGCGCACCCGGCCATTCCCCTCGGCCACGCGCCCTCCCTCCATCTCCAGCACCGCCAATGGTTCAGGGACCACGGGGTCCAGCACCCGGCCATCGGGCCCGGACCTTCCTTCTGCCCCCCGCTGCGTCAGGTGGGTGGCCAGCCACCCCTCGTTGGTCACCGTCACCTCCACGGCCACGCGCCCGCCCTCCAGCGCCTCGAAACGGGGCGCCGACACACGAATGAGCGGGGTCCGCGAAGCCATCTCCAGAATCCAGGGGAGCTGTACCCGGAGCTCATCCTCCAGGAGTTCATGGGGCGGATTCTGGGTCCAGTACTTCGTCTGCCACCCGCCCAGCTCCACCGGCCCGAGCTGGGGGTGCTCGAAGGGGGCCCACTCCAGGAAGTAGCGCCCCCCGAAGCGGGCGTCGTTGGCGGCGTGCCAGTCGAACTCGGTGATCTCGCCATCGCCGTCGGCGTCGGGGACCCACGACGCCGGGCCCGGCCAGTACTCGGGGACCCATCCCACCATGCCGTAGGCGAAGTACCCGAACGAGATGAAGGTGCCGTACCGATGATTCACCGGATGCGTGGCGCTGGGAATCACCGGGCGCCTCGTGTCGTCCGTGTACCAGTCTCCCAGGGCCTCGATGAGCGCCAGATCGGTGCGGTTGAACTCGTCGGGGTTCGACGCAGAGGGCAGCCGGTAGATGAACCCCCCCGAGGTGTGCCCGTGAATGATCTGGGTGATGTTGGGGTGATCGTTCACGAAATTCGCCAGCGCCCACGTCTCCGGCTCGGAGAGGGGGAAGTTGTACGCCCCGGGCTGGCGGTGGAGCGGCGCCCAGTTGAAGGGGAAGTTCCGGTTCATGTCGCTTCCCCCGATGCCGTCGGAGGCGATCTCCCCATCGCCATTTCCATCGACCCCTTCGCGGGCCATCCGGTAGAAGGGCCCCGCATCGCCCTCGCGCCGCGGGCGCATGATCCGCAGGTCGGCGGCGTCGGCCACATGGGTTCCGTTCGGGTCGGGGATCCGCATCTGGAGGATGAGCCCGTCGCCGTTCAGGTCCCGCGGCGGATCGGAGTCCGGAATCCCATCCCCATTCAGGTCCACAGGGCGCGGGGTGCTGCGCATCCACTGGTCTTCCACGAGCACCAGATCGGACCCCGCCGGGTTCACCTTCGGGTGCAGATAGAAGGTCCGGGTGTCCAGCAGCTCCGTCACTTGCCGGTCGCGCCCGAACCCCTCCAGGAGGTGCGCCATGGTGTAGAGCACCACCTCCGAGGCCGTGAGCTCCTGGGCGTGGATTCCCCCATCCAGGTAGAGGGCCGGCTTCTCCGCCGCCGCACCCGTGGCCCGATTCGTCACCTCCATGATGACCAGCGGGTGCCCATGGATGCTCGTCCCGATGGTGTCCAGCCGCGTCAGCTCCGGATACCAGGCGTGGAACGCCTCCAGCACCTGCACCATCTCGGCATGGGTGTGGTACCGGTCCCAGCTCGGATTCGCCGGGTCGAAGGAGGATGGGCCCGCCCCCCGATGGGCCGCGGGGTCATCCCAGCTTCCGGACCCCGCTGGGGGTTCGGCGTTGGGGGTGCAGGCGGTGAGGGCGAGGGCCAGGACGAGAGTCGGAAGCGAACCCAGGACGAGGGAGCGGGGGCAACGAACGGCAAAGGTCGAGGGCATGGGGCACCGGGCCGGAGAGGGGTGATGCCAGGCAGGGGAGGGAGGGAAGCAAGGTACGGGAGGGGGTTGGGGGTGGAAAGCGGGGGGAGCCTGCCTGCCGCACCCATCCCCATCCGCCCTCCGGCGCGTGTCTGTACCTCGCCCGCCTCAACCGCAACCAGAACCCTTTCGTGTATGATACATGCATGGCAACCAAGACCATCACCATCGACCTGGAAGCGTACGAGGCGCTCCGCCGACGGAAGGGCGAGGGCGACTCGTTCTCCGATGTGATCAAGGCCCACTTCGGGAAGGGGGCCACTGGCGCCGAGCTGGAGCACCTTCTCCGGGATGTAGCCCTTTCCGAGGAAACGCTCGAGGTCATGGACCAGTTGATTGAGGGACGGTCCGCCGACCTGGCCGTCCCGGTGGATCTGTGATCCACCTCGACCATCGAGGCCGGGGTGCCCCTCGTGACCCGGAATCGGCGCGAGTTCCAGCCGGTTCCGGACCCCGAGGTGATCGGATACTGAGGCCTTGAGGCTCCGGCGGTAGTGCCGCCACCGCTACTCCCTGCTCCCAGGACGCCCTCGTTTCGCTCTCCGCCGCGCCAATTCTCGCTCCCCGGCACACCTCGTCTCGCTCTCCAGAACACAATTGCTCACTCCCCGGGCAACTCGCGGAGGTTGGCGTCCCTCAGAGCAGCGACCGGGTCGCCCCCCAGAGAGGGCGGCTTCCACTGCCCCTGGAAGTGAGTCCCGCCCCGGGGGTCGAAAAACATGGTTCGCCCATCGTCGCGGAGCTCGACCCGCCAGCCACCCTCGTGGACCAGTCGGTGATGGTGACGGCAGAGGAGGATGCAGTTCCCCAGACTCGTTTCCCCGCCATCGGCCCAGTGTCGGACATGATGGGCGTCAGCGAATCGGGACCCGCACCCGGGGAACCGGCAGCCGCGATCCCGGACTTCGAGAGCGCGCCGGAGCGCGGGAGGTATGGTTCGGGTGCGACGACCGAGGTTGAGGGTGGGCTGATTTCCGGACACTACCGGCACGACCGAGGCATCACAGGTCAGCCTTCGAGACGTTTCAGCGGAAACGCGGATGTCCTCGATGTGGGAGTGCCGATCCTGCTCGGTCCCGCCGCAGGCCCCGCCACCGCACCCGCACGCGCCAGCGAAACTCCCACCTCCAGACAACATGCCTCGCGACCCCTCGCCCTCCTCCCGGACCAGCCCCCGCGCACGCGCTTCTTCGATGATCTGATCCAGCCGCGTCTTCCGCGCTCGCTTCCGGGACCCATGAGAGATGCGGTGCAACGGATGCGGCTCCTTCAGAGTGGCCAGGTCCACATGAACCATGACCTGATATCGCTCCGCGGAGGTGCCGGAGAATACCTGGCCACCTGCCACTCCCGTGTTGGGCGTTTGGCTGGGGCGAGCGCTTCGCGGTTGGCCGCGCTGCGCGCGTCCGTCTCGCGACTCCCCTCCCGAGTCGCACTGCGGACTCCCCGGGCCCTCGCTCGGCTCCGCGGAAACGAGCGACTCCGCTCCTTCTTCGCTCTGCGACTGGTTCCGGTCTTCGCGACTTGGCCGCGTGTCGCGCGGCCCAACGTTTGCGACATCATTCTCACCTTCCTGGAGAGTGGTCGGTTCCTCTACCGGAGCGTCGAGTGCCTGCCCATCCGAACCCACCTCTCCCAACCCCACTGTCATCCCCCGCTCCACGAGGAGCGCCAACGCATCGGCCCTCCGACGCGCCGCAGCGGCTTCCGTGTCCCTCACCTTCCGCCCCTCGGCCTGCGCCTCGGTCTCGAACCCCCGTGCTGAGGTGCCGTACTCCTCTTCCTCAGCGGTCTCTTTCCGGTACAGGTGATCACTCGCCGTCTCGATGGCTCGCATGAGAAGCGCACCCACCTCGGGGGTGAGGCGTCCCTTCACCACATAGCTCCCATCCAGGTCGGGAAAGACGGAGAAGCTCCGGTTCCGGAACCGCCACTCTTCCCGGTCGGCCTCTTCCTTCAGGCTTCCCAGCCTCCACCCCCGAACCATGGACTCCACCTGAGCGGCGGTGCACCCCTGGGCCAGCTCCAGGAGGTGGGCTTCCGTCTCCGGCTCGGCGATCCGGGTGAGAGCTCGAACCTTGGAGAAGGTGAGTTCACCCCGGGCGAGCGCCTGGGAGGTGAGGGGGAGTTCCCGAAGGGCCCGAGCGGCGCGGACCCGTTCCCGGGCCGCACCCCTGTCGATCCCGGTGCGGTGGGCGAGCCACTCGGCGCAGGACCGAAACCCCGACCGATGCCAACCGCGCGCTTCGTCGAAGCGGGCGATCATCTCCAGGAGCCGGGAGGTGGCCGCCTCGATGTGGGCGGAGAGGACGGCGATCTCATGGCCGAGTTCGTCGAGGGAGTCGTCGTCGAGGGGGGAGGGATCCCCCGACCCGTACTCCGCCTCGGCCTCCCGGACGAAGAAGGTGGAAGTGGTCAGATACCCCATGGTGCACCTCATGCAAGTGATGGAGAGCAATCAACTTGCACAAATCTAACGGCGGGTTTGGCGAGGCTCAGGAAGGGGTGTAGGAGCCCTGAACCGGGGGGTGAGGGTGCCGAAAAGGGTGAGGCGGCGTACGAGAGGCCGGAGAGGGGCCATCAGGACGCTGAAGATGCGTCAGAGGTGGGTGTGGGCGATGGCG
>JBJHBD010000164.1:0-3477 GCA_050485305.1 Gemmatimonadota bacterium
AGCGGGCGTGCGCCAGGGAAACGAGCTGGATCTTCGGCATGGTCAGACCTCCAGGATCCGGACGTGGAGGTGGGGCTCCACCGCCTCTCGCCGGATGAGGGCGGGCCAGTAGGCCATGATCTCCTGCACCCGGGGGCGCCCGCCGGCGAAGCCGGTGACGGAGGGGGTACCGGTGAGGACCAGGGGTGCCAGCTCCCGGGTGAACCGCTCCACCGAGGCTTTGTCCCGGGAGCGTACCGCCACCCGGAGCTGAACCTCGGGGAGGTCGGCGGGAGGGGGCCCTGCCAGGTGGCCATGGGTGGAGTCCCACCCCACCAGCTCCACCCGGACCTCATCGAAGGTGAGCCCCAGGCGGTCCAGCCGTTCCCGGAGAATCCGGGCGGCCCCTCTGGCCTTGGCGGCGGCGTCGGGCCAGGCATACACCAGCGTCCCTACCGCCTTGTACCCATCGGCGTAGGCGATGGAGAGCTTGAGGAAGTCGGTGCGCGGACCACCCTGAATGCCGGAGACCCGGACCCGGTCGGGGCCCACCTCCTCCAACTGGATGGAGGTGAAGTCGGCCACCACGTCGGGGGTGATGTACTCCGACGGGTCGCCCATCTCATAGAGGATCTGTTCGGTCACCACCGGCCGGGAGACCCGCCCTCCGGTCCCCGGGTGCTTCGTCACCACGAAGCTCCCGTCGGCAGAGGCCTCCACGATGGGGAACCCCACCTGCTCCATGGCGGGGACGGTCCACCAGTCCACGAGGGCGTTCCCTCCCGAGGCCTGGGCGCCGCACTCGTTGATGTGCCCCGCCACCACCCCGTGGGCGATGCGATCATGGTCGCCCAGCGACCACCCGAACTCATGGATGAGGGGGCCATAGGTAAGGGCCGTATCGGTGGACCGCCCGGTCACGATGACGTGGGCGCCCTCTTCCAGAGCGCGGACGATGGGCTCGGCTCCGATGTAGGCGTTGGCGCTCTCCACCCGGTCCCGGATCTCGGCCAGCGGCGCTCCCGTTTCCATGTGGCGCATCTCGTGCCCGGCGGCCAGGAGGTCATCGAGGCGCTCCATGAGGTCGTCGCCGGTGACCATCCCCACCCGGGCCTTCCCCCCCACGCCGGCCCTGCGCCCCGCCTCCACCAGGGCTTCTCCGCACCCCTCCGGGTTCACCCCACCGGCGTTGGTCACCACCCGGACGCCTCCCTCCACGCAGCGCGGAAAGATCCGTTCCATGAGGGGGATAAAGTCCCGGGCGTAGCCTGACGAGGGGTCACGACTCCGCTGCTTCTGCATGATGGACATGGTGACCTCGGCGAGGTAGTCCATCATGAGGTAGTCGAGGGGTCCTCCCTCTACCTGGCGAACGGGGGCCTCGGGGTCGTCGCCCCAGAACCCCTGGCCACTTCCGATGCGAACGATGCGCTCCGGATTCGTCATGTCAGCGGAGGGTCTCAGGAAGAGTGAAGGCCCCCAGGTGGGGCCCCGGGTTGTTGAGGGCGGCCCGGAGGAGGAGGGAAAGGGCATCCCGTAGCTCTTCCGGAAGGACCACCTCGTCCACGAAGCCGCGGGCTCCTGCAAAGCGGGCATCCAGCTGTCGATCGTATTCGGCGCGCACCGCGTCCATCTTCGTGGTGAGATCCTCGTCGGGGACCTTCCCCTCGGCCTTCAGCTTCTCGATCTGCCCGGAGAAGAGGGCCATGGCGGCGCTCTCTCCCTCCATGACCCCCATCCTCCCGGTGGGGAGGGAGAGGATGAAGTCCGGATCGAACCCCTGCCCCGCCATGGCGTAGTAGCCCGCCCCGGAGGCGTGATTCACCGTAAGGACCAGCTTGGGAACGGTGGCGGTGGCCATGGCCTCCACGAAGCGGGCCCCGGCCCGGATGATCCCGGAGTGCTCCGCCTCGGGCCCCACCATGAAGCCGGAGACGTCCTGCACGAAGAGGATGGGTCTCCGGTGCCGGTTCATGGTGTCGATGAAGTACGCCACCTTCTCGGCGCTCTCCGTATAGACGATCCCCCCGAAGGTGGGGCGCCCTCCGCGGGGGTCCCGGATGAGCCCCCGGGCGTTGGCGATGACCCCCACCGGCACGCCGTCGATGGCACCGGTGGCGCAGATCATCTCCCGAGCGCGATCCGGCTGGAACTCGTCGATGGCCCCGCCGTCCAGGATGCACTCCAGGAGGTGGTGCATCTCGTACGGCTGGCGGTGGTCCCCCGGGAGAATTTCGTACAACTCCTCGGCGGGGCGGCCGGGGGGAGAGCCTCCTTCCGGGAGCTGCAGCATTCCGGCCTCCCGGGGGAGCTCGCTCACCAGCTCACGAAGCTTCTCCAGGCAGGCGGCGTCGTCGGGGACGCGGTAGTGGGCCACGCCGGAGACCTCGGTGTGGACCCGGGCACCCCCCAGTTCCTCCTGCTCCACCGACTGGCCGGTGGCCCCCTTCACCAGGTTGGGGCCGCCCAGCCCCATGAAGCTCGTCCCCTCCACCATGATGATGGTGTCGGAGAGGGCCGGGAGGTATGCCCCTCCGGCGATGCAGGGCCCCATCACCGCGGCGAGCTGGGGAACCCGGAGGTACCGCCGCATGATGGAGTTGTAGTAGAAGATGCGGGCGGCGCCATACTGTCCGGGGAACACTCCTCCCTGATAGGGGAGGTTCACCCCCGCCGAGTCCACCAGGTAGACGATGGGGACCCGGCAACGCATGGCGATCTCCTGCGCCCGCAGGATCTTGGTGATGGTTTCGGGCCACCAGGAGCCGGCCTTCACGGTGGCGTCGTTCGCCACCACTACCACCTCGCGCCCATGGACCCGCCCCACCCCCGTAACCACCCCGGCCCCCGGAGCCTCCCCGTCGTAGAGGTCGTGGGCCACCAGGAGCCCCACCTCCACAAAGGGGGAATCGAGGTCCAGGAGTCCCTTCACCCGCTCCCGGGCGGTGAGCTTCCCCTGGGCGTGCTGGCGCTCGATGCGCTTCGCCCCCCCGCCCTGCCGGAGTCGTTCCCTGAGGATCCTCAGCTCCTCCGAGAGTTCGTGGAGGCGTCCGGTGGGGGTGACGGTCCCCTCCGCAGCGCCCGTCACACCCCCTCCCGCGCCACCCGGTCGGAGTGCCACTCCCGAATGTACCCCACCGCCTCGGTGGTAGGAGTTCCGGGCCCGAAGAGCTTCCCGATTCCCCTCTCCTGGAGTTCGCGAATGTCCTCTTCGGGGATAATCCCGCCACCGGTGATGAGGATTTCGTCGGCCCCCGCCTCCCGCAGGAGCTCCTGCACCCGGGGGAAGAGGGTCATGTGGGCCCCGGAGAGAACGGACATGGCCACCACATCCACATCTTCCTGGATGGCGGCGGCCACGATCATCTCCGGCGTCTGGTGCAGGCCGGTGTAGATGACCTCGAATCCGGCATCCCGGAAGACGCTGGCGATGACCTTTGCGCCCCGGTCGTGACCATCCAGCCCGGGCTTGGCCACCAGGACCCGGATCTTCCGATC
>JBJHBD010000164.1:3487-5786 GCA_050485305.1 Gemmatimonadota bacterium
GAGTGAGACTCCGCTAAGGGGTTGAGGCTGTGAGGAATGAGCACCGAAAACTATACAGGAGGGGGGCTCCGGTCACCCGGTGGCCCCGGCGGGAGGATCCAACCCCTCCCCCAGCCGTCACGACCGAAGGTACGCCGGAAGCTCCAGCACCGAGGGGATGCGGTCCACCGGTCGCTCCAGCCGCCCGCTGGGATCCAGGAGCACCGCTGCCATCCCGGCCCGCCGCGCTCCCACCACATCCACCGGGTAGAGGTCACCCACGTACAGGCATTCCCCGGGAGGGAGATCCAGGCGCCTCGCTCCCTCATGGAAGATCCGTGGATCCGGCTTCTCCACCCCCACCACCTCCGAGTCCACCACGAACTCCACCAACTCCCGGAGCCCCACCTCCTGGAGCACCCCCTCCACCCGCCCATCGGCGTTGGAGATGACCCCCAGGCGGTACCCGTCGCGAGCCAGCTCCTCCAGAACCTCGTGGGTTCCGGGCAATACCTGGGTCCAGAGGTGGGTGTGGGCGTGCTCCTCCCGGATCCGGAGCCCCACCGCCTCCAGGCGGTCATCGGGAACACCCGAGCCCCTGAAGAGGGTGACGAAGTACTCGCGCCAGATGTGGGGCTCGGTCCCCGTATCCCCATCCTCCACCCGGCGAGTGAGCTGCTCCCGGGCGATGAATTCCGCCTCCAGATACCCGGGTTCATCCCACTCCACCCCTTCCTCCCGGTAGATGCGGGAGAGACGGGCCCGATCCAGGAAGACGAGGGTGTTCCCCGCGTCGAAGAGGATGGCGCTGGGGCGCATCAACGACGACCCATCAGAAGAAGACCGGCTCCCGGTAGGCGCCGAAGACCTCTTCCATGGCGAAGCGGATCTCGTAGAGGGTGCAGTAGGCCCGGGCACAGTCCAGGATGCGGGGGACCACATTCTCGCCGGAACGGGCGGCCTCGGTGAGGGCCGAGAGGGCCCGCTGCACCTCGGCGTCGTCCCGCTCCTCCCGAAGGCGGGCCATCCGGGCCCGCTGCCGCTCCTCCACCGTCCGGTCGATGCGAAGCGTCTCGATGGTGATCTCCTCGGAGCCGTCGGTGTAGCCGTTCACCCCCACCACCACGCGCTCCCCGGCCTCCAGCTCGGCCTGCTGGCGGAGCGCCGACTGGCCGATCTCCCGCTGGAACCACCCGGCCTCGATCCCGGGCACCACCCCGCCCACCTCGTCGATGCGGGCGAAGATCTCTTCCGCCTCGGCCTCCAGCTCGTCGGTGAGGGACTCCACGAAGTAGGAGCCGGCCAGGGGATCGATGGTGTTGGCCACCCCCGTCTCCTCGGCCAGGACCTGCTGGGTGCGAAGGGCGATGCGCACCGACTTCTCGGTGGGAAGCGCCAGCGTCTCGTCCATGGAGTTGGTGTGCAGCGACTGGGTCCCCCCCAACACCGCCGCCATGGCCTGGTAGGCCACCCGGACGATGTTGTTCTCGGGCTGCTGCGCCGTGAGCGTCACCCCGGCGGTCTGGCAGTGGGTGCGGAGGCGCCACGACTCGGGATTCTTCGCTCCGTATCGTTCCTTCAGCCGCTTCGCCCAGATGCGCCGGGCGGCCCGGAGTTTGGCGATCTCTTCGAAGAAGTCGTTGTGGATGTCGAAGAAGAAGGAGAGGCGAGGAGCGAAGTCGTCCACGTCGAGCCCCCGGGCCATGCCCCGCTCTACATACTCGAACCCGTTCCGGAGGGTGAAGGCCAGCTCCTGCCCCGCCGTGGCCCCCGCCTCCCGGATGTGGTAGCCGGAGATGGAGATGGGGTTGTACCTGGGGGCGTGCTCCGAGCACCACTCGAACATATCCACGATGAGGCGGAGCGCCGGCTCCGGGGGGAAGACCCAGGCGTGCTGGGCCTGGTACTCCTTCAGGATGTCGTTCTGCACCGTCCCCCGGAGCTTGTCCGGAGAGACCCCCTGCTTCTCGGCGGCGGCCACGTAGAAGCAGAAGAGGATGATGGCCGGCCCGTTGATGGTCATGGAGACGGAAACCTGATCCAGGGGGATCCCGTCGAAGAGCGTCTCCATGTCGGCCAAGGACGAGATGGCCACCCCGCACACCCCCACCTCACCCAGCGAACGGGGGTGGTCCGAGTCGTACCCCATGAGGGTGGGGAAGTCGAAGGCCACCGAGAGCCCCGTCTGCCCGTTCTGCAGGAGGTAGTGGTACCGGGCGTTCGTCTCTTCGGCGGTGGCGAACCCCGCAAACTGGCGCATGGTCCAGAGCCGGGTCCGGTACATGGTGCCGTAGGGGCCCCGGGTGAAGGGGTACTCGCC
>JBJHBD010000165.1:0-5716 GCA_050485305.1 Gemmatimonadota bacterium
CCCCCGACCGGTCCGGCGCCCCTCCCTTCCCCCGGATCCCGGGCCACCTCCAGCTCGTACGCCAACCGGTCGCTCCGGTACCACCGACGCTGGAAGTAGAAGGGGCGGTCTCCATGCGTCCGAGTGATCCGCTCCATGAGGAGGAGGGGATCCCCCGCCCCCACCCCCAGCGCGCCTGCCATCTCTTCGTCTGCCACCGCGGCCGTGATCCGGTAGCGCGCCGAGAGAGCGGGGACCCCGTACTCCTCCTCCAGCACCTCGTAGAGGGTGCGCCCCCCCAGGTCGTGCCCCTCCACCATCCGGGCAAAGGCGCCGGGGATCCAGGTCCGATCCAGGGCCACCGGTTTGTCGTCTCCCAGGCGGAGGCGGTCGAGGCGTAGCACGGTGATTCCCGGTTCCACCCCGAGGCGCTCCGCCACCGCAGCCGACGCCGGCTCCATCCCCTGGTGGAGGACCTGGGAGCTGGCGGTGAGTCCGGCTCGCCCCATCTCTTCGGCGAAGTCCACCAGACGAACCAACCCCTGGGCGATCCGGCGGTCGCAGACGAAGGAGCCCAGCCCCTGCCGCCGGAAGATGAGCCCGTCGGCTTCCAGCGTCTGAAGGGCGCGTCGCACGGTGACCCGGCTCACCTGAAACCGCTCGCACAGCTCGTTCTCCGAGGGGAGCTGGCTGTCCGGGGGTAGCTCTCCCGAGTCGATGCGCCCGCGGAGCCAGGCGGAGATCTGCTCGTGGAGGGGGATGCCGGGGCGGAGTTGGGGATCCATGACGGGAATCTATCCTCCCGGAGCGAACGGGTCATGACCTGTAGCTACAGGTGCCCGCCTCGACTCAGTACCCCCGCTCCCGGTCTACCTCATTGAGGAGGGGCCCATTCGGATCCGCGAGGAAGCGGCGGAAGTTCTCCAGAATGAGGTCGAGCTGCCGGTGCCAGAAGTGGTGGCTCACCGCCGATACGTGGGGGGTGATGAGGACGTTGGAGAGCGTGCGGAGGGGGTGCCCCTCGGGGAGGGGTTCCCGGGCGAAGACATCCAGCCCCGCCCCCCGGAGGTGCCCGTCCCGGAGAGCCTCCACCAGCGCCTCCTCATCCACCAGGGAGCCACGGGCCACATTCACGAGGACCGTGCCGCGGCGGAGCGCCCGGATCCGCCCCCGGTTCAGGATCCCCCGGGTTTCGGGGGTGTCGGGGGCGGTGAGGACGAGGGCATCCGACTCGGCAAGGAGGCGGGCGAGCCCATCGTCGCCGTGGAGGAGTTCCGTCCCCAGTTCGTCGCGCGATTCCGGGGATGGACTTCGTCGGTGCCCCAGGATTCGCGTCCCGAACCCCTGGAGGCGGAGCGCGATCTCCCGACCGATCCCCCCGTACCCCAGGATCCCCACCGTGGCATGGGAGAGCTCCCGGACCGGGGCATCCGCCTGGAAGAAGGGGCGGGAGTGCCAGCGCCCCTCCCGCTGCCCTTCCCAGGCCAGGTCGAACCCCCGGAAGAAGTGGAGGAGCATCCCGATGACGGTCTCGGCCATGGGGGGGCCATGAATCCCCGCCGAGTTGGTGAAGCGTACGTGGCTCCGCCGCATGGCTTCATGCAGGGATCCTCCCACCCCGGCGGTCCCGGTGTGGACCCAGCGAAGGGTCTCGCCTCCGGCCTCCAGCACCGTGGGCGGGACGCCGTAGCCCAGGTAAACGGAGGCGCCGCGAAGGGCTTCGAGAAGCTCGGGGGCGGTGCCGCCGCGCCCCCCATCCCCCGAGCCATCGGCGAAGGAGTCGGCCACCTGGAGCTCCCACCCCTCCGGGAGGGACTCCCGAAGGCGCTCCACCGCCCAGTCGGGGATGGCCCAGATGGGGCGGCGGTCTCGGAGGTCCACCACCATCCGGGGCATCGGGAGGTCGCCCTCCCTCACGGGTGCAGCCGGTTCATGAGACGCGGGAAGGGGATGAGCTCTCGGATGTGGGGGCGCCCGGTGATCCAGGCCACGGTGCGCTCCACCCCCAGCCCGAAGCCGGAGTGGATGAAGCTCCCGTAACGGCGGAGGTCCAGGTACCAGGAGTAGGCCTCTTCAGGGAGCTCCTCTTCCCGGATCCGGTGGAGGAGGCGTTCCAGGTCGTCTTCCCGCTGGCTTCCGCCGATGATCTCGCCGTACCCCTCGGGGGCGATGAGGTCATTGCAGAGCACGGTGCGGGGGTCAGCCGGGTTCTCCTTCATGTAGAAGGCCTTCGCCTCTTTCGGGTAGTTGTAGACGAAGGTGGGAAGCTCGTTCTGCTCGGCGATGACCGTCTCGTCGGCGCCCCCCAGGTCCTTCCCCCATCGGATCTCGCTCCCTCCGGACTGAAGGAGCTCCACCGCCTCGGTGTAGGACATGCGGGGGAAGGGGGGGCGGACATGCTCCAGCTTCGAGGTATCCCGCTCCAGCACCTTCAGCTCCTCGCCGCACCGCTCCAGCGCTCGCTCCACCAGGTAGCTCACGAAACGCTCCTGCAGCCGCATGTTGTCATCGGAGTCGGCGAAGGCCACCTCCGGCTCCACCATCCAGAACTCGGTGAGGTGGCGGCGGGTCTTGGACTTCTCGGCCCGGAAGGTGGGGCCGAAGCAGTACACCTTCCGAAACGCCGGACACGCCGTCTCCACGTAGAGCTGCCCGGTCTGCGCCAGGTAGGCGGTCTCGCCGAAGTAGTCGGTGCTGAAAAGGGTCCCTGCCGACTCCCCGATGGAGCCGGTGAGGATGGGGGTGTCGATGCGGGTGAATCCTTCGTTGTAGAAGAAGTCGTGGATGGCCTGCATGACCTCGGCTCGCACCTTGAGCCCCGCCCGCTGCATGGAGGAGCGGAGCCAGAGGTGGCGGTGGTCCATGAGGAACTCCACCCCATGCTCCTTGGGCTGGATGGGGTACTCGGCGGAAGCCCCCAGAAGGCGGATCTCCTCCACCTTCACCTCGTACCCCCCTGGAGAGCGGGCGTCGGCCTTCACCGACCCGGTGATCTCCACCGTGCTCTCCTGGGTGAGGGTGGTCCCCAGCTCCCACCCCTCGGGGGAAAGCTCCTTCTGCACGAGGACGCACTGGACGATCCCCGTCCCGTCGCGCACCACCACGAAGGCCACCTTCCCATGGACCCGGAGGGTGTCCACCCACCCGGCCAGGGTCACCGTTCCCCCGTCGTGGTGGGAGAGGTCCTTCACTTCGGTGTAGCGGGAGGCGTTCGTCGTCTGGGACATGGCCCTGTGGCGTGGGAAGGGGAAAATGCGGAGCGGCCGCGGTCCGGAAGGGGGGACCCGCGGCCGCTCGGAACGACTCCGGAAAGTAGAGGCGGGGCCGAAGGGCGGTCAATCGGGGGACGGGTTGCCGGCGGAAGCCCATCCTCCGGGACAGGAGCGCTCCCGAGCGCCCGGCGCCTCTCCCGCCGCGGGTCGAGCTCGCCCTTACCGCGGATCGATCTCGGAGATGTAGAGGGTGGCGGGAACTCCATCCTCGAACCCCAGCGGGTCGTCGTTGGCGTGGTAGCTCCCCACCCAGATCCGGTAGGTACCCGAAGGGGGAGAGGAGATGGCGATGACGGGGTTCAGACTTCCCAGGCTATCGTCATCGCAGAGCCACTCCCCCTCCGGTGTCTGGACCAGGAGGTTCAGATCGCCCTCTCCCTCCGCCACGGCGTAGAAGAAGAGGTCGTAGATACCCTGGGTGTAGTTCAGCTCCAGATCGGGGCCGACACCGATCCAGCCGGCGCATCCCGAGACGGGGTTGGGAATCTCGCCCCACCCCTCCACCGCCCGGGTGAAGGGATCCGGGGCGAAGCCGGCGGTGAGGGACACCCGACCATGATGGGGATCCACCTCGACGCCGAGGGCTAGAGAGGGGTCAAGGGCCTCTTCCGCCATATAGAGGCTCACTCCGAACTCGCAGACCACATCCTCCCAGCCCTCCCGGCACTCCAGCATCATGATCTCAAGAGTGAACGTTTCGCCCCGGAGCCCCTGATGTTCGACAAAGGGGTGGTCATTCCACTCCCGTCCGCTGGCCAGCACCGCGCCATTGGTGTTGAGAACGGACAGCTCCATGGCGCGGCAGTGCTCGTCGCAGAACCCCACCACATAGAAGGGCCCGTCAGCGGGGAGGGTGAAGGAGACCCGGGTGCTCGCGCCCGGCGGCAGGACACCAAAGTGCCGGAAGCCGGTGGGGGCCAGCCCCTCCCACCAGATTTCTTCGGTGAAGGCGTCCAGTTGCGCGGTGACCAGCGCCCCCTGGCCGGCGGCCGGGGCCGCGAGGGCGAGGGGCGCGATGGCGAGGAGGGAAAGGAGGAGAAAGGTCCGGCATCGGGCCATGGAGGGGCTCCATGATGGGGGTGGCGGGGGCTCGGCCTTCCGGTGCCGGCTGCGACCGCCGAGGCGCTCGTACACGACGAGGGTTGTCGGATGTTCCTCGTCCGGACCCGGCAGTGGATCATCCATCACGGACGGACCGGTCAGCGTTCGGACGCCACGTGGGGATCCAGGACGACGATCAGGAAGGTGCAGATCGGCCCGAAGAATAGTGAGCCCAGGAACCACCCCAATCCGGATCGCCCTTTCCCCTGCGCCAACCCCGCGTTGATCAGCGCCAACGTCCCCCACCCGATCGCGTACCCAGGATCCGGATTCATGTCTCACACCCACCTTGTTTGTGGTTTCCCTCCCGTCCTTCGAGGGCGATCAGGAGGACCCCATATTGTGCCCGCGTCGGTTTGTGCCTGCGTCGGTGCTGCCGAAAGGTCGGTCTATACGCAGTTCTTCAGAGGTTACGACCGGAAGTACAACCGTCCGTCTTCCACCGGCCATCGAAATACTCCCCACCGCAAAGGGTGATCCCCTACCCCCGGATCGGGGGCGCCACCCACCGCCCATCAAAGTGCTCCCCACCGCGAGGGTCGATGAACCGGGGCCGCCCCTCGCCCCAGAGTTCGACGCGCCATCCACCTTCATGAACCAGCCGGTGATGGTGCCGGCAGAGGAGGATGCAGTTCCCGAGGCTCGTCTCCCCACCGTCTATCCAGTGACGAATGTGATGGGCATCGGTGAAGCGGGAGCCGCAGCCGGGGTACCGGCATCCGCGATCACGGACTTCGAGGGCGCGTCGGAGTGCGGGCGAGATGGTCCGGGTGCGGCGACCGAGGTTGAGGGAGGGGCGTCGGGCTCCGCTCTCGAACACCGGAGTCAGGGATGCGTCGCAGGTGAGTCGCCTGGACGTTTGGCCGCGCTTCGCGCGTCCGTCTCGCGGGTCTGAATCGCAATCGCATTGCGAAGAGCGTGTGGATCCGCTCGGCTCTGCTTCTCCTGGGAACACCGGGATGAGGGACGCATCGCAGGTGAGTCGTCTGGACGTTTCTGTGGAAACGCGGATGTCTTCGATGTGAGAGTGACCGTCCCACGGCTCCGCGTCGCCCACCTTCCCCCCACAGCCACACGCACCGCGCAACGTTCCGCCCTCATCACCCTCCCGCACCAACCCCGCCTTCCGCGCCTCTTCCACGATCCGGTCCAGCCGGGTCGGGCGCGCTCGCTTCCGGTGGTGCTTCATGATCCGGTCGAGGGGGTGCGACTCTTTCAGGGTAGCCAGGTCCACATGAACCATGACCTGGTAGCGGGTGGCGGAGGTGCCGGAGTTTCGCGTTGCCGCGGCAACGTTTGCGACACCATTCTCATCTTCCGCGGGAGTGGTCCGTTCCGCTATCGGTGAACCGGAGCCGCGCTCA
>JBJHBD010000166.1:0-5461 GCA_050485305.1 Gemmatimonadota bacterium
CCCTCGCACCGTCCGGGCCGACGCCATCACGGCCACCTTCCAGGACGGGATTCTCACGGTGACCATGCCGAAGGCCCCCGAGGCCCAGGGTCGCCGCATCGAGATCGGCGGGGGGAATGCCGGTGAGGTGACCGCCTCCACCTGACGACACGTCGCAGGTCGGGGTATCCCGAGGGGGCCCGGTCCAAGCGCCGGGCCCCTCTCTTTTCCCCGTGGGTGTGACCGGGGTCATGGGCGAATCGTGACGTCCTCGTTATGGTTTCGGTGCTCCGAAGTTCACCCCGCCCCCACGAACTGTCCACCGTGTCCAACTCCACCGACTCCCTGGTTGCACCATCTCCCACCCCTCCCCGATCCGAAAAACGGGGGATGGGTCCCCTGGGGACATGGGCCCTCGCGCTCTTCGCCGGCCACATCGTTCTCCTGGCCTTCCCGGCGATCCCCCCCGAAGTGATGAAGGGGTCACTCTGGTCGTACCTCCTGGCCACCGCCGCCGTGGTGCTGGGAGTCCTGGAATTCCGCCGGCACCGGGACCTCCCCGGGCGGATCTGGCGCGGCTGGGGGACGAAGACGCGGGTGCTGGTGGGCGCCGGCGGGACCGCTCTGGCCTTCGCCGCGAGCATGGTCCTCCGCTGGATCACCCCGGAAACCTTCCACCGGTGGTCCCAGCCGGAGGGGGTCTTCGAACCCATCACCATGCTGGTGTACCTGGTGGCGGCCATGGTCCTCCACCACGAGAGCCGCGCCCTCGACCCGGCCCGCCTCCGGCACTTCCGCTTCCTGGCCCTCGGGTTTGTCCTCCTCTTCCTGGAAGAGATCGACTACTTCAGCGTCTTCGGGGGGCTCATCGGGCGAATCAACGGGGTGTACCTGGGCTCCATCCACGACCTGGTCAATGTGGCGCTCCACGGCCACTTCACCCTCTGGATGGGGATCCTGGGGAGCGCGGTCCTCGTGGGGGTGCTCTGGGGGTTCATCGCCACCGGGTATCTCCAGCCCCGACGCCTTGCCCGCACCCTGGTCTCTCCCGCGGGAGGATGGTTCCTCGCCGGAGCCGTGGTCATCCTCCTGGCCCAGATCGAGGACGTCGGGCTCTTCTACTTCTTCGGCGAGCCGGATACCGAGGAACTCCTCGAGATGGCGGCGAGCTGGCTCTGGTTCTGCTTCGCCCTCGAGGTGGTGCGGCGTGAGGGGGCGCCCCCCGGGGCGAGGGAGTCCGGCTAACGGACCACCACCGACCGCTCCACGGTGGAGTTCAGCCCGACGAAGCGCAGAAGCCCGTCGCCGGGGGTGGTGAGGGTGACGGAGGCAGCGTGGTCGATGGACACCGGCTCCGGCGCGCACCCGCCGTCGGTGAGGATCCGGTCGTAGGGGGTGATGGAGGCGGTCATCCCCGAGACGGCGACCTCGGTTCGCTCCCGTCCCCAGCACCCGTCCGCTCCCACCGTCCGGAAGGAGACCTGGAAGGGCTGCCCTGCCGTCACGGTGTCGGGGGTGACGATGGAGGCCTGGTTGATGGCCCCGACCTGCACGACGAAGGGGTCGGTGCCGAGGGAGCAGGAGGCCAGGACCAGCGCCGGAAGAAGGAGGACGGGGGCGGTTCGTCGCATGGGGGTTCGCGCCGTCGAGGGTTGGAGGGAGGGAGGAAGACCGAATCCGATACCCCATGAACCCTCCTCCGGGTTCGTTCCCCGCGGTCAGTGGGAGAGAAGGGTCCGGAACGCCCCCAGAAGCCGATCGGAATTCCCCGCCAGGAGGGGCCCCGGGAGGAGGGGGTCCACGGAGCTTCCATCCATCCGGGAGGCAACCCCGCCGGCTTCACCCAGGAGTGCGAGTCCTCCCGCGATGTCCCAGGGGCTCAGCCCGTACTCCCAGAAGAGATCCAGCGAACCCTGGGCCAGGTAGCAGAGGTCGAGGGCGGCCGATCCCCATCTCCGGACCCCCGAGGTGGCGAGGAGCGTCCGCTCGAGCTGGGGGAGGTAGGTGGGGAGGTACTCCGGAACCTTGAAGGGGAACCCGGTCCCCACCAAGGCTCCCCGGAGCTCCCCCAGCCGGGAAACCCGGATCCGGTTCCCGTTCCGGTAGGCGCCGTTCCCCCGGATGGCCCACCACCGTTCGTCGGTGGCCTGTGCCGTGATGGCGCCCACCACCGCCTCTCCCCTCACCACCACCCCCACCGAGGCGCAGTGGGCCGGATGGGTGTGGAGGAAGTTTGTGGTCCCATCCAGGGGATCCACCACCCAGACGGGGGTGGTGCCGTCGCCCCGGGTCCCGTCGTCGTCCCGGACCCCGCCGCCCTCCTCCTCGGCGAGGATCCGGTGGTGGGGAAAGGCGCTCCGGATGAGGGTGAGCGCCGCTTCCTGCGCCTCCAGATCCACCCGGGAGACGAAGTCGGCCCGCCCCTTCGCGTGGGCGTCCACCATCCCCACCGCCCCGAACCATTCCCGGTGCACACGGGCGGCGGCGTCCGCAGCGGCGCGGGCGACGGCAAGGAGTTCGTTCATGGGCGCGCGTGAGGGGTGGAGGGCGCGGGGAGGGGGATGGGGTTTGAGCCCATCCTCCGGACATCTAACTTAGCCGCCATGACTTCGACCAGCGGTGGTACCCGAATCTTCAGCGGAATGCAACCCTCCGGGGAGGCGCACCTCGGCAACTACCTGGGGGCGCTCCGGCAGTGGGTTCCCATGCAGGATGGGAATGAGTGCCTCTTCTGCATCGTGGATCAGCACGCCATTACCGGGGATTTCACCCCCGCGGAGCTTCCGGCGCGGGTCTTCGACCTGGCGGTGAGCTTCCTGGCGGTGGGATTGGATCCGGAGCGGAGCGTGATCTTCGTCCAGTCCGACGTCCCCGCCCACGCCGAGCTGGCCTGGCTCTTCAACGCGGTGGCGCCGGTGGGCGAGCTGGAGAGGATGACCCAGTACAAGGACAAGTCGGCGAAGCTGGAGTCCATCCCCGCCGGGCTCCTCAACTACCCGGTGCTCCAGGCGGCCGACATCCTCCTCTACCGGGGCGAGAAGGTGCCGGTTGGGGAGGACCAGCTCCAGCACCTGGAGCTGACCCGGGAGATCGCCCGGAGGTGGAACGCCCGCTACGGCGACTTCTTCCCGGAGCCGGAGGCCATCCTGTCCGATGCCGGGCGGATCCTGGGGCTGGACGGGGGCGCCAAGATGAGCAAGTCCATGGGGAACACGGTGCGGATCCTCGCCGAGCCCGACGAGATCTGGGAGCGGGTCCGGACCGCCGTCACCGATCCTCAGCGGGTGCGGAAGGACGACCCGGGGCGCCCCGAGGTGTGCAACGTCTATACGCTGCACCGGCACTTCACCCCGCTGGAGCGGATCGGGGACATCGCGGCACAGTGCCGGGCCGGGACCCGGGGGTGCGTGGACTGCAAGCGGATTCTCGCCGAGTCCATCGCGGACCACTTCGCCGAGGTCCGGGAGCGGGCGGCGGATCTCAAGGCCCATCCCCACCGGGTGCGTGAGATTCTGGATGCGGGGGCGGAGCGCGCCAGAGCCATGGCCGCCGAGACCATGGGGCATGTCCGGGAGGCCATGGGAATGGTGTGGCGGGAAGGGGTCCCGGGGGCGTAGCTTCCCCACATGACCGAGATCTTCAAGGCCGCCATCGAGCGCGGCGCCTCCGACATCCACATCAAGTCCGGCGACGCCATCCGGGCCCGCGTGCACGGTCGTCTCGCCCCTCTCACCCAGCAGCGGCTCAGCCACGAGCAGGTGCGGGGGTTGGCCATGAAGCTCATGCCCAACGACCGGGACCGGGAGACCATCGACGAGATCACCGATTACGACTGCTCCTGGGGGCTTCCTGGGCTGGGTCGGTTCCGGGTGAACATCCTCCGGCAGCGGGGCTCCCTCATGATCGTCATGCGGGTCATCCCCATCGAAGTCCCCACCTTCGAGGAGCTGGGGATGCCGAAGGTGCTGGAGCGGATCGCTGAGAACGAGCGAGGGCTCATCCTGGTTACGGGGGTCACCGGTTCGGGGAAGAGCTCCACCATGGCCGCCATGGTGCAGCACATCAACCTGAACATGGACAAACACGTGGTGACGCTGGAGAACCCCATCGAGTTCCTGCATCGGGACCGGCGGGCTTCCATCACTCAGCGGGACGTGGGGACCGACACCGACTCCTTCTCGTCGGGGCTGCGCGCCGCCCTCCGTCAGGACCCCGACGTGATCCTCATCGGGGAGATGCGGGACACGGAGACCATCGACATCGCGCTGAAGGCCGCCGAGACGGGGCACCTCGTCATCTCTACCGTCCACACCCAGAACGCGGTGCAGACCATCTCCCGGCTGGTGGCGGTCTTCGATCAGGCCGAACAGGAGATGGTCCGGATCCGCCTTTCCGAGACGCTTCAGGCGGTGGTCTCCCAGCGGCTTCTCCCGAAGAAGGGGGGCGATGGGAGGGTGGTGGCGTGCGAGGTCATGGTGGTGACCGGGACCATCCGGGACTGCATCAAGGATCCGGAGCGGATGTCGGAGATCCCCGATCTCATCGAGGAGGGGCGGGAGCATTACGGCTCCCAGACCTTCGACCAGCACCTCATGGAGCATGTCCAGAACGAGGTGGTGGACTTCGCGGTGGCGAAGGCCGCGGCCACTAACCCCTCCGACTTCGACCTGAAGGTGAACTTCCTGGGGAAGGCCTCCGAGACCGCCCAGGGAGGGAACGACACCTCACACCTCTTCGGCTGACCCTCTACGTGGCTCCCCTCGACATCTCCGGCATCTTCGTCCCCGCCGCCACCCCCTTTGACCCCGTCACCGGTGATCTGGATCTGGTGGGGCTCCGGAGCAACCTACGCCGCTGGCTCGAAGCCCCGGTTCGGGGGATCGTCATCGGCGGTTCCACCGGGGAGGCGGTCTTCCTGGAGCGGGAAGAGCGGTTGGCGGCGCTGGAGGCGGCCCGAGGGGTGATCGCCGAAGACCGCCTCCTGGTGGCGGGAACGGGGACCGAATCCACCCGGGGGACGTTGCGCCTCTCCCGAGAGGCCGCGGAGGCGGGGGCCGACGCCGTACTCGTGCAGCCCCCCGCCTACTACAAGGGGGCCATGGTCCCCGGGGTGCTCCGGGACCACTACCGGGCGGTGGCCGACGGGTCGCCCGTGCCGGTCATCCTCTATCAGGTCCCGCTGCGGTTCTCCACACTTGAACTTGCCGCCGGGCTGGTGGGGGAGCTCTCCGAGCACCCGAACATCATCGGGGTGAAGGACTCCAGGGGCGATCTCACACAGCTCGGCGAGTACGTCACCGCGACGCACGCCGGCTTCCAGGTCCTGGTGGGGAATGGAGCCAAGCTCTTCGCCTCCCTGGAGGTGGGTGCAGTGGGAGGGATTCTGGGGGTGGCGAACCTTCTCCCCGCCGAGTGCGCCGGGATCCATACTGCCTTCGTGGCGGGGAACTCCGCCGAGGCGGGGCACCTGCAGGAGCAGGTG
>JBJHBD010000167.1:0-5209 GCA_050485305.1 Gemmatimonadota bacterium
GGGGGAGGTGTGCCACGTACCCCAGGGTGCCCGCCCCCACCCCCCAGAGGAGGAGGACGCCGAAGCGTCGGCGCCCGTGTGGTCGGAGCCCTTCCCTCCCGCCGCGATAGAGGACCACCAGGAGGAGGGCGGGCCAGGCCCACCCACCCAGTGCGGCCGTGAGGTGAAGGGGGAGGTCCGACAGGATGGAGGTCGGCACGTCCAGATGAGCCCGCGTCCAGAAGAGCCCGGTGAGGATGGCTCCCGATGCGAACAGGTAGGTGATCTCTCCGGGGGAGGGCGGGGTGGCTTCGGGGTCCCTCTCCCGGGCCGTTCCGGCCCACCAACCCGTCACCGCCGCCAGGACCAGGGTGACAGCGACCAGGATGGGCGCCAGCGATGCGCTGGTGTAGAGGACGGCGTCGGGGAGCCCCACGAGGGCCAGGCAGATCAAGACGGCTGCAGGGGCCCTCAGGTAGCGCGCCATGGCACCCCGAAGGGAAGTGGGAAGGGCGGATGGTGTCGCGGAGGAAGCCTGGGTCGGAGGGTTCCCATCAAGACGTCCTCCGGATCCTGAGCTCCAATGGAACGGGGCGGGGCTCCCCAACCAGATGGGCGTCGAAGGGGAACGGCGTCTCCAACCTCCGGGAGACCCAGCGGGGGAGGAAGTGGCTGGCGAAATTCGGTCCCTGGACCGTGAGCGCGACCTGTGGCAACCCTTCCTCGTCGAAGCGGAGCTCGAGGTTCCGATACCTCCACGGGGATCCGACCCCGCTCCGGGGCCCGGTGAGTCCGGATGGCACGAACTCCACATCCACGGGGCGCCCCGCCTCCAGGGCTACGATCCGGTGGTCGAGGACGATCCCGCCCGGACCCCGGAGCTCCACCACAACGGCATGGCCCCGGGCCTGCTGCGCTCCGGGGCCCGGTGGCGTCGATCCCTCTCCTGTCCCGATCTCCGCCGCCGCAGCAGCATGGAGGGGGTCCACCGTCGATACCGGGGGCTGGTAGGGGAGGAAGCGTCCCGGGAGGGGACGGTATAGGAAGGGGAGAGAGAGGTGGTCGCCCAGGGCGGCCCCGGAGTCGGGGTCCAGGATGGCACGGGCGAACGCCACCTCCGGGTTCCAGGAGAGCTTGGCGTAGCGGTGGTCCCGGGTCCGGACGAAGAGGGTCCCCGGCTCCCGTCCCAGGGTCAGCCGGGTCCGATCCGGAGGCGAGGGGGGCTCGTCCATGAAGCGGAGCAGGTGGCCGTCGGCCAGGGTGCCGGCAGACTGGTCCCGAAAGGGCACGAAGAGGAGCCCGCCCCCGGGGGGGACCGCCAGCGTGGCACGGTACTCCGCCGGGGCCATGGATTCGACCAGGATGTCGGCCACGTCGGGGTCCGTCACCGTCCGGTGTTCCACGAAGCTCCAGCCCGCAGGGGTGCCATCCCGGAGGAGCCCGACGGTGGCGACCCCTCCCGGAGCGGACTCGGAGTGGTGGGGGATGGTGTGGAGGGAGAGGGGGGCCCTTCCCTCCACCCGCAGGCGGAGGGGGTGGTGCCCCACGGCCGTCACGGAGAGGGTCCCCCGGCTTTGCCCCACCAGCAGGGTGGACCCTGGCAGCTCCAGGGAGAACGCTCCCGCGGAGTCGGTGACCGTCCGTGCATGGTAGCGGCGATCCCACAGGATCTGTCCCGAAGCCGATCGTCCCCAGCCCTGTCGCTCCAGGCGGACCTCGGCTCCTGCGATGGGCTCTCCCGTTCGATGGTCCAGGAGTTCGCCGGTGACCGGGGGACCTGGGCCCGGCGCGCAAGCTCCCAGGGGGATCAGGAGCGCGTGAGCGACGAGACGGCGGGCGAACCCGCGGGGTCCGGATCCCGTCGACAGGGAACTGTCTCCATCCGACCCCTTCAAGCTCCGGCCGCCCCCTCCGGTGCCAACGCTCCGGCCAGTCGGTGCAGGAAGTCCTCCCATCTCGTCTTGAAGGCGCTGGAGGTCACATCCTCCCCGGTGGCCAGCCGCACCACCTGTGGCATGATCGCCGGGAGAACCACCACGGCCAGGAGGGCCAGGAAGAGCATGTCCCGGTCGAATCGTTCATCCACCGTGCCCTCTTCCCGGAGGCGATCGAGCATCTGCTTCTGTGTCTCGTAGTACGCCGACCGCGCGGCGGACTCGATGGGTTCGTCGCCGGCGTAGTCCAGGGACTCGCGAAGGATCATCCGCACGAAGTTCGAGTCCGCCAGGGTGGTGGAGGTCCACCAAGCCAGGATTTCGCCCAGGTCATCGGGGACCCTGTCCAGAAGGCCGGAGCGCTTCTCGAACTGGGAGCGAAGGGCCTCCCGGAACAGGCCTTCCCGGTCGCCGAAGTAGCGGTAGATGAGGGACTTGTTGAAGCCGGCCCGCTTCGCGACGTGCTCGATCCGGACCCCCTCGTACCCCCGCTCGGCAAACTCGTGGATTGCCGCCTCCAAGAGGGCTTCCCGGGAGGTCGGGGTCGTCTCGGGTGCGGCCTCTGCATCGTCCCGTGGGTCGGTCACGACGCGCAGTGGGCAGTTGGGGCGGGGACCGCCTGGCACGGTGCTGCATCCCTCATTCAAGAGCTCCCTCGGAAGGCTTTCTGGGACGGATTCGGGTAACGATATCGTTACCGGGGGCCACCGGCAAGGTGTGGGACGGCAGCGCTCACCTCGACCCCCCACCGTGCGGCGGGGTCGTGGTAGCAGGGATAGTCGATTCAAAGGCCCTGGCGAGGTCGGAGGCAAGGTGGGATGCGGGTTCTGGCCAGGTAAGCAGCGGGCGAGGGGCCGGACGGGGACAGCCCGGGGATGGGGTTGAGGGACGGGAGCGAGCGGGCGAGGGGGGTGCCATGGGAAACGGGGCAGGGAGGATGTTCGGATGGGCGGTGGAGGACGCCCCGGCGGGAGCACCGGACGGGCAGGGTGCCGGCGTCAACGCGGCTGAGATCTTCCGGTTGGCGGGTTCAGATCTCCCAGTCGTCGGGTAAGGACTGATCGAACTCGTCCGCAGTCAGACATTGGCCCTTCTGCTTCCGGTGAGTGAAGGTGCGCCTGGGCAGGACGAGTTCGTGAAGTTCGGCGGCGCTGAAGGTGCCATCGCGGATCACGGCCTCGACGGCGGCGATGGGCAGGCCTCCCTCGATGGCCTCGATCATATCGAAGTCATTCTCGACGACCCGCCTGAGAACCCGCTCGCCCCCAAGCCGCTCCGCTACGGTGTGCGCTGTCATCCTGGCCTCGACGTGGCAGTATTGCTCATCAAACATCGGCAAATGCCCACGTCCTATGTCCCCGCCCGTAGGGCCGCCCGGATGGATCCAGCCACGGCGATCCGGGATGGCTGAGAGGGCCGATGGGGCGAGCCTCCTTCAGGCGGAAGAGGTCTGGAAGACGTACGGAGAAGGGGTGGTCACGACCGCGCTCCGGGGGGTCGATCTCCCTGTGGAGCCTGGACAGCTCTGTGCCCTCACGGGCCCACCCGGATGCGGCAAGTCCACCCCGCTGAACATCCTCGAGCTCCTGGACCGCCCCACCAGCGGTCGGGTTCTCATCCACGGGGTGGACAAGGGTCCACTCAGCGACGATGAGCGCACACGCCTTCGGGCCGAGACACTGGGCTTCGTCTCCCAGTTCCATCACCTTCTCCCGGCGTTCACCGCTCTGGAGAACGTCATGATGCCGCTCCTGGCCCACCACGGGCGGGCGCGGCGGTGGATGCGGGAATGGGCGGCAGACCTCCTCGTCCAGGTCGACCTCGCCGACGAGTCCACCGGCAATCTGGATACCGAGGCCGGGGACCGGGTGATGGACACGCTCCTGGCGATCCGGCAAAAACGGGGCACCACCTTCCTCATCGTGACCCATGACCATGAGATCGCCAGGAGATGCCACCGGGTGATTCACATGGTGGACGGCAGGATCCAATCGGATGCCGGAGCGTCTCCGGACAGTTAGCCCGGTGGCCGTTCGGACCCGGCTCCCGGTCGTGGAGGTCGTGGAAGGCGATCTCCAACGCCGTGCCTTCCAGGGACGAAGGCGTCCGCCGCGGCGCCGGTCCGCTCGTCGGGGCGGCCCGGGCAGGACACCCCCTCAGCGCCGGATGGGGATCTCCATGAAGCTGTCCCCGTGCCACCGCACCCTGAGCGGCTCTCCGGCATCCTCGGCGGACTCCTCGCTCACCTCGCCACCGGTACCATGGTTCACCTGGTGCCAGGGGTCCTTCACCACATCCAGGCGCAGGAGGAGCCGGCTGCCCGCCTCCAGACGCCGCCCTGTCATGTAGCTCCGATCGAAGGGGATCTCCACCGGCTGTCCGGGAATGAGGAGGGTCCGCTCCGTCATATCCGCGGCATGGCTGGCCCAGCCCAGGAAGTAGGCCAGATGCATGAGGGAGCCGTCGGGAAGGAGCTCGTACAGGGTCAGGCTCAGGTCCAGATCCCGCTTATTTACGGTGGCGTGCAGCACCCCCTCGAAGGTCCCCACCACCGTCACCCCATCCGGGAAGGGGTCGGAGAGATACGTCACCCCGATCGAGAACTCGACACCCTCCTGGAGGATGGGGTCCGGGTAGTAGCCCGCCTGCCGCGATTCCCGATCTCCGAAGTCCACCACCTGCTCCGCGAAGCCTTTCCACCCGGTACGCCCGTCCGGCACCACCGGTGCGGGGGCGAGGCTCCCATCCCCCAGGTACAGGCGAAGCCGCTCGTGACCCACGGCGTCCAGGGAGGGTGCGGACCCCCAGGCGTCGGCCCCCATGATCTGGAAGTTCACGCGGTCCCGGAGGAGCTCGGGGCGGGGGCCTCCCTTCAGGACATGGTCCAGCCACTGGAAGGTGAGGCGGGGCGAGCTGAACTGGGCTGCGGGGTCGATACGGTACCCCCGGAGAACCTGCGGCTTGCGCACCGCTCCGGTGGAGAAGTGGTCATAGGGACCGATGACCAGGAAGTGGGGGGCTTCGGGGTTGTGGGCCAGGTGCTCCCTCATGTAGTGGAGCGCCGAGATCTGGCCGTCGTCGTAGTACCCGGTGATGGTGAGCACCGGGATGTCGATGCGGGCAAAGTCCTCGCCGTAGGGGACCATGTCCTGCCAGTACCGATCGTACGCCGGGTGGTCCAACCACCGCTGGAGGAGGGGGTTCGGGGTCCCGTCCACCGCATCGATCTCCCGATGGGGGCGTCCGCTCGCGAACCACTCGGCGGGGAGCCGCTCCCATCTGGGCCGATCTCCGTA
>JBJHBD010000168.1:0-5187 GCA_050485305.1 Gemmatimonadota bacterium
CCGGTAGTGTCGGAGGGCGTCCGCCGCGTCCTCGAGCCGGTAGACGGTGGGACCGAAGAGCACCTCCGGTCCCACCTCATGGAGCTCGAACTCGAAGGCGGTGACGATCCCGAAGTTCCCGCCCCCCCCCCGGATCGCCCAGAACAGGTCCTGGTTCTCCTGCCGGCCGGCCTTCACGAGCTCCCCGTCGGCGGTGAGCACGTCAGCCGAGAGGAGGTTGTCGGCGGCGAGGCCGTGCTCGCGGGACAGCCATCCGAAGCCACCGCCAAGGGTCAGACCCGCCACGCCGGTGCTGGAGACGATCCCGCCCGGGGTGGCCAGGCCGAACGCCTGCGTCTCGTGATCGACGTCCGCCCACAGGGCGCCTCCCTCCACCCGGGCCGTGCGCGCCCGGGGATCGACCTGGACCCCCCGCATCGGCGATAGATCGATCATGATGCCGCCGTGGACGGTGGCGAGCCCGGCGACGTTGTGTCCGCCCCCGCGCACCGCGACCTCCAGGCCGTTCTCCCGGGCGAACCCCACCGCCGCCATGATATCGGCCACCCCCCGGCACCCCGCGATGACCGCAGGGCGCTCATCGATCATGGCGTTCCAGAGCCCCCGGGCCTCCTCGTACCGATCGGCGCCCGGATGGAGCACCGTACCGCGCAACCTCGACTCCAGGAGTTCGGGTTTCATCGATCCCCCGCGACGCCGAGCTGCTCCAGGAGCGCCAGGGAGTCGAAGTAGTCGCGCTCCCGGATGATCCGTCCGTCGCGGATCTCCACCACGCTGCAGGCAGCCACCTCCATCCGCTTTCCTGTGGGGGGAATCCCTTCGAGGTCGCCTTGATGTGACCCGGAGAAGGTGTACTCCACGACGGACACGCCCTCCCCGGAGAGGTGGTGATGCAGGATGTCGATGGTGAGGTCCGGGAAGGCCGTGGTGAACGTCTCCACGACCTCGAGGACGGCGTCCACGCCCCGGTGCTCGACCCCGTCCCCCCCGGTGTAGCTGCAATCGGGGTGGTAGATCTCTCGGAGCCGGACGAAGTCCCGGGTGGGCACGGCGTCATAGACGGCGCGATGGAGCTCACGGGTTGCGTTCATGGGTCGACTCCGGATTCCAGGATGGAGGGGACCGGGATGCGGGGGACTCGAAGCGGTGGAAGTCCCATGCCATCCCGGAGCGAGTCGGCTGAGGCCCGCGCAGGGACGGAGCTCAGTGGGGACTCTCCCGCCGGATGGCTGCCCCGGGATCGGCTCCAGGGTTCGATCCGGCGCGCACCGGTATACCACATCTGAAACACCCTGCCCCCATCGGGTCCTGCCTACGGAATGGGATCCTGTCTCAGGATGGTTTCGAAGCGGCGGAAGAGGGCATCATGGAAGGCCGCCAGGAAGGGGGACCACTCCATGTATGGCCGCTTCTTCGCCCGGACGTTCCCCATGGCCTCCTCGGGAGTCCAGCCGGCCTGCCTGACGAGTCGCCTGATGGAGTAGTGCTCCCCACACAGATAGTCGAAGAGGTCGGGAGCCATCTTGTCGACCGACTTCACGAACCTGGCTTCGTTCGACTCGAGCCGATGCATTTCGATGTACAGCCCCCGGTGACTCTCGTGCAGCAACTCCATGGCCGCGTCGAACTCCTCCGTGTCCTGCTCCGCAGACTTCGTGAACGTCAGCTCATCCCCCACACGCAACTCCCCGATATCGTGGATGGCCATCATGGTCAGGGCCTTCCCCAGATCCACCTGTCGATCCATGTGGGGATGGAGGTAGGTCGCCATGACGGGAAGGCATCCCACATGCTCGAGCAGGGTCTCGCGGATGACCTCGTGGTCGAAATCGTCGCTGTAGTGGGGGAACTGCTGGATGATCCGGGATCGCGTGAAGGGCTGGATGCTCTTTCGATGGGTATCTCCGTACGCTCGGATCTGCGCCAGGAGGCCGTCCAGTAGCTCGTCGTACGTCATGGGCGACCTTGGATGCCGTCGCGGGTCACGCCTCCGGGAAGACCGGAGACGTCCGGGGAGAGGGGGGCGAGGGGTACGTCCTCGCCGAGTTCAACATACACGCGCAAGACACACGCGTGGGAAGCCCCCCCCCGGGATCCCACCGCGGACCGCGGGGTGAATCCTCTCCGCTCCGACGGGACTCGATTCCATTTGACGATGGCTTCCTCCCCCCTCCTCCCCGGAGCATGACCATGAACCGCCTCCTTCCCCGAAACGAGGGCACCGTCGATCGGGTGCTCCGCGTCACCTTCGGCCTGGTCCTCCTGAGCCTGGTGTTCGTCGGGCCCCAGACCCTCTGGGGGCTTCTGGGCCTCGTGCCCATCACCACCGGCCTTCTAGGGAGCTGCCCCGCCTACTCCCTGCTCGGCATCAGCACGTTCCGGGTGAAGAGCGGCACCTCCTGAGCGACGCCGACGCCCTTCGCCGCGCGGCCAGCGGGGACGGAGCGGACGGGAGTGAGTGAGGACAGCGGAGGAGTGCCCGCCCGACCCCCGGGCGGTACTCCGAGATAGGCGCCTGCCCGCCTTCCGCCCTCCTGCCGGATCCGGATGGGGGCAGGAGGCCTTTGGCCGGGATGGGTGGAGGTGCCCGGGAGATTGGCCCAGGGGTCCGGAAGGCCGCGGGCCGGGTGCTGGAAGGGAGTCACGGGGAGCCGCGGAATCCGCGGACCGGGTGCCGGGGCAACGTGAAAGTCATTTTTTCTTGACGACGGTCTTCACACCCGGTACCCGTGGTGATCGGAGGTCTTCCTCTCGCCGGGGGGCCTTCCGTGGGAGGGCCCCCGGTTCTCCACACCCCAGCCCACCCGGTCCCGACCCTTCAGCCGGAGTATGGGCATGCGAGCCAGAATGGGCTTTTGGGTCATCGCCCCCTTCCTCGCCGGCGGATGTGATCTTGGAGTGGGCCCGTCGGAACCTGCCCTTCTTGAGGCTCCTGAAGATCCATCGGTCCAGAACTCCGCCACCGTCTCCTCCTTCGCTCTCCTTGGAACCCTTCCGGGCCATCTGAGCGCCTTCGCCTGGGACGTGAACAGCTCCGGGACGCTTGTGGGTCGGACGGAGGCTCCGCCCGGGGGGCTCATCCACTGGGGAGGGGTCCGGGCGACGGTGGCGACCGGGGTCGAGGACCTTCGTCTCGGCAGTCCCAGCGATGCCATCGCCATAAGCGAGGGGGGAACAATCGTGGGCGCCCTCTGGAAGCCGGAGCTGAACGCCTTGGTGCCGTTCTCCCTTTCCGCAGGGGGGGCTTGACCGAGCTCGCACTCCCGGGCGGGGGCACGGTGGGCACGTCGTCGGTGGCCTACGGTGTGAACAACCAGGGAGTCGCCGCGGGAAGGGGAGGAACTTGCCCCTCCGGGCCCGAGGCAGTGGTCTGGATCGGTTCCTCCGTTCAGTGCCTGGGAACCTCCGGCGGAACCATCTCCTGGGCGTTCGCCGTGAACGAGGCCAATGTCGTGGTGGGGTGGAGTGAGAACGCGGCTGGGGTGAACCGGCCGTTCCGATGGTCAGCGGGGACAGGCAAGCAGGAGCTGGCGGCTCGACCGGGAGGGCTGTCCATCGCGTCGGACGTGAACGATTTCGGACAGATCGCGGGGGCCGAGGCGGACCCCTCCGGCTCGAGCACCGTGCCCATCGTGTGGGAGGCCGACGGAACGCGCCGCGAGCTTCCCATCCCGACCGGCTTCTCGTCCGCTTCGGCGTCAGGGGTCAACAACCGGGGGGACGTGGTCGGTAACGCCTCGGGCTCGGTGGATACACCCTCTCGGGCCTTCGTCTGGACGGCGGAGGGAGATGTTCTTGACCTGGGGGCGTTCACCAGCCAACCCTTCACTTGGGCCAATGCCATCTCCGACAACGGGTTCGTGGCTGGGGCGGCAGGCCCGGACGCGTCCTCTATCGAGATCGCGCTCTGGACCCTGGACCTTCCGACCGCTTCGACAGGACAGGCGTTGGAGTCACTGAGCTCCGGGGTCCAGCTCTACCAGAGCGAAGGATTGCTCTCTTCAGGAGAGGCCACCGCGCTCCTGCGACTCCTGACGCAGGCGGAATCGTCCGTCGAGGCCGGAAACCAGAACGCCGCCGTGGGGCAGCTCTCTGCCTTCGTGCAACGCTTGGAGGCCATGGTCCGGTCGGGCAGCCTGAACGAGGCCCAGGCGAGGCCGCTCAGGGAGGCAGCGCAAGAGGCAATCAACGGACTGCGGTAGCATCGGAACTGCCGCAAGGGATGCCAGGGATCGCGGTGATCCCGAGGGGCCACCGGGAGTCCTGCGCGCCGTCGATTGGTCCCCGTCCCCTTCGGTAGACTCGCGGCGTTGCCTGCCCGCCCCCCAGGCGCTATTCCGGGAGTGAAGCCCACTCGCCTCCCCCCCTTTTTGGGGACCCCCGCGAGCGCCACCCCCTTCCGGAGCGATGGTCCATGGACCCTCACCGCGCTTCCACCGCGCAGCGCCCCTCCCCCCGGGCCCCTTCCGAGGCCCGAGTTGGTGTCTTCCGCGGAGCCAACCCCGGAGGCCTCACCCTCGCTGCGGCCCTCCTTCTGGGCGCCGCCCCCCCCGCGCTCGGGGCCTCCTTCCCTTCCCTCGCAGTGGCCTGCGATCTCTCCGCATTCCAGGGCTCGCCCGAGCTGTCGGCCGAAGCGAGCGGGGATGGCGTGACCCTCCGGTGGGCGGGCACCGGTTCCCAATGGGTGCAGCTGTCCCTCGGGGTCCGGGACGGCGCGCCCACCATCGTGGAGCTGGCGGTGCGGGAGGGCGCCGGGTCCTGGATCCCGGTGGCCCGGGACGCCCGCATCGAGTACCACGAGGTGGAGGGGTACCGGCGCATCACCAACCAGCAGCTCGCCCCCCTCCATGAGCTGGGGGTGGAGATCACCCAGGAGATCGTGGACCGGCACCGGTGGGACGCCTACTGGGACGCGCCCCTGGATCTGCGCACCGAGCTCCCGGTGCAGAACAACCCCCCGCCCATGGACGGGCTCCCTGGGACCGACCAGCCTCCCCTGCCTCGCTCCCCCGACGAGATCCGCCGCGGGGTCATCGAGTATGGGGCCACCTCCTGCCAGGTCCGCTCCGAGGAGGGCGGCGCCTCGGTGACCTTCGACGGGGTGCGCCTGGGCACCTTCACGGGGGACCTTGTCCTCCGGGTCTTCCGGGGCACGAACCTCCTGGAGACCCGGGTGGTGGCCTCCAC
>JBJHBD010000169.1:0-5167 GCA_050485305.1 Gemmatimonadota bacterium
GATCCGGGCCATGGAGCGGGCCGGTGACGAGGTGCCCACCGGGGCCGATGGCCCTCTCGCCCCCCCGGGTGCGAAGACCCTCCCCTCCGACGCTGGCGAGGGCCCGGCATCCCCCAACCCCGGGATCCCGCGAGATTCCGACCCCGACCTCCGGCCCGAACTCGACGCCGAGGACGACGACGAGGGGGAGCCCCACGTGGGGATCGGAACCCCGGCCACCCGGGCCTCCATCATCGAGACACTTCTCCGCCGGCGCTACGCGGTGCGCGATGGCACGGCGATCCATGCCACCGCCCGGGGGGTGCGCCTCATCGAGGCCATCGAGGGGATGGAGGTGGCCGACCCCCGCCTCACGGCCCAGTGGGAGCACCGGATGGCGGCGGTGGAGGAGGGAAGGGAGGACCCCCAGGCCTTCGAGGGGGACCTGCGCGCGCTGACGCGGCGCACCGTGGAGGAGATCTTCCGCCGGGACCTCGTGGCACTCTCCGGGCCCCCGCGCGAGGTGGGACCCTGCCCCTGGTGCAGCGGGACCATCGTGGAGCGGGACAAGGCCTACGGATGCGATTCCTGGGGAGGATCGGAGGATCCCGGGTGCGGATGGGTGGTCTTCCGAAACACCCGCTACGGGCGGGTGGGGATGGCCGAGGCCCGGTGGAGGCGGGAGCATGATCGCCCCACGGTGAAGGCAGGGAAGGTGGCCTTCGCCGGGGGGGATGCCGAGGCCCGGCCCGACCTGGGGGTGGAGGGATACGTGGCGTACGCGACCCCGCTTTCCGTCCCCGACCTCTCGGAAGAGGCTGCCGGCGAGGAGGGGGGAGGCAGGGCCACCCCCCTTCCCCTTTCCGGGGGGGAGGCACCCGAGGAGCTGGCCGCCTGGGACGAGGCCATCGTGGCGGTGGTGGATGCGGAGGGTCCGGTCATGGTCCGGCGCATCCTGGCGGCCCTCGAGGAGCGGGCCCGGGCCGGAGGGATGCGGGGGAAGGCGCCCCGGAAGGCGGTGAACCGCCGGACGGCCGCCCTGGTCCGGGAAGGGGAGCTCCTGGAGGTCTCCGACGGGCGCACCCCCGAGGGGCAGCTCGACAAGGTCCTGCGGCTCCCGGAGCAGCCCGAGGTGGTGGTCCGGGCGCGGGGGCCGCGCGACGTGCTGGAGATCCCCCGCCGGGAGCTCATGGCGCTCGTTCGCCTCCTGGACCACGGCCATGGAGCCGATCCCGACGAAGTGGCCCGGGTCCTGGATCTTCCCGAGGTGGTCCACGCCGAGCGTCAGGGGTGGATCGATGCCGCGGTGGAGGGGGCTGCGGCGGAGAGGTAGGGCTGGAGGGGACCCCGGGGAGGGCGAAGGGACCACCGACTCTCCCCCGCGTCTCCCTCCCCGACCGTATGCGGCAGAAGGGGCGAGGCCATCTCACCACGGATTCTGTCCCATCCCCGCCGATTTCCGCCTTCAGGGCGCGGGGACGGTCCGGATTGAACGTTCCGGTCCGCTCCGGAAACCCATGGATGAAGCTGGCGTGAGGCGATCCAAACGAGAAGGAGGAAGAGATCATGCTCGGAAGGACGGAGTTCTGGGGAGCGGAGTGATGGACTCGCGGATGCCTGACATGCCGGACGCGCCTGGCGTCGCGGCTCCTTTTCGCCGGAGGGGGGTGGGAACCGTGGCCCTCGTCTCTCTCCTTCTGGCGTCCTGCGATCGGCCGAACCCCGCCGATCCGCAACCGCAGGACTCGGGAGTGCCGGTCGTGGAGCACCTCTTCAATCTCCGTTTTCTGGACGCACCGGAACTTCCGACGCTCTCCGCCGTTGTCGCATCGCGGGTCCGAGGGCAGGGGTTCGCGGTCGCCGCATCCGCGAGTCCGATGGCGATCCTCATGTTCGATGGTGAGGGCCGGTACACGGGCCCTCACAGTCGACGAGGATCGGGTCCGGGGGAAATCTCCGTGGTGCGCGACCTGGTGTTCGACCACGAAGACAACTTATGGGTTTTTGGTGATAGGCGCGTTGACATATGGGATGATCACCTGAACCTCATGGCAAGTGTTCCCCTGCCGATGACGGTAACTTCGGCGGTGGCGGCGCCAGATGGGGGGACCATCGTGGTCGGCACCGCCCCCAGCGAAATTCGAGTGCGTGTGCGACACCTCCATCCTGACGGCACTCTGATTCCGCTGGAGTTCGAGAGGTCGGTGTTTCTCCGAGGAGACCCCGGCTCGGAGCGCAGGTCTGTCGCGCCGGTCGACGCCTCGTCCTTCTGGGTGGCCATGTTCCACACATACGAGTTTCGCAGACTGGACGGTGGTAGTGGCGACACGATCCAGCGAATCACGGACGAACCTGAGTGGTGGGATGTCGGGAGTTCGCTGCATGATCTCGAGGGCCTGATGGACCAGTCGCCCGCCGTCCTCTCGGTTGTAGTCGGGCCAGATGGAACCCTCTGGAGCGTCTCGGGGGTACCGATCCCGGACGCGGATGCCGTAAGCGCATTCTATGACGGGGACTTCTCGGCGATCACTCGCCTGGTGGGTCACGTGATTCGGGTCCACGACGGGGATTCGGGTCTGCTGCGGTGTGAGCACCATGCCGGTTATCTACCGCTCCGGTTTCTGTCGGACGATCGCGCCGCCGCTGCCGTCCCCGCTGGCGACAGTGTGCACGTGTCGGTGTTCGGACTTCGCCTGTGCGATGGCACGGGCGCCGATGGATGATTCCCTGGCAGGTTGGCCTTCCGAAGAAATGCGGGGTAAGGGAGTGCGCTGACGAACGGATGTGAGCCCTGCCTGCCGTGTCCGCAGAGTCACGATCCCAGCCCGCCTCCGGCTGGTGAAGCGTCACGACTCTGACGGTTGCATTCGGGTAGGACGCCCCCTCTGGAAATCCGCCTCCACCCTGATGCACTTACGTTGATGGCAGCGAAAACCCATGCTACCGATGTCGCCTGTTGAGCGTGCGCCCAGGATAGAGGAGGTCTATCACGCGCTGCAACCGGTGTTCGTGGCGGGTTTGAGTTCAGATGGATTGCCTCTGGATGTGGCGGAGGATATTGTTCAGGAGGTCTTTGCGGACATCGTGGCCCGGAATGCATGGCCGGCCATCCGAAATCATAGATCGTACCTGGCCAACGCGGTGAGACGATCCGCCTTGAGATACTGGCGCGACAGTGAACGGCGTGAACGACTTGTCAGGAAGATCCGGGCCCTGACGGCATGCCCGGTGCTGCGAGCGCCCGATGTGCTGGAACAGCAAAGAATACGTTATGAGATATCGGATATCATGAACCGACTGCCGGGCCAACAGAGAGCGGTCTGTACACTGCTGATGGAGGGCTATTCCGTCGGCGAGATATCGGTCAGGCTGGATTTGGCGGGGAGCACGGTGAGGAGACATCGCCAGTTGGCACGGAAGTCGCTACGGACACACCTCGAGGATTACCCCATACTGCGGTCCTTTCTCGAAGGGAACTCGATGCCTCCGCCCGCTTCGGTGACCCGGGATTGAGTTGTGCCCATGCGATCCGACAAGGAACCGGGGATGGTCCGCAAACCGGCAGACAGGTGGCTCCCCTGCCTCCTTCTGGCCCTGGTACCCGGGTGTATCGGCACCGGGGTCTCCACGGAGGACGACTTACCCGGAACCGCCGCCTGTCTGACAACGCCCGACACGATCGGATACCTTTCCGTGGGCCTCCGGCAGCCGACGAGCATGAGCGCGCTTGAGGATGAACTATCGCCGAGTGGTCCCGGGGACATTCGGCCCACGAAGGCAGCAATGACCCCCGTTCGCTTGTTGCGTGTGGCTTCCGCCGACCATCCGGGCCCTCCCGATCCTCCGGAATTTGATGTGTTGGTTCGCGGGGGCGTCACCGAACCTGTGATCGGACCCATCGTCCAATTCAGTGCGCAGGAGCGGCCGGCATTGATCGTGGGGAACACCCTCGTTCTCACCGTTGGTTCACGGCTGTACCTCGACAGGGCCTGGTGGTACGAGGACTGCGATGTGCCTTACCGACTGACATTCCTCGATGAGGGAATCGAGGTGGTCCCGCGTTGAACCCGCCGCGACATCTCATCAGGGAAGGGGTCGGCGTGAGGCGCACCCGCCGGCGGGCAACCCTCAGGGAAGTCGGATCTCGGGGTGCTCCGGGTGGGGGCGGTAGAGGGCCGCCACCTTCCCGATGGTCTGCACCACCTCGACCTGGGGGCGGGCCTCGCGAATCGCTGCCGTGGCCTCCTTCAGCTCCAGCTCCGAGGTCTCCAGCACGCGGATCTTGAGGAGCTCCCGGTTCCGGAAGGCCTCGTCCAGCGAGGTGAGAAAGGCCTCGCTCACCCCCTCGGCTCCCACCTGCATCATGGGCTTGAGGGGGTGGGCCAGGGAGCGAAGGTGGGCGCGCTGACGGGAGGAGAGCGTGGACATGGGGGAGCGTTCAGGGGTCCGAGGGGAGGGAAGGGAAGGAGGCAGGGCGGGGTGACCCCGGAGGGTGAGGGGGCCGAAGACCGGATGCCTCCGGAATGTGGCCCCGAATCCCCCCCGGTGAAAGACCGTCCTGGCGGGAGGGACCACGGTTGCCCCACGGGGATCCCCGTGGTAGCGTGACGCTGCACCCCTTCCGGGACGTCTGCCTCCGGGCGCGCCCCGGATCCTCGGCCCCTTTCCCGCGCCGCTTCCGCTCGCCCCTCCCCCGGGGAATCCTGCCATGATCGACGCCACCGACCGACGGATCCTGGAACTCCTCCAGGCCCATGCCCGCATTTCCAACGCCGAGATCGGTCGCACCATCGAGCTCGCGGCCTCGGCCGTGCACCAGCGAATCCGGAAGCTCGAGGAGGGCGGGGTCATCGTCCGGTACGAGGCTCGCCTGGATCCCGAGGCGGTGGGGTGCCCCCTCGCCTCCTTCGTACGGGTGCAGACCGGTGAGGAGGCCCGCGCCCAGGTGATCACCGAGGCGCTGGCCGCCCTCCCCGAAGTGCAGGAGGTCCACCGGGTGGTGGGAGAGGACTGCTTCTTCGTCAAGGTCCGGGTGAGGGGCCCCCGGGAACTCGCTTCCCTTCTCGACGACCGGATCCAGCGGATCCCCGGGGTGGCGTCGACCCGCACCACCATCGTGCTGACCACGGCCAAGGAGTCGTCCGCCCTCCCCCTGGGGGAAGGGGAAACGGCGCACACCTGACAAGGA
>JBJHBD010000170.1:0-5105 GCA_050485305.1 Gemmatimonadota bacterium
CCCCCGTCTCCCAGCACAACACCCACCGGGCCCGCGCTTCTGCTTCTCATACCTCCCACCGATGTCGAGGTTGTCTTACGGATCCTTACTATTATAACCTACCCCCCCCCCCCGGATCTACGCAAGCAATTTATGTTGCCCGTTGACTCAGACGACAGATTCGGAGCAAGTGAGGTTGCCCTCCCCCTCCCCCCGAAGCACCTTCCCGCCATGCCCCTCACCCACCCCGTCCGCGACGCCGAACTCCTCATCCGGTCCCGCCACCCCCTCATCCTGGTGGAGTCGGACGATCACCCGCGAATCCGCTCCCTCTTCCGCCTTCTGGCCGATGGGATGGACGCCCCCCTCTTCCGATGGACCCGCGCCCGCGGCCTTCAGCGGGACGACGCGGGAGGCGCCATCTACCAGACGGAAGAGGCGGAGCGCGCCCTTCAGCACGTCAGCGCCTCCCCCCTTCGGGCTCTCTACCACTTCGACGGGTTCGAGAGCGTGCTCCCCGCCACCGCGCTCCTCCAGTCACGCCTCCTGGACGCGCTGGACCGTCTCGCCGAGGTGGGAGGAGCCATCCTCCTCTGCGGGACCGGATTCGACCTCCCGGCCCGGGTGCGGAGCCGGGCCACCACCCTCGAACTCCCCACCCCCGGTCGGGAAGAGCTGCGCGACCTGGTCCGCCGCGTCCTCCGCGATCTGAACCGGAACCAGCCGCTGGCGGTGGAGCTCTCCCGACCGGAGCTCGATCAGCTCCTGAACCACCTGTCGGGGCTCACCCTCCTGGAGGCGGAGAAGATCATCACCCGCGTCATCCTGGAGGATGGGCGCCTCGGCCCCGAAGATCTCCGGCGTGTGGCCGACGAAAAGCGCCGCATCGTGGAGCGGGAGGGGCTCCTCGAATACACCCCAGTGGAGACGTCCATGGCCGAGGTGGCGGGGATGGAGGGGCTCAAGAGCTGGCTCCGGCGGCGCACCGCCCTCATCCGGGATCCGGAGCGAGCCCGGGAGTTCGGCCTCCCCTTCCCCAAGGGAATTCTCCTGGCGGGAGTACCGGGGTCGGGGAAGAGCCTGGCCGCGCGGGCAGTGGCCTCCGAATGGGAGCTCCCCCTCCTCCGACTGGACATGGGATCGCTCTACAACAAGTACATCGGGGAGACCGAGAAGAACCTGAACCGCGCCATGCGCCTGGCGGAGCGCCTCTCGCCGGTGGTGCTCTGGATCGACGAGATCGAGAAGGCCTTCGCGGGGAGTCAGGGGGAAGGCGAGGGGAGCGGGGTGTCTCGGCGAGTCCTTGGCGCCTTCCTCTCCTGGATGCAGGACCGAGCCGGGCAGGTGTTCATCCTGGCCACCGCCAATGAGGTGGACCAGCTTCCTGCGGAGCTCCTCCGAAAGGGGCGCTTCGACGAACTCTTCTTCGTGGACCTCCCCGATGCCGGAAGCCGAGCCGAGATTCTCCGGATCCACCTTCGGCGGCGAAACCGCGCCCTCGACGGGATCGACTTCGAGGTGATCGCCGCCGCCACCGAAGGGTTCTCCGGCGCGGAGCTGGAGCAGGTGGTGGTCTCGGCCCTCTACGCCGGCTTCGCCGACGACACCCCACTCTCCACCGAGCTCCTCCTGGCCGAAGCCCGGAGCACCCTCCCCCTCTCGGTCACCGCCCGGGAGCGCATCGAGGGGATCCGGGGGTGGGCGCGGGAGCGCGCCGTTCCGGCGAACTGAGGCGGTCGCAACGGGGATTCCGGCGGGGGAAATGGCATGGACCTTCACATCAGTCTCGTTCCCGGTCAGGGGTACTCCGCCGCGATCTACAATCAGATCCGTGACGCGATCCTGACCGGGAAGCTGCCGGGAGGAACCGCCCTCCCCTCCACCCGTGCCCTGGGCCGCCGCCTGGACCTTTCCCGGAACACCGTGCTCGAAGCCTATGAGCGACTTCGTGCGGAGGGCTTTCTGGAGACCCGGAAGGGCGCCGGCACCTACGTATCCTACGGAATCGAGCCGAGGGCTCCGCTGGGCCTCGGAGCCTCTCCCCTCCGCCCGAGGGAGCGATGGAATCGGATCCCCGAGGGGCGGGATCTCTCGGCCACCACCCCTCGCTACGACTTCCGGCCGGGAATTCCGGATGCACGTCTCTTCCCCTTCCCCGAATGGAGAACTCGACTCTCCCGCCAGATCCGAGGGAGTCGAGTCGGCTCCGGAGCACACATCGATGCGGCCGGCCACCCGACGCTGCGGGAGTCCATCGCGCGCCACATTTCGGTTTCCCGTGGGGTCCGCGCCACGCCTCCGGATGTGTTCGTTACCAATGGGAGCCAGCAGGCTCTCGACCTCCTGATCCGCGTCCTCCTGGACCCGGGGGACCCGGTAGCGGTGGAGGATCCGGGATACCCTCTTACCGGACGGGCCTTTCAGGCCCATGGGTGCCGGGTCGTGGGGGTACCGGTGGACGACGATGGGGTGGTGGTGGAAGCCCTCCCCGACGAGTGCCGGATGATCTACGTCACCCCGTCGCACCAGTACCCGCTCGGGGTGGCCATGTCCATGGCCAGGAGGCAGGCCCTTCTCGAGTGGGCCGAGCGGGTGAATGGGGTGATCGTGGAGGATGACTACGACAGCGAGTTCCGGTTTGGCGGGCGCCCGCTTGAACCCCTGCAGAGCCTCGACACCACCGGTCGAGTCATCTATCTGGGGTCCTTTTCCAAGATCCTCCTTCCGACGCTCCGCCTCGGATTCGCCATCCTCCCGGAACCCCTCCACTCGGCCTTTCGCAAGGCGAAGCACCTCACCGACTGGCACACTCCGGTGCCGGAGCAGGGCGCCGCCGCCTCATTCATCGACGACGGTCTCCTGGCGAGGCACATCCGGCGGATGCAGCGCACCTACGCGCAGCGGCACGAACGGATCCTGGAGATCCTCCATGGGGAGTTGGCCCACCACCTGGAGTCCATCCCCGCCCACGGCGGCCTGCATGTAGCGGCTCGCCTACGGCAGGGTGCGCCGGGCGACGACACGGAGCTGGCGCGACGGGCGCAGGATCACGACGTGGCCATCTTCCCCCTCACCTACCACTTCACCTCCGCTCCCCCCCAGCCTGGGCTCCTCTTCGGGTACGGCGCCATCGCCTTCGAAGACATCGAGGCGGGGATGGACCGGCTGGCGCGGTGTTTCTGAGACGCTGAACAAACTTCGTAAAGCGTAGTGACCCGGGAACCTCTCCAGCCGACTCCCGGTACGATTCCGTCATGAACCGACTCCTTGCACCCTCGGGGATTCTCGTTCTATCCGGTTCCCTCCTTTTGGGATGGGCCCCGCCGGAGTTGCACGGCCTTCAGGGGCGCCCCATCGCTGCGGACACCACCTCGCAGTCCGGTGATCGACCGACCGTGGAGGAGCCCGCTTCTCGCCTGTCGTGTCAGCGGGTGATCTTCGGAGGTCCGATCTTTCACGGAGCGACTGCAACGGATCCGGCACAGAAAAGCAGGCTCTCGATCCGGATCCACGCCGAGTCCACCGGGCGCCCGATTGGAGGGGCCTTCCTGACCGTCATTGATACCGCAGACGCATCGACGCGGCTCCGCATTTCGGCAGACTCGCTGGGACGCGCCTCGATCTTCCTTCCGGAGGGGAGCTACGAGGTACGGATCGGAGCCGTCGGATGGCGTGGTGTGGGTACGAGGATCGACCTGGAAAGAGGTGAGCAACTTCAGATGTTTGCCGGGTTGTACGAGGCCACGGCCTGTCACCCCACCGAGGTGCATGGCGCCACGACCCGTGGGGAGTGGCGATTCTACCGGTAGCGCCCGCGGACGGGAGATGGGATAGGCGGCCCGGTCGGCTCCCCCCCGACCGGGCCGCTCTTCATGGTGCTCTACCGGGAGTCCACCGTCGACACCTGTCCCCCGGTGGTCAGATAGATGGTGACCAGTGCGGCGTCCACATCACGGCGACCGGCGGCGAGACGGTCCTGGGCGTCCAGGAGGGTCCGCTCGGCATCCAGCACCTGGAGGAAGTCGGTTGCACCCTCCTCGTAGCGGAGCCGGGCGATTTCGGTGGCCCGTTCACTCGCCTCGGCGGCCTCTTCGAGATGGTGTAGCCGATTGCGCGCACCCTGGTAGGCGGCGAGAGCCGAACCGACCGCCTCCTGGATGACGAGGCGGGCCATGGCATGTCGCTCGTCCGCCTGTGTGGCGTCGGCCCGGGCGGCCTCCACCTGCATGCGCACCCTCCCCATGTCCAGGAAGGGCCAGGTGATCACCGGCCCCACGGCGTAGCGCGGCGAGCCGGTACCACCGAGGGACCCGAAGGCATCCGCCGAGTACCCCGCCACGGCATCGATGGAGAGGCGCGGGAGATAGGTAGCGCGCGCCTCGCTGACTCGAGCCCGCCGTGCGAACGCCTCCCGCTCCGCTCCGCGCACATGGGGGTGCCGATCCACCAGCAGGTCGGGTTCCGGAAGGTGGAGAGCGACCGGACGAACGGACTCCCCCTCTTCCTGGGAGGGGAGGGACTCCCACACCGACGAGGTGCGCCCGAGAAGAGTGGCAAGGCGGAGCTGTGCCTCCTCGATCCGGGCCTCGAGGATGGGGATGGCCGCCAGCGTGGAGCTGAGCTGTGCCTGGGCTCGCTCCATATCGAGAGCGCTCCCATGCCCGAAGTCCATCCGGTCCCGGGTGAGTTCGAGGGTGCTGCGCTGATTGGTGGCATTTCGGTGCGCCACTCGAAGGCGGTCCTCCGCCCCACGAAGCTCGAAGTATGCGTGCGCCACCCCCGCCATGAGGCGGATGCGCATGTCATCGAACCCGGCCTCCGCCGAGCCCACCTGGGCGTCGAGGGCTCGGACCCGGGATCGAGAGCCGCCGAAGAGGTCGATCTCCCATGAGAGGAGGAGTCCGGCCTCCCACAGATCCTGATCGGGGAGGGTCCCCGTCACTCCCGGCATGGCGGCGGCGGCCGGTCGGTGACGAGTGTACGCGGCCCCGGAGGTGATCCGGGGCGCCAGGTCGAATGTCGCCTCGCCACGCCGGGCCTCCAGCGACCGGACCTGCGCCACCGCGGCGCGAAGGTCGGGGTTTCCATCCAGCGCTTCCCGAACCCGCGCCTCCAGAACGGGGTCA
>JBJHBD010000171.1:0-5101 GCA_050485305.1 Gemmatimonadota bacterium
GGGAGGGGGCACCGGCTTCCACACGCGGGACTTCATGGGGAAGTTCCGGGTCAACACCCCCCGCGATCAGGGGCGCTATCAGGAGGTGGAGCTGAAGGTGGGGTTCAACCGCCATGTGGCCGACGAGACCTACCTGGGGCTTACCGAGGCGGACTTCCGGGGCACACCCAACCTCCGCTACGCCGCCTCCCGGGAAGACGTCCTGGACACCGAGCATCAGCTCCTTCAGCTCCGGTACTTCACCCAGCTTTCACCTCGGAGCGACCTGGTGGTCACCGCGTACCGGAATGAGTTCGCCCGGAACTGGTACAAGCTTCAGACCGTTCTCGGGCGCGGCCTCTCCGGAGTGCTGGCGAATCCCGAGGCGAACGCGGACGCCATGGCCATCCTCCGGGGCGCCGACTCCGACCCGGGGGCGCTGGTTGTGCGGGCAAACAACCGGGAGTACCTGAGCCGGGGGGTGCAGGGGACCCTCGGCTTCCGCCCTGAGTGGGGGGGGATGCGCCAAAATGTAGAGGTCGGGTTTCGCTACCATCGGGACAGCGAAGACCGCCATCAGTGGGAGGACGGGTACCGGATGGCGAACGGTCGGATGATCCGCACCTCCGAGGGCGTCCCCGGCACCCAGGAGAACCGCCTCGGCGAGGCGGAGGCGTTCGCCCTGTTCATCCAGGACGAGATCCGGGTTGGACGGTGGGCCCTCGTTCCCGGAATCCGGTGGGAGTCCATCGACTTCACCCGCACCGACTGGGAGCGTTCGGATCCCACCCGGAGTGGGGCTTCCCAGCTTCGGGACAACTCGGTGTCGGTCCTGATTCCCGGGGTGGGAGCGACCTGGGAGTGGAGCCCCTGGACCCACCTCTTCGCGGGAGTCCACAAGGGGTTTGGCCCTCCCGGACCAGGGGCGGACAACGAGACCCGCGCCGAAGAGTCCATCAACTGGGAGGCGGGTGTCCGGGTGCGCCGCGCCGGAGTGGGAGCGAACCTCACCGCCTTCCTCTCCGACTACTCCAACATCCTGGGGCGGGCCACCCTGGCCACCGGAGAGAGCGGGTCCGGTGAGCTTTTCAACGGAGGTGCCGTGGAGGTCTGGGGGGTCGAGGCGGCGGTGGACGCCGACCTGGCCCGGTACCTGAAGAGCCCGGTGAGCCTTCCGGTGCGGGCGAACTACACATACACCCGGGGAACCTTCCTCACCGACTTCCAGAGCAACTATGGCCCCTGGGGGACGGTGGAGGCAGGGGATCGCCTCCCCTATCTTCCCGAACACACCTTCTCGGGAAGCGTGGGTGCCGAGGATCCCCGCTGGGCCCTTCGCCTGGGGTGGACCGCCGCCGGTGCCATGCGCACCGAAGCCGGGCGCGGCTCCATCGACCCGGCCACGGGCGCTGACCGCTTCCTCGTCTTCAACCTCACCGGGGAAGTCGCCACCGGAGGGAACGGGATGATCTTCGCCACCATCCAGAACCTCACCGACGAGGCCTATGTGGTGTCCCGGCGCCCCGCGGGCGCACGCCCGGGGCTCCCTCGCACCGTCCAGTTGGGATTCCGGGTGACGTACTGATGGGTCGGGGAGCGGGTCCCGCGTCGTTCACTCCGGTCACGGAGATCCCCGTCGAGTATGGGATCCCCGCGGTGGAGCGCGAGGACTGGCGGGACCGCTTCCCCGACCTCGTCCAGGGGGTGACCACCCGGGGTGCTCCCGAGGACCCCTTCGATCTTCGCCTTCGGGGTGCAACCCCCGGGGGCGAGGTGCTTTCCCGGTGGGACCGGCTCCGGGAGGCGCTGGGAGTGGATCAGGTGGTCCAGGCCCACCAGCCCCACGAGGCCACCGTTCGGTTCCACCGGGGCGGGAGCACCGGATTTTTTCTTGCCCCTCCCGGGGACGGTCACCTCACCGGAGATCGGGGGGTGCTCCTGGCCGTCACCGTGGCCGACTGCGTCCCTGTCTTCCTGGCGGCGCCGGAGAAGGGCGCCGTCGCCCTCCTCCATGCCGGGTGGCGAGGGGTGGCGGCCGGGATCCTGGAAGAGGGGGTGGCCGCCCTTCGGGCACGGTTCGGGGTCGAGGTCGCCGAACTCCACCTGCACCTGGGCCCCTCCATCTCCAGGTCGAACTACGAGGTGAGCCCCGAGGTCTTCCGGGCGCTGGGGCTTTCCCCTCCTTCGGGCCCGGAGCGCCTCGACCTCCGGGGGCACCTGGCGGAACGAGCGCTTCGCCTCGGGGTTCATCCCCACCGGATCGGGATTTCCACCCGATGCACCCTGGACGACCCTCGATTCTTCTCCCACCGGGGCGGGGACGAGGGGCGGCAGGTAGCGTATCTGGGGTGGAGGAGCCGGTAACCCATCCTCCCAGGAACCCTCCGGCGGAGGCTGCCGGAGGGCGCACTCACGACGTAAGGAGGAGAGGGGTGAGCGGACGAGGTTCCGGAAGGGGGGGGAGAGGGCTCCATCCGGGGCTCTGCGGGGGGTGTCGGCACGTCCGCGTCGTCACCAGCGGGAAGGGCTCCACCTTCTTCCTCTGTCGCCGCGCCACCGAGGACCCCACCTTCAGGAAGTACCCCCCCATTCCCGTGACCGAGTGTCGCGGATTTGAGCCGGCGGGGGAGGCCCACGAGCAAGGAGAGCGCGAAGCGTGAGTGATTTCCGCTACGAAGCCCGCGCCCGCATCACCAAGGTGGAAGGAGTCCACCGGCGAGCCTTCCTGGAAGACGGGACGGCCATGGAGATGGGGGTGCACGGGCCGGTGAAGGTCCACTACGGGCTGCAGGGAGAGAAGAACCTCCCCCTCCCGGTGGACTACATGGTGGCCGCTACCGGCGGGTGACTACTCGGGACTCTCAACGGCGCACTGGAGGTGCGCGAGATCTCACTCGCTCCCGAGGACATCCTCGCGGAGGTGACCGGGTACAACGAGATGCGGGATCGACTCCCCCTCCTGACCCGGATTCACATCCACTACACACTCCGCATCCCCACCGGGACGCGGGAGACGGTGGACCGCGCCCTCTCACGTCATGTGGAGAAGTGTCCCTCCGCCCAGACGCTGAAGGGGGCGGTGGAGGTCACCTGGTCCGCCGACATTCAGGAGGGAGGAGGGGAGGGCTGAGGGCTCTCCCCTTCTCCACTCCCTCTCCGGCGCCGGGTGCGTCGGAGGGTCTCACTGCCCCGCAAGTCCTGTCGTGAATCCGATCTTCGCCTGGGTGATCCTGGGGTGCACTGCCGCGGTTCTGGCGGTTCTCATCCCCTTCGCCCTCCACCGGACCCACCTTCTTCGTCTGGCGCGTCGTCCGCCGGTCCCGACCCCGCCGGGGTGGGAGGGACCCCTCCCACGGGTGGCGGTCCAGCTCCCGGTCTACAATGAGGCCGGTGTCGTCGTCCGGCTCCTGGATGCGGCGGCCGCGCTGGAATATCCCCGGGATCTCCTGGAAATCCAGCTCCTGGACGACTCCACCGACGGGACCTCCACGCTGGCCCGGGAGCGAATCGAGTACTGGCGGGAGCGGGGGGTGGAGATCCGCCACATCCGTCGGGGCGACCGCGCCGGGTTCAAGGCCGGCGCCCTCGCCCACGGGGTCCGGGAGAGCAATGCCGAGTTCTTCTTCGTCCTGGACGCCGACTTCCTCCCCGGGCCGGGGGTCCTCCGTCGACTCCTCCCCCCCTTCCAGGATCCGGGGGTGGGGGTGGTGCAGGCCCGGTGGGATCACCTGAATGAAGGGTCGAACCTCCTCACCCGCTGCCAGGCCCTCCTCCTGGATGCCCACTTCCACTTCGAGCAGGGGGGGCGGAGCGCAGGAGGGCTCTTCATGAACTTCAACGGCACCGCCGGAATCTGGCGCCGAGAGGCGCTGGACGATGCCGGTGGGTGGTCCGCCGACACCCTCACCGAAGATCTGGACGCCAGCTATCGCGCCCAGATGCGGGGGTGGCGCTTCGTTTTCCTCCCCGGCGTGGGGGTTCCGGCGGAGGTCCCGGAAGAGGTGGGGGCGCTGGACATCCAGCAGCGGCGATGGGCCCAGGGGGGGATCGAGACCGGGCGGAAGATCCTCCCGGCGCTCTTCCGCAGCCGGTGGTCCCGGGCGATCAAGGTCGAGGCGGCCATCCACCTCCTCGGGCACCTGGCCCACCCCCTCACCCTGGCGCTGGGGCTCCTCCTCCTCCCCTCCGCGGTTGCGCGCCGGGCGCTGGGGCTGGAGGGGCTCCTCGTCCTGGACCTGGTGGTCTTCGGCACCGCCACCGGATCGTTCCTACTCTTCTACCTCGCAGCCGGGCGCACCCGTCGCCGCCCGTGGTCCACCCTCATCCCCACCACCCTCGCCACCCTCGCCATGGGGATCGGGCTCACCGCCTCGGTGAGCGGGGCCGTACTCCGGGGGGCGCTGGGGAGGGGGCGTGACACCTTCCTTCGGACGCCAAAGCGGGGGGATGGGCCCGTTCGGTATCCGGCGCTCCGGGGGACCGGCGCTCTCCTCTTCCGCTGGTTCCTCACCGGGTGGATGGGTGTGTCGTGGCTCCTGGCATTCCGGATGGGGATCTTCACCTCGCTCCCCTTCCTCACCCTTTTCGGGACCGGGTACGGGTGGCTTGCCGTGCAGGAGACGATGGAGCGGCTTCGGTGGAAAGAAGGAGTGGGGGGCGGTCGTGACATTGCCCATGTGTCACCGGACTCCGCGCTTCGAGGGTCCGCCGGTCACGACCCACTTTCCCCCGATCAGGCGGAGCCGGCCCGGGCGTGAGCCGTTTCGCCATCCTCATCCCCGCCCTCAACGAGGAGGCCTCCCTCCCGCGGATCATCGGCGCGGGGTTCATCGGTGGGGCGCATCGGGTGGTCGTGGTGGACAACGGGTCCACCGACGACACCGCGCAGGTGGCCGGGGACGCCGGCGCAGAAGTGATCTCCGAGCCCGAGCGGGGGTACGGCGCCGCTTGTCTTGCGGGGCTCCACCACCTCCGGATGACGGGGGCCCCCGAGGCGGTCCTCTTCATGGATGCGGACGCAGCCGACGAACAGAGCCGTGTACATCACGGTGTGCGCCCGATCATCAAAAACAGCGGGGGGGTGGTGGGGGGGGGCGGGGGGCCAGGGGCGGGGGGCGGCGGG
>JBJHBD010000172.1:0-5082 GCA_050485305.1 Gemmatimonadota bacterium
GCCCCAGGCCGGTGAGCCCCACCACGCCGACGATGATGCCGGCCACGGCACAGGCCAGGGAAACCGACACGGCATTGCGCGCGCCCAGCTCCAGCCCCTCGATCACATTCCGAAACCGGGCCCGGAGCACCCGGCCGGGGGTCGGGTATGGGGGTTTCGACGGGGGGGTGGGGGTCACCCTCACCTCTCCTTCGTCAGGGTGGCCGGGTGGGTCGGGTGGAGGGTGCTTCCGGGTACCCGGACTATCCAAGGTCCCGGAACCCCACCAGAGAGAAGCCGAGCTCCTCCAGGAGGGGCGGAAGCGCCGGGTCGAGGAGGGCGGCCAGCTCGCCCTCGCCGTCATAGCCCCAATGATCGTACCACCCCTCCGGATCGGGAAGGCTGGGGTGGCAGACCACCTCGACCGAGCCGTGGCGCGGGAGGCTCCGGAGCATGAGTTCCAGCCGGGGAAAGGTGAGTTGGCCTCCGAAGAGGAACCCGGAGAAGTGGTCGGTGGACACCAGGCCCGGGGATCGGCGTGACACCCACCGGCACACTCCCTTCAGGACCATGGCGTGGCAGGTCCGGACGGGGGACGGGGAATGCCGCACCAGCGAGGGTGTCAGGCGCTCGGAGGGAATCCGGACGGCGGGGATCCCGAACCGCTCGGCCAGCCGGAGCACCACATCATGGAGCCCCGGCAGCATGTGGAGATGCTGGTGGGAGTCCAGGTGGGAGACGGGAAGCCCCTCGGCCATCACCCGGGAGATCTGCGCGTGGAGCTCACGGTAGACCTCCCGGGGCTCCACCTTCCCGGCCACGAGGCGTCGGGCGAAGGCGAAGGCGTCGGGGGCGAACCGGCCCTCGGGGCCCACCAGGCTTGGAATCCGCCCGGGAGGAAGCATGGGCTCCTCCTCCACGAGGGTCAGGTGGATCCCCACATCCAGGGTGGGCGCCGTCCGCCATCGACGAACGGCGTCATCATACCCCCTCCCGACGGCCATGATGGAGGTGGAGGTGAGGGTCCCCGCGGCGTGGGCCTCGAGAACGCCGGCGTTCACGGCTGGGGACAGCCCGTAGTCGTCCGCGTGGATGATGAGCCTTCTCTCCCCCTCCATGGTGGGTTCCACCGGGTCCAGGCGCCCCCTGGCCATCCTCTCCCTGCCCCGGATCAGAGGATGCCCCGGATCACGCCGGGGCCCATGTGGCGAAGTAGCCACAGGGGGAGTCGTTGCCAGGTCCGGATCGCCAGCTGGAAGCGCGGGTTCGCCGGGTTGAGGGCGGGAGGCCGCGCGGACGGGCGGGAGAGGCGGAACCAGTAGTCCAGCACCCGTCGCTCCGGCCGCCACTTGAGCTTGAAGAGCTCGTTCCCCGAGCCGATCAGGCTGCGGCCCAGGTCCAGCCGGCGGATCCCACGCTCGCAGCAGGCTCGGATCACCTGGGAATAGAGGAACTCGGCGGGGAGGAGGGAGCGGTAGTCCCGGAGGGTGTTGGCGTGGACCTGGGTGGCGCCGGCTCCATGGACCATGAGGAGGCTGGCTCCCACCGGGACGCCGTGGGACGCATAGGCCACTCCCAGACGGGCGTCGGGACCGAACCGTTCCAGGAGCCGATCCAGGTACCGACGGGCATGGTAGGGAGACCCCAGGTCCTTCATGGAGCGCTCCATGACGAAGAGGAAGTCGTCCAGGAGCTCCGCAGAACCCAAAGAGAAGGTGAGCCCCCCCGCATGGGCCTTCCGAACGAGCCAACGCACCTTCTTCGGGAGATGGTCGGCCAGGAACTCCTCCGAGGAGGGGGGAAGTCGGAGCCAGTACGTCGCATAGGAGGGGTCCAGGTGCCACCCTTCGGCCGAGAGGGGGAGGTTGGGTAGTCCCCTGACGTTCACGTACCGGGCCCCCACCTCCCGCCTGAATCCCTCCGCTGCGTCGAGGAGCGCGTGGGCGACCTCGGGGGAATCGAAGTAGAACCCACCGTAGCTACCGAAGGGCGCCGATGCCAGATAGGTCCCGAACACGGGGTGGCGGGTCAGGGTCAGCCCGAGTGATCCCACCACCCGCCCTTGCCTCCTGGCCAGGAACCAGGCGGAAGGCAGTCCGTAGCTCTCCTCCACCACCTCCCGCCACCGCCAGTCGTCCACGAAGCACGCGTCGTCCCGGGACCGGATGAAGCCGGCCCAGTCCCCTCGTCCGTCCTCGCCCACGAGCTCCACGGTGATCCCACCAAGGGCGGCGGAGCCGTCGGCCGGGCGGGGGGTCTCGAGGATACCGCCGGATGGGGGCGTCATCGGAACGCCCACAGGTAGTTGATGAGGAAGTTGGTGGGCGGCACCACGAACGCCGCCCCTGCGAGTCCCCACCCGTACCAGAGGTCCAGCACCTCGACGGCCCCGAACATGATCCCGTAATTCAGGGCCGCCCCCAGCGCCACGCCCGCGAGGAAACGGGGTACGGCGTATCCATGCCCCCTGCCGGGAGCATACACCCAGATCCGGTTGGCGGAGTAGGAGAACACCACCGAGAGGGCGAAGGCCAGGACCACCGCGGTGAGGGGGTGGAGTCCCACGAGTTCGACCCCCAGGCCCACCGCCACCATGTACAGGGCTGTGCCTGTCGCGCCCGCTGCGAGGTGCCGGATCCACCGCCGCCACATGTCCGTCCGCCACCAGGGCAGGCCCGCGGCCAGGGCACCCCCGTGGGGTGGAAGGTTTGGGAGATCCGGCCCGAGAAGACCGGGGGTCTGCCTTCGCCGATGCATCTGCCGGAAGCCCTGGGCGGGAGGGGTCAACGAGGGAGTGAGCGTGCGCTCATCCGACGGGGTGAGCGAGCGTCTAGCAGATGCCGTGCCAGAGTCAGGCGGAGGCGGAGGCCGGCGACTGGGCGGGGCCGGACGTAACTCGTTGGCCGGCTTGACAAGTCGGGGGGGCACGCGGCCGCAGCCATCCATCCGGTCGGGCCCGGGGGGGGAGGGATCGGCCTCTGATCCCCTGGTCCGGGGCAGGGTGCGCTCCCTGGACAGGGCCGGGGTGGGGTGCGTGGACACCACGCGTTGATGCTTGCGTACGGCAAGGCTGGGCCAGGGCCTTCGCGCTGGGCGATCGCCTCACCTATTCGGGGGGGGGCACCAGAGGGTCGGAACCAGAGGGCCGGATCGGTTTGCCAGGGGGAATGGATGGCTCAGGGTGGCGGTCGCCCTGCCGGGGATCTCCGGTGGAAGGGGGCCAGTGGACCGGGCACCCTCCGTTCCTCCGCCACCCGGGAGTGCCGCGCACGCCCACCTCGGCTGGCGCTACCGTGGCATCACGGGTCCAAGGAGCCGCCGCCTCGAGGTGAGTGTGGTTTTCTGGAGAGGACGGCGTGGTCCTCCCTCAATCCCCGTTCACCGATGACCACCCGTCCTTCGCATTCGACCCAGGCATGGGCCTCCAGGGATACGTCACGCGTCCTGCGCACGCCGATCCGCAGCTCGGAGGGGAACCCCTGCTTCCGGAGAAGCCGGTGGGCCACCACAGCCTGGGTCAAACAGGGATCGCGGGGGAAGAGGCCATGGGCCGCCCGCTCCAAAGCGCGGAGCCGGCGCAGGATCGGCGGTGCGATGGGGCTCCCTTGGGGAATGGGGGAACCGACGGGAGCCTCAGCCCACCGGAGGACGACCCGAAAGGGGAGCAGGCGGAGCGCGGCGCGCGCCGCGATGAGTCGGGCCGTGGCCGGGAGCAGGGCCAACCGGTCCCCGGCCCCCAGGGAGCCCACCTTGCGAACCAGCTTGGCGAGCCTCATGTCATCCAACGAAGCCGGGCGGGTCCATGAACCAGACATGGACCCGCCCGGACATCGTACCGTCGAAGGTGTGCTCCGGGGTGTTCAGACCCCCCGGGACGCCACGGACCCCTGCTTGGCATCGCCACCCGGATTCGTCGCTCCGGTAGCCGTGAGGTCGGCCACCTGGCCGAAGTCCTCGATGGCGGGGCTCACGTAGGCCTTCTTCTCCGTGTTCTTCTCCATCTCCCACTCCCGCTGAGGTTGCGTCCGCGCGAGCCGACTGGCTCACGCGGTTCCAGATGCGCCCGACGCCCCGCTGTGGCCGGAGCCGCCCGAGGCAGAGGTCGCACGGAACCCCGATGCACGAGGCATGCCTTCGGGGCTCGTTCGCACCGCGGCTGCTGGTTTCCGGGGCACCGTTAACTAAGTGTAAACCCTGTGAGGGATTGCGCGCACCTGGTGCGGAGTTCGCCTCTCCAGGTCTGTGACCCCTGTTGTGGTACCGATACACCGCATCCGGGAGGGAAGTGCCGTTAGCGTGCAATAATGTAGCGTTATGTTCCACGGGTGCCCGCCTCCTCCCTGACGCGTAGCCAGAGTTCCAGGGAAAGCGCCCGCCAGAGGGGGGCCGGGGACGAGCCGGGGTCGGCACAGAGATCCCGATAGGCCTCCCGGAGCTTCGCCGCGTCCACGAATCCGTGGTGGGCGGCTCTCGGGTCGCTGAGCAGGGATTCTGCCACTGGTCGGCCCCGCCTCCGGATCCCCAGGTCGAAGAGCGGGGTGGGTACCACCTTCCCCATGGCCCGGACCAACTCGGGCGGGACGAGGCGGGCCGTGGCCCTCCGGGTGAGTCGCTTCGGCTCGTCATCCACCCGGTTCAGGATCTCCTGGGGGATCTGACAGGCGAATTCGGCGATCCGTCGGTCACTCCAGGGGTCGGCGAAGGCCTGGATATGCTGCGCCTGCACGCGTTCCGAGACCTCCACGCCCAGAATGTGGAAGGGGGTGAAGATCGACCGGAACCGCCTGCGGGCGGCGTGGGAGGGGAAGGGGGGGACCGGATCCAGCCATGCGTCCTCCCGTGCCTCTCCCGCGAGATCGGCCATGGCAGGAGGAAGCCAGTCCGGTCCTGCGGTGCTCCGGGTGCCTCCCGAATGCCGGAAGAGGGGGAGAGAACCCCAGCTTCCCCGATGGAACGGGGCGGATTCCCGGAGCGTATGGAATATCGGACGAGCAGATTCGGCTCGCCGCGGTTCCCGACATGCGGATGCGTGTCGCGGGGATCTGCGCAATATGTACGGATTCTGCTGATTCTAACCGTCGCCGCGGTCTGGCCCGGTTGTCG
>JBJHBD010000173.1:0-4996 GCA_050485305.1 Gemmatimonadota bacterium
CCGGGAGAGCTGCGCCGGGGGGTCCGGGACGAGATCCTCCGGACGGCGGGGGCGCTCCAGAGCCTGGTGCGAGCGCTGGACCCGGGCGGGGCGGAGCCGTGGGGGTTCCCCGAACCCCTCCCGGAGTCTCCCCGGAAGCGGGAGGTGGAGGGGCTTGCCGACACCATCGCCGAACTCCCCCTCCCCCTCACCGGGAAGGGGGCCCCCCGGGTGCACTGGGCCAATGCCCGGGAGGTGCTGACGGGGGCGGTGCGGGAGCGGGAGTGGGAGACCTTCCTGGGGCACACCCTGGTCCGGCGTGCCGTGGACCCGGCGGGCCCCGACTTCGACCGCTCGCCCATCACCCCCGAGTGGGAGCGTGCCCTCCGGGCCGGAGCCTCCTTTGCCGTTCGCGACCTCACTCCCCTCCATCACCGGCGGATCCAGGCGGCGGGGGCGCTGGCCCACGCCTTCGAGCGGGCGTACCGGGAAATCCAGGACGCCCGGGGAATCTTCCGCTTCGACGACATCCCCCACCGCCTCCTGGAAGGTGGGGAGATGGGCTCCGGCGATGCCCTCTTCTACCGCCTGGACGGGCGCATTCGGCACCTCCTTCTCGACGAGTTCCAGGACACCTCGTCGCTCCAGTGGCGGGCCCTTGAACCCCTCGCCGGGGAGATCCTCCACGACGAGGGGGGGAGTCGCGCCGGGATCCTGGTGGCCGACCCCAAACAGTCCATCTACGGGTGGCGGGGAGCGGAGCCGGAGCTGGTGCGCCGCCTCGCCCACCGATACACCCTCCCCGTCACCACCCTGGATCGGAGCTGGCGCACCGGGCAACCCATCCTGGACGCGGTGAACCGGGTGGCGGAGGCGCTCCCGGGGAGTGAAGCCCTTTCCGACGAGGAACGGGAGTGGGCAGCCCACTGGCTCCAGGACTTCCGCCCCCACCAGGCCGCCCACGAGGGGCGTCCCGGATACGTGCGGGTGGTGGAGGTCCCCGCCGAAGAGTCCCGGCGCCAGCTTCGAGGGGGGCTCCTCACCGCCGCCGCCGACGAGGTGGAGGCCATCCGCGCCGCCGCCCCCGGCGCCACCATCGGGGTCCTCTGCCGCACCACCAAGGCGGTGGTGCGCACCGTCTTCGAGCTCCGACGCCGGGGGATCCCGGTGAGCGAGGAGGGCGGGGGGCCGCTCCTGGACTCCTGGGGGGTGCACCTGGTCCTGGCGGGGGTTCGCCTGGCCGATGCCCCGGAGGACCGGGTGGCGCGCTACACCCTGGCCACCTCACCGTTGGGAGAGCACCTCGGGCTTACCGACTGGAACGACCCCCTCCGGGCCGAAACGCTTTCAGCCACCCTCCGCCGCCGCCTCCAGGAAGAGGGACTCGGCCCGGTCCTCGCCGGTTGGGCTGCCCGCCTCACTCCCCATCTCCCCGAGCGGGACGGTCGGAGAATGGGGCAGCTCGTGGAGCTCGCCTTCCGGTTCGACGCCGAATCCCCACCCCTTCGCCCTCGCGCCTTCCTCCGGCGGGTGGCGGCCACCCGGGTGGAAGCGCCGGGGGAGGCGGGGGTTCGGGTCATGACCATCCACGGCTCCAAGGGGCTCGAGTTCGACGCGGTGGTTCTCCCCGAACTGGAGCGGGAGTTCCGCGGGCGTGGAGGCGGGCGCGACGCCCCCGTGGGAGTCCCGGTGCAGGAGGCACCGGACGCCCCCGTGACCCGGGTCCTCCCTCGCCTCTCCGCCGACCTCCTTCCCCACTTCCCTCAGGTGGCCGAGGCGGCGCAGGTGGGTCGGGCCGCCGCCTTCCGGGACGAGCTGAGCGCCCTCTACGTGGCACTCACCCGCCCTCGCCACGCCCTTCACCTCCTGGTGGAGGAGGGGCGTGAAGGGAAGGGGACTCCCGCCACCCTCCTCCGGGAGGCGCTGGGAGGGGCGGGGAGCTCCGACCCCTCTCCCCGCGCCTTCCCCATTGAGCTGGGCGACCCCCGCTGGATGGACCGGGTGGAGGGTGCCCGTCGAGCGGCGACCGTGACGGGGGAGGCACCCACTCCCGCCCCCATCCGCTTCGGACGCGCCGCCGGATCCCGCACCTTCCTCCACGAGACCCCGTCGGGGTTGGAGGGGGGAGGAGAGCGCCGCGCCGCAGACCTCATCCGGGTGGGGGAGAGCGACGCCCTCCGGTGGGGAACCCTCGTCCACGGGTGGCTCCAGACCATCGAGTGGCTGGAGGATGGGGTTCCTGACGCGGAGGCGCTTCGGGCTCGCGCCGCCACCCTCCTCCCCGGGTGGTCCGGGTGGGAGGATGGGCTTCCCCGATTCCTCCGGTGGCTGGCGATAGGACCGCTCCCCGAACTCCTCCGGCGCTCGGCCTCGCCCCCGGGAACTTGGGTCCATCGGGAACTCCCCTTCCTGGTCCGCGACGGAGGCCGGATCCTCTCGGGGGTGGCCGATCGGGTCCATCTCTTCCCGGGCCCGGATGGCGTCCCCGTGAGGGCCCTTGTCCTGGACTGGAAGACCGATCAGGTGGCCGACGGAGGGGAGGCCCGTGACCGGGCCCAACACTATCGCCCCCAGCTCGAGGGGTACCGGCGGGCGCTGGCGGAGCGCTTCCGCCTCCCGCCCGAGGCGGTGGAGACGGAGCTGGTCTTCCTGGAGGCGGGACTCCGGGTGCGAATCTGAGCCGAAAGATGGGAGGGCCGGAACCCATCCTCCCGGAAGGGATGCACCCCTTGTTCCCGACTCCCGGCCTCCTACCTTCAGCGCTTTCGGCCCGCGCATCGGTGCGGCGCCACACCTGTCCCTCACACTTCCGCTCCCGACCCCCTTGGCCACCGACCGCGTCGCACTCGTGGAGTCCCGCCTCGACCACTTCCTGGCCGAGGCCCCCACCCCCGACCATCTCCTTTCGCCCGACGAACCCCTCGTTCCGGGGAGCACCCTCACGGCGCGGGTCGCCCTTCGCCTCTGGGAGGACCAGGCCATGAGCCGGGCGCTGGATGTAGAGGCTCGGCGCCTCAAGGGGGAGGGGAAGAGCTTCTATACCATTTCCAGCGCGGGACACGAGCAGAACGGGGTGGTGGGGGCGCAACTTCGCCTTACCGACCCCTGCTTCCTCCACTATCGGGCGGGGGCCCTCATGATGGCGCGCTCCCGGAAGGCGCCCCATGTGGATCCGGTGCGGGACACCCTCCTCTCCCTCTCGGCGAAGGCGGAGGATCCCATCAGCGAGGGACGCCACAAGGTGTGGGGGAGCCGGGAGCTGTGGGTCCCTCCCCAGACCAGCACCATCGCGTCCCACCTCCCCAAGGCGGTGGGGATGGCCTTTGCCCTGGGGCGGGCCCGGCGGCTGGAACACGATTCGGGGCTCCCCTGGGACTCCATCGTCCTGGCCTCCTTCGGGGACGCCTCGGCGAACCACGCCACCGCCCTCACCGGGATCAACGCGGCGCGGTACGCCCTTCGCCGGGGGAACCCCATGCCCATCCTCTTCCTCTGCGAGGACAACGGGATCGGGATCTCGGTGGAAACGCCGCCGCGGTGGATCCAGGAGACCTTCGGCGGGATGCGGAACCTCCGCTTCTTCGACGCGGTGGGCGAGGTGGACGAGGTGTGGGACACGGTGGAAGAGGCCATCCACCTCTGCCGGACACGACGCCTCCCCGTCTTCCTCCGGCTGGAGACCCGGCGCCTCTGGGGGCATGCCGGGAGCGACATCGAGACGGCGTACCGGAGCTCCGGCGAGATCGAGGCGGTGGAGGCGCTGGATCCCCTCCTCCTGAACGCCCGACGTCTCCTTGGGACGGGAGCCGCCACCCCGGTGACGCTCCGGGAGATCCGGGCGCGCCTCCACCATCGGGTGCGGGAGGTTGGGGAGTGGGCTGCCGGACGCCCCCATCTGGAGAGCGCCGAGGCGGTCATGGCTTCCCTCGCTCCCTGGGATCCGGAGCGGGTTCGGGGCGGCGCCTCCGGGAGGGTGGACGCCACGGTGCGCGACGCGTTCTGGGGGAAGGAGCTCCCCGAGACCCAGACGGTGCCGGTGAAGCGCACCATGGCGGCGCACCTGAGTGCGGCCCTCGCCGACGAGATGCTTCGACGCCCAAACACCCTGGTCTTCGGTGAAGACGTGGGGAGGAAGGGAGGGGTGTACTACGTCACCGCCGGACTTCAGAAGCGGTTCGGGGTGGGGCGAGTCATGGACACCCTCCTGGACGAAACCACCATCCTGGGGGTGGCGCAGGGGGCGGCGCTGGCGGGCTTCCTCCCCATCCCCGAGATCCAGTACCTGGCGTACGTCCACAACGCGGTGGACCAGCTCAGGGGAGAGGCGGCGTCACTTCAGTTCTTCAGCGCGGGGCAGTTCGCCAACCCCATGGTGGTGCGCATCGCGGGGCTGGCCTACCAGAAGGGGTTCGGCGGCCACTTCCACAACGACAACGCCATCGGCGGACTCCGGGACATCCCGGGGCTCATCCTGGCGGTCCCCTCCCGGGGCGACGACGCCGTCCGGATGCTCCGGGGGTGCCTGGCCGGCGCCGCCGAGTGCGGTCGGGTGGTGGCCTTTCTGGAACCCATCGCCCTCTACCATGAGCGGGACCTCCATGAGGAAGGGGACGGGCTCTGGCTCACCGACTACCCGGCGCCCGGGGAGGCGCTCATCCCCGGAGAGGTCGGGATCCACGGCCCCGACGACGCCGAGCTTCTGGTGGTGAGTTACGCCAACGGGCTTCGCATGTCCCTTCAGGCCGCCCGCATTCTGGAGCGGGAACATGGGGTGCGGACGCAGGTTCTGGATCTCCGGTGGCTGAACCCCATCCCCTTCGAGGCGGTTGCCCGCGCCGCCGAGGGGAAGGCTGCCGTCCTGGTGGCCGACGAGTGCCGCCGCACCGGGGGTGGGGTGGCCGAGGCGGTGGTGGCCGACCTGGCGGAGCGGGGGGTGTCGGCACGCCTCCGGTCGGTGCGGGCCCTCGACAGCTACGTACCGCTGGGGCCTGCCGCCAACCTGGTCCTTATCCAGACC
>JBJHBD010000174.1:0-4739 GCA_050485305.1 Gemmatimonadota bacterium
TCCTCCCCCAGCATCTTCCCGACCCGCCCCTCGATGGGGGCATACCCCCCTTCCATGAGCCCCTCCAGCGCCACCGAGAGCGCTCCGTCCACCAGCGCCATGACCGCCGTCACCTCGGCCCAGTCCTCCAGCGGTCGGTCCAGCGCCTCCACCGACGCATACCCCTCCGTGGGGCGGTCGTGCTCGATGGCCACCGGGTCGTCGCCGAAGTCTTTGAGGGAGGCGTAGAGGAGGCGGGCGTGCCCCCACTCGTCCTGCGCCATGGAGGACGCGGCGATCCCCGCCTCGATGGAGGGCGCACCCAGGAGCCAGTCCGAGTAGCGAATCCCGAGGATCCGCTTCGCGTCGGCAAGGGAGAGGAGGCGACGCCGGAAGGCGAGGCGCACCTCATCGGAGACGGCGGGGAGTCCGGCCTCGAAGGGGCTCATGCGCTCTTCCGGGCGAAGGGTCCGTCGGTTCGGTTCACCGGATGGATGGCGGAACGGGGCACGATGCACATCTCGAACCAGTTCTGCTCGTCATAGGTGGTCCATGCGTAGACACGTGCCAGAGCCGCGTCCTGCGCCTCCACGTACCCGATATGGGTGAGGGCGTCACCCCGCTCCTTCCGGGCGAAGACGTCCCAGGTCTCTTCCTTCATCATCACACTCCCACTCCCAGGTCTCGAAGCTGTTTGCGGCCACGTTCGGAGATCCGGTCCCGGGTCCAGGGCGGATCCCATACCTCCCGAATCTCCACGGCATCGATCCACCGCTCCTGCGTCAGGCGATCCCGGACGTCTTCCCGGATGAACTCCATGCACGGGCAGGCAGTGGCGGTGAAGGTCAGCTCTACCGACACCTCGGTCCCCTTCAACTCCACGCCGTAGATGAGCCCCAGATCCACCAGGGAGATGGGAAGCTCGGGGTCCAGTACCTCGTGGAGGAGTTCCCACACCATGGACTCCGCATTCTCCGGGCGGACATCGAGGGGTGGACTCCAGAGGTCGCGCCCCCCGCTGGCGTGGGAGGTCACATGGCGGGGGAGGGCGTCTTCCGGGCGGGGTGCCTTCACCACCGGGCGGGATCCGGGGGCCCCCACTACCGGGAGGCGCCGCGTGGGGCGGTCCAGCGTCAGTTCAGCCACGCCGACACCTGCCCACGGGACTTCCGAACCGACTCCACGTACCACTCGTTCATGGGACCGCGCCCCTTCCACCGCTCGAACACCTCATCCCAACTGATCTCCCCCTCGTCAAAGAGCCAGTGCTTCGCCTCGGCGTCGTACCGGCAGGGGAAGGGGTACTCCAGCTCGTAGGCCTCGGTGTCGGCGTTGAAGTGCGCCGGAACCTTGAGCCCCAGCGACTCGCACAGGGGAACCGTCGAGGCCATCCAGGTCTGCCGCAGCTCGTCGTTCGTCATCCCCTTCAGGCGGTACTCGAGCTGCCCCGAGTGCCGCTTCAGGTCGTCGGGGAGGCCGAACCACTCGATGGTCATGGGGAACATCCAGTCCACCGCCCTCTGGAGCATCTCCCGGGCCTCGCCACCGGACTGGGCCAGGCGCCGCATCCACACCTCCCCGTGGCGGAGGTGGAAGGTCTCTTCCATATCCACCTTCACGAGGGCCCGCTTCAGGGGGCCGTACGAGGTGTTCCGGTGCACGTCCGAGAGGAGGGTGATCCCGGCGCGGTCGTAGAACCCGTTCGCCACCACCAGTTCGGCCCAGTTGTCGAGGGGCTGGTCGAACCCGTAGGGGTGCTTGAATTCGTGGGGCTCCCGCCCGTAGACGAGCTGCTCCTTGGAGACGCCGAGATCTTCCAGGAGGCGGTACGCGATGTTGGCGTGGGCCAGCTCGTCCTGAATGATGGCGTGAGCGCTCACCTGGGTGTTGGCGCTCGGGGCGTGCCGGGCGGCGCGCCAGTAGGCCGGGGCTGAGATCAGCTCGGTATCGGCCTGAACGGTGAGCTGGACGATGAGGGATTTGCGGTACCCCTCCGTCATCTCCTCCACCGATTCGACGATGTACCCGTTCTGGACCTTCGCCTTCAGCTCGTCTTCCGTGAACCCTGCCATTGCACCCCTCGTCTGACCGGCGTGGTCGGTGAAGCCGTCCGATGGGGGCGCCGACCCCCCACCCATCGGATCGAACGTCCGTTCGATGACCTTACGGATGAAGCTATGTGCAGGATGAGGTCCGGATCAAGCGATGTCAAATTCTGACGCGATCCCGGCGCCCTGGATCCGTTGACCGGAAAAGCCCCATTCCCGTGCCCCTCTTCCCCGCTCCCACCTGTGCCCCCACCCTCGCCGACCCCCCCGCAGTGGGAGTGCCGGAAAAGGGGTGGCGGCGGTCAGAAGGCGGTCAGAGCCCCAGCGAAGACCGAATGAGGGGGCTGATGCGCTCGGGGGTCCAGGGGGGGTCGAAGGTGAGCTGCACCTTCGCCGTCTCCACCCCCTCCACCCCCAGGATGGCGGTCTCCGCGTCGTGAACGATCTGCTCCGCCACCGGACACATGGGGCTGGTGAGTGAGATGCGAGCGTGGACGTGATCCCCCTCCACCTCCACATCGTAGACGAGCCCCAGAACCACCAGATTGAGGTTCAGCTCCGGGTCCTTCACGGTCTTGAGGGCGGCCATCACGTCCTTCTCGGTTGCTGCCATGGTCCTTCCTTCCCAATGCGCCTGGGGGGTGCGGGCGGATCACTCCGCCCGGCGGGTGAAGACGACGGAGGCCTCGGCGGGAGCGTCGGCCGCCCGCTCGAAGGCCCTGTGCAGGAGGGTTACCACGTCAGAGGCGCTCCGTTCCCCCAACTTCGCCACCAGGTCGGCGGCCCCCTTCAGGAGCCCTTCCGATCCTTCGGAGAGCGCAAACACCGCATCTCCCGCGCCGACGGGGCACTCCCGCGCCACGTAGCGGAACCCGGTCATCACGCCAAGGGGGGGACCGGAGTTGGGAAGCGCCTCCCATCCCCCTCCCTTCACTACCGCGCCGGGAGGGCGCCCCGCAGCGGCCCACCGCACCGTGCCACCCCGAAGCTCCATGAGGGCGCACTCCACGAACTGCTCCACCCCGGGAATGGCCAGCTCCGCCATGATCTCGTTGGCGCCCGAGAGGAGCTCCTCGGCGGAGCCTGCGGAACGAGCCAGCGCCCGGAATACCCCGCGGGCCACCGCCAGGGCGGGAGCGGGTGGAATCCCATCCCCCCGGGTATGGAGAACGGCAAAGACCGGCGCCCCGTCGGAAAGGGCAAAGGTGTCCCACGAGGTGGACCCCTCTCCCTCGGAGAGGACGGAGGTCCCTCCGGCGATCTCCCACCCCACCACCGGCGGGACGGTGCGGGGGAGGATCCCCTGCCGGAGCACCCGGTTCATCTCTCGCACCCCATTTCCCCCCGCGCCCATCCGCTCTCCGGCGGTGAAGCGGATGTCCAGCGCCCGGAGCGCCCGGGAGAGGGAGGCCAGCATCCGGAAAGCCGGAGAGGCGGGGTCCAGGAGCGAACGAAAGGGGCCCCGCTCCAGGACGAAGAGGCGGGCATCCTCCTTCGCCCGGGCGGTGGCGGAGCGGGCGGCGTCATCGAGGAGCGCCATTTCCCCGAAGGCGTCCCCGCCCCGTCGGATGGCGAGCCGCTCCTCCCCTCCGTCGGATCGGGCCCGAAAGATCTCCACCGACCCGGAGATCACCGCGTAGAAGGCGTCCCCTTCGTCCCCCTCCCGGAAGAGGGTTTCCCCGGCCGAGGCGTGGCGCTCCTCCCCCACCTCGGCGATCCGTCGGAGGTCTTCCGGGGGAAGCCCCTCGAAGAGCCCCACCCGCTTGAGAAGAGGGAGGATCTCGTCCGCCTGATTCATGACCATCTCCTGGCACCGGTTGGCGACCGGCGGGGAGTGGGGACGGTCGCCCCTCTCCCACCGGCTCGCGGTGGGCCAATGTACCGGCCCATCGGCGCGCGAGGAAAGGCGGATCACCGCTCAGCGGGCTGTCAGGTCCGAACCCTCGCCCCTCGTCGAGCGGGCGGGTACATTGCGCCCGATTCCCCCGAAGGAGCGCGGGGGCCCTCCACCTCGACCCCACGGACCCGTTCCCGGAGCCCATGGCAGACCCATCCCCCCACGGCGGCGCCCCCCTCACTCTCCGGTGCTGGGGAGCCCGCGGATCCATCCCGACGCCGGGCCCCGCCACCACCCGGTACGGCGGGAATACGTCGTGCGTGGAGCTCCATGCCGGAGAGAGCCGCCTCATCTTCGATGCCGGGAGCGGCCTCCGGCGCCTCGGGGAAGCCATCGTCGCCGAGGGGCGGGGCGCCCCCATCACCATCTTCCTGTCCCACTTCCACTGGGACCACATCCAGGGGTTCCCCTTCTTCGCCCCCCTCTACGACCCTGCCTTCACCCTCCACATCGTGGCTCCGACGCAGGAAGAGGCCGACATCGCCACCCTCTTCGCCGGACAGATGGGCCCGGTGTACTTCCCCATCCCCTTCGGCGCGGTGGCGGCCAGCACCTCCTTCACCTCCTTGAACGAGGGCGAATGGGAGGATGGGCTCGTTCGCGTCCGCCCCTTCCGGATGCGACACCCTTCGTACACCGTGGGCTACCGGGCCGAGGCCGGAGGGTGTTCGGTGGCCTACCTCCCGGACAACGAGCTGGGCGAGGGGGGGAGCTATCCCATGGACGGCACCGACTGGGAGGCGAGGCTCCGCAGCTTCCTGGAAGGGACGGACCTCCTCCTGCACGACGCCATGTACACCGACGAGGAGTACACC
>JBJHBD010000175.1:0-4631 GCA_050485305.1 Gemmatimonadota bacterium
AGAGAGGGCAGACCCCCAGGTGGGGGAGGAAGAGCTCGGGGTTCATCTCCCTCCGTGCCGAGATGGGGAGCCAGTACCCGAGTTCTCCGTCCAGGAAGTCGCCCCACCAGGTGTCCGACATGGCCACCGAGGGGAATTCCTGGAGGTGGAGGGACCTTCCGTCGCGGGTGGGGAGCTCGACCCGGACCCAGAGGGGAACCCGAACGAAGATCCGGGCCCGCGCCCCCGGGAGGAGGGAGAAGGGACGCTCGGGGCTGAGGACGAGGGAACGGTCGGGGAAGATGGGGCGGAGGAAGACCTCCTCCTCTCCCTCCGGGGTGACCCACCTGGACCAGGGTGCGTCTTCCGGAGGCTCGCCGGTGACCGGGGCGTCGCCCACCTCCTTGTGGGCGAGCCAGATCTCCCCATGGCGAATGGTGAGCCAGAGGACGCGGGGGCCGATCCGGAGGTGCGAGACGGTGCCGACCCGGACCTGGGTCCGTCCCCAGGGACGGGGGAGGGCTCCTTCTGCCGAGGAGGGTGGTTGCATCGGATGGGGGTGGATGGGGAGATGAGGTGCGCGGAACGGCTCCCGGCTCCAATGTGCCCCCCCTCGGGGGGAGGAGGCAACGACCCCGGAACCGGTACCGCGCGGGAACCCGCGAATTCATTGATTTCCGGGGCGCTCCAACGTTGACATGGCGGCAGCGCTTCGTCTAACTTGGCGGCTTGAAATCAGCCCCCTGAGTCCGGTCCTCTCTTCTTTCGAACCGAGACGTCACCTTCTATGCGTAAGCAGTGGCTTGTTCTCCCGGTGATCGGGCTCGCGTTCGCCGGGTCCCTCGCCTTCATCCAGGCGCGGGGTGGCGATGGCGAACCGCTCATCGACGAATCCCTCTACGTGTACGGACAGCCCATCGCCTTCCCCCACAACATCCATGCGGGGGACAACCAGATCGACTGTCAGTACTGCCACTTTTCCGCCGAGCGATCCACCGCCGCCGGGGTCCCCCCGGTCCAGACCTGCATGGGGTGCCACGCCTTCGTGAGCGGGACGGAGAACCCCCAGGAGATCGAGAAGCTTCGCCAATACTGGGAGCGGGGCGAGGCGATTCCCTGGAATCGCATCTATCGAGTGGTGGACCATGTGCAGTTCCCCCATATGCGGCACATTGCCGCCGGAGTGGACTGCGCCACGTGCCATGGGAATGTGGCCGAGATGGGGGTGATCCAGGAGGTGCAGCAGCCGCTCCTCATGGGGTGGTGCGTGAACTGCCACATTGAAATGGGTGCGTCGCGGGACTGCACCGTCTGCCACTACTGATGCGCTGAAGGGTCCATCCCCCGATTCGGGGTGGGGTGGACCCTTCGGCACGTTTGGGGCTGCGGCCCCCGAGATCGGATCATCGAGGCGAATCCATGAGTGATGGGATCAAGCGGCGCGACTTCCTGAAGGTGCTCGGCGTTTCGGGCGCCGGCGCGGGGCTCGTGGGCTGCTCCACCGACCAGGTGCAGAAGCTCATCCCCTACGTGACGGCGCCGGAGGAGATCACCCCCGGAGTAGCCACCTGGTATTCCAGCGCCTGCGGGGAGTGTGCCGCCGGGTGCGGGGTCTGGGTGAAGACCATGGAGGGGCGTGCCATCAAGCTGGAGGGGAACCCCAACGATCCCGTCTCCGGTGGAGCGCTCTGCTCCCGGGGGCACTCGGCCCTTCAGGCCCTCTACTCGCCGGATCGCCTCACCTCGCCCATGCGGCGGAGCGGGGACGGCTTTGAGGCCATCTCCTGGGACGAGGCGGAAGCCCTCCTCGCCGAGGGGCTCCAGGGGGCGGGGAGCGACGTGCTCTTCCTCACCGGACGGGGCGGGCCTACCCGTTCCCGCCTCCTCGACGAACTGACCGGGGCCCTCGGGGGGCGCCGGGTGGAGTACGAGGCGCTTTCCGAAGCCCCCCTCAGGGAGGCCACCCGAATCGCCTTCGGCCGGAACGTGCTCCCCACGTACGACTTCGAGGCGGCGGGGATCATCCTCTCCTTCGGGGCGGACTTCCTCGAGACCTGGCTCTCGCCGGTGGAGTACTCCCGGGGCTTTGCCCGGGCCACCGGAACGGATGCCGAGTTCCGGAAGTCGCCCTTCGTGTTTGTGGGGGCCCGTCTCTCCCTCACCGGACAGAACGCAGACGAGTGGGTCCCCGTCGAGGTGGGGGCCGAGGCATCCATGGCGCTGGCCATGGCCAACGTCATCGCTTCCGAAGGCGGGGACCCCGGCCCCTACGCCGAGCTCCTCGCCGGGTACTCCCCCGATGCGGTGGCGGGTTCGGTGGGGGTGAGTGCCGAGGATATCCGGACGCTGGCCCGTCGCTTCATGAGCGAGGGGCCGGGGCTGGCCCTCGGACCGGGGGTGGCCGGGCAGGGGCGGAACGCCACCGCCACGAACCTGGCGGTCCTGATCCTCAACGCCGTGGCGGGGAGCGTGGGGGTCACGGTCCATGTGGGTCGCCCGGATCTGGCAGCTCCCTCTTCCGCCTTCGCCGGGCTCGCCGAGGCGATGGAGGCGATGGGCGCCGGGTCGGTGCGAGCGGTGGTGGTCCATGGGACCAATCCGGCCTACTCCCTCCCGGCGTCGTCCGGGTTTGCCGCCGCCTTCGGGCAGGTGGGGTTCAAGGTGGCCTTCGTCACCCAGATGGACGAAACCGCCGAGCTGGCCGATCTGGTCCTCCCCGATCGCCACTACCTGGAGAGTTGGGGCGACCGCAATCCCCGTCCCGGGCTCTGGAAGGTGCAGCAGCCGGCCATGCGTCCGGTTCCCCACTTCGATTCCCGCCCCGCGGAGGACGTCCTCCTGGGTGCGGCGCGGCGGATGGGGCGTGATCTGGGTGCCGAGACCTTCTACGACTACCTGCGGGCCCGGTGGACCGAACTCCACGCGGCCAACGGGAGTCCGGGGGGAAACTTCGGCGCCTTCTGGCGGGAGGCTCTCCGCACCGGTGTTGTGGACTTTGGAGGTACCGCCGCTGACACCGTGGCGCTCCAGCCTCCGGATCGGGCCCTCACCTTCGACCGCCCCGCGCTGGACGGCGATGGGCTCGCCCTGGTGGTCTACCCATCGTCCCGCTTTGGGGATGGGCGTGGGGCGAACCGCCCCTGGCTCCAGGAGCTCCCTGACCCGGTGTCCAAGATCACCTGGCACTCCTGGGTGGAGCTGCACCCGGATACGGCCCGCGAGATGGGGCTCCGGAAGGGGGACATGGTCCGGGTCCACTCCCCTCAGGGAGAGGTGGAGGTGCCGGTCTGGACCTACCCCGGGATCCGGCAGGACACGGCGGCCCTCGCCATGGGGGGAGGGCACACGAGCTACGGGCGATACGCCGAGGGGAAGGGGGTGAACCCCATGGGGCTCCTCCCTACCGAGGTGGAGCAGCCCTCCGGCGCCCTCGTCATCTCGTCCGTCCGGGTGGGGATCGAGCCCACCGGGCGGCGGCGTCGCCTGGCCAGCATCGAGGGAGAGTCCCAGACCTTCGACCGCCCCATCACCCCGGCGGTGCAGCTCGCCCAGCTCGAATCCGGGTACCTGGAGCGGTACGCCGAACCCGGCCAGTTCCAGGAACTTCAGGCATACGGTGGGTTCGTCCCGGTCCCCACCGACGGGGAGCCCGACGCCTTCCCCCTGGAGGGAGCCCGGTACGGGGACTACGGTGATCCGGAAACGCCCCGGTGGGCCATGGCCATCGATCTGGACAAGTGCACCGGGTGTTCGGCGTGCATCACCGCCTGTCAGTCCGAGAACAACGTGGCCTGGACCGGCGAAGACCAGATCATGATGGGGCGCGATCTCCATTGGATCCGCCTCGAGCGCTACTACGAAGAGGTGGACGCCTCCCGCCCCGGGCCGGTGGACATCCGCTTCCTCCCCATGCTCTGCCAGCACTGCGGGAACGCACCCTGCGAGCCGGTCTGTCCGGTGTACGCGGCCTACCACACTCCGGAGGGGCTGAATGCCCAGGTCTACAACCGGTGTGTGGGAACGCGGTACTGCGCCAACAACTGCCCCTACAAGGTGCGCGTCTTCAACTGGTTCGAGTTCTCCGACGTGCCGGAGCCCCTCAACTGGGCCTACAACCCCGATGTCACCGTGCGGGGCGAGGGGGTCATGGAGAAGTGTTCCTTCTGCGTCCAGCGCATTCGCCAGGTCGAGAATCAGGCCACGGTGGAGCGCCGCGGACTGCGAGACGGGGAGGTGGTTCCGGCGTGTCAGCAGAGCTGCCCCGCCGAAGCCATTGTCTTCGGGAATATCAGGGACCCCGAGTCCCGCGTGGCGCAGGTGTCGCAGGACCACCGCACCTACCGGGTGCTGGATGTCCTCATCAACACCCAGCCGGCAGTGAACTACCAGCGGAAGGTGACCTTCCACCCCGTGAAGTCCATCCACGTCTGACGAGCGCGGGCCGACCGGTCCGACTCCGACGACGCGCGAGGTAACGAATGGCGACGGCAATCGATCAACCACGGGGGGCTCAGGCCCACCCCGACGTCCAGACCTTCGGGGAGGTGAACACCGACGTCCTCCGGATGCTTTCCAAGCCCGGACGGGGGTGGTGGATCCTCCTGGGACTCTCCATGGCCGGAATCGGCCTCCTCCTCTTCTCGTGGGGGACC
>JBJHBD010000176.1:0-4621 GCA_050485305.1 Gemmatimonadota bacterium
GCCTTGTGGAGGAAGGTGAGATGGTCCCGGAAGAAGAGGACGCTCTCGGGGTCCACCACCTTCCCGTCCACTCCCACCTTCTCCTCGAAGAAGATGGCGGACATGGGGGTGACGTACTCGTGGGAGAAGCGGATGTCGGTGCGGAAGAAACCCGCCTCCCCGGGGGTGACCGACGTCGTCCCCACCTCTCCCTTCGAGGCATCCACCACCCAGTGCCGGGCAAAGACCTTCTCCGCTACGGTCATGGGGCGTGGCCTGGCCTGCGGGTCGACCACCGCCGGAGCGGGCGGGACCACCTTCCCCTGAAGACGGGCGATATTGTACTCGAAGAGCCCCCCGTACTCGATGATCTCCCGGGTGATCTGGTCCTTCCCCTCGGTGAAGACCGAGAGGGGGATCTCCTCGCCACTCCTGATCCGCTCCAGCACCGAGAAGTCGGTGGTGGTGAGCATCCCCAGGTTCTGGCAGTTCTCGTTGTAGATCCGCTCGATGGACTCGGCCACCACCACCTGCACCCCCGCCATGAGTTCGGCGTAGGGGCTCTGCTCCCGTGAACTCCCCTTCCCCCGTCGCTTCCCCGCCACCGAGGCCACGAAGCCCCCGTTCTTCACGCTCCCGCGCACCACCGGGAAGGCGTGCTCACCGGTGCGCCGGTCCATGACGCGGAGCCCCAGGTAGGGGAATTCCCCGAGGGTCTCATCGTAGAAGTAGCAGATGTACGCCGGGGTGATCTCGTCGGTGGAGATCTGGTCCCGGAGCAGGGCCTTCACCTCGTCAGTGGGCTCCAGATCGGCGCCGTCGAGGAGCTGGGCCTCCATCCGCTCGGCATCGTCCACCAGATAGAGGGTGCGCCCGGTGAACCGGAGGGTGGCCGGGCGCTTTTCGATGGGGCGGGTGAGGAGGTCCTGGATCATCTGGCAGGTCTGTGGAGGGGCACACCCCGGGTCGGGGTGCGAGAAGGGGGTAGCCAGAAAAGTATGCCGAAGGGGGTGCGGCACAGCAAGGAACCCCCCCCACCACGCTAGAAGGGGAAGAGAAGCGGGATGAGGAGAACCGCCACCACCAGGACGAGAAGCTGCAGCGCCACCCCGACCTTGAAGAAGTCCCCGAACCGGTACCCCCCGGGCCCGAGAACGAGGGTGTTTACCGGGGAGGCGACCGGAGTAGCGAAGGCTGTGGAGGCAGCCAGCGCGATGGTCATCATGAAGGGCTGCGGGGCGGCCCCCATCCCGACGGCGAGCTGGTACGCGATGGGTGCCAGCAGAACGGCGGTGGCGGTGTTGGAGATGACCTGACTGAGTGCCGAGGTGAGCAGAAAGAGCGCCGCCAACAGGAGGATGGGTCCCGCACCCCCGAGCGCACCGGAGATGGAATCCACGATGAGCCCCATCCCCCCGGTCTTTTCGAGGGCGGTAGCCATGGGGAGGATGGCGGCGATGAGGACGACGCTCTCCCAGTTCACCGCCCGGTAGGCGTCGGTGGCGGTGACGCACCCGGTGAGGACCATGGCCACGGCGGCGAGGAACACCGCGATGACCGCCGGGATCGCTCCGAGGGTGAGGAGGATCATCATGGCCACCATGATCCCCACCGCCACGGGGGCGCGCCCGAGGGGGAGGGCGGCCTCCACCATCTCGCGGGGCGCGAGGGGGACGACGAAGTCCCGCGGCTCCCGCTGAAGGAGCCGGATTCGATCCCATGACCCCTGAACGAGGAGGGTGTCGCCGAAGCGGAGGGGGGTGCGGCGGATGTCCCCCTGCACGAGGACCCCCAGCCGCTTGATGCCGATGACGTTCAGCCCCCACCGATCGCGGAAGCGGAGGTCGATGAGGTGTTTCCCCAGCAGGCGGGAGCGGGGGGTGAGGAGGACCTCGGCGATGCCCCCTTCGGTGCCGGCGAGTCCGTCGGTGGCGGAGGCGCCCTCGGCCATGAGTTCCACGCACCCCCGCGCCACCAGGCGGGATACGCCGTCGGCGCTCCCCTGCACCACCAGCACCCACCCCTCGTCGAGGCGGGTTTCGGCGCCGGGCGCCAGCTCCTGGGTGGGAGTGGAGCGGCGCCGTCGGCCAGGATCGTCGACGGGGACCGCGGGAGGGTGCAACTCCACCACGGTGAGCCCGAAGGCGTCCGGGAGATTGGCGTCCTCCAGGGTGCCCCCCACCAGGGGGGACTCGGGGGCGATCCGGAGTCGGAAGACGGTGGGAGGGAGTTCGTAGCTCTCCGCCAGCTCCCTCACGGTGGGCTGATCGGCGGTGGATGGGGGGCGAGCGGGGGAGGGACGGTCCGGGAGAAGTCGGTACCCGATGAGGGCCATGAATCCCATCCCCAGGAGGACCACCACGACGCCGATGGGGGTGAAGGCGAAGAAGCCAAAGGGGTTGTGCCCCATGGCTTCCAGGTGGTTGCTCACCACCAGATTTGGCGCGGTCCCGATGAGGGTGAGCATCCCCCCCAGGAGGGAGGCGACGGAGAGGGGGATGAGGAGTTTGGAGGGGGAGAGGTTCCGCCCCCACGCCAGCCCCATAACCACCGGGAGCATGACGGCCACCGTCCCGGTGGAGGACATGAAGCCGGAGAGGAGGGCCACCAGCGCCATGATGACGAGGAGGAGGCGGATCTCCGAGTCGCCGGCCAGTCGGGCGGGGAGCCTCCCCATGGCCTGCGCCACCCCGGTCTGGAAGAGGCCGTCGCCCACCACGAAGAGGGCGGCGATCATGAGGACCACCGGGTCGGCGAAGCCGGCGAGCGCCTCCTCGGGGGTGAGGATCCCGGTGAGGGAAAGGGCGAGAAGGGAGAGGAGCGCCGCCACATCCAGTCGGAACCGATCGCTCACGAAGAGGGCGATGGTGACGACGAGGATGCCGAAGACGAGGGCGATGGAGCCGGTCATGGTCGAGGCAACCCCGGGGGGGGATCGAGGATCCAAATGGGGGAAACCAGGTAGGTTCAGCACGGCGGCCCGGTGAGGAAGTTCGGTGCCCGGGTCGCTCCACTCCAGCGTCGGAGAGCTACGTCGTGAATACCGTGAACCGGAGGGGGCGTGGCCTCCTTCTCGCCCTCGCCGGATTGGCGGGGGGCCCCTCCCTGGGGGCCCAGACCGTTACCGATCTCCCCGGGTCCGACCGCCCCCTCGAGTACACGCTCCAGGAGCTGTACCGGGTGGGGACGATGGACGGCGCCGAGTGGGAGATGTTCAGCAACGTCACGCAGGTGGCCTTTGATCGGGATGGGAACCTCTACATCTGGGATTCGGGGTCGCGACTGTCGCTGGTGCAGCTCGGCCCGGATGGGCGGTTTCTACGCCAGTTCATCCGACAGGGGGATGGTCCCGGAGAGGTGACGCGAGGAACCTCCTTCGGGGTGCAACGCGACGGTCAGGTCATGGTGGTGGACATGGGGCGACGGGCCCTCTCCTGGTTCGGGCAGGACGGGGGCTTCGTGGGGAGCAGCCCCTTCGATCCGGTGGCCCATGGGCTCCCCTCTGCCCCCCTCTTCCCACACCCCGAGGGCGGCTTCGTGTCGCTCCAGACCGGGATGGTCATGATGGGGGGCCCCGGCGGAATGCCCGCCCCTCCCACCACCTACCCGGTGAATCGGGTGACCCGGGAGGGGGAGTTCCGGAGGCTCTTCGACGCCTGGCGCCCGCCGCGGGAGGCGACCGCCGGCACCGCGGTGCAGATGGGCGGGGGTGGCGCCATCCGGCTTGCGGGGGGGATGGGCCCACGGGTCTTCGACCCCAACCCCACCATGGGGATGCTCCCTGATGGCCGCCTTCTCATCGCCGATTCCACCACCTGGGCGGTGAAGGTGGTGGGGGATGGGGGAAGGGTGGAGCGGGTTCTCCGCCGTCCCATCCGCCCTCGGGCGGTGACGCGGGAAGACCAGGAGGCGGAGCGGAACCGGCGGCGAGCCGACATCGAGGAGGGGCGGGGTCCGCAGATCTCCATGACCGCCACCGGTCCCTCGGGTCCGGTGAACATCGATCAGAACCAGATCCGACAGGGGCTCCTCCGACAGCTCGATGACCTGGAGTTCGCCGAGGAGATGCCGGTTCTGGCGCGGGTGCGGAGCGACTGGGAGGGGCGGCTCTGGGCCGAGCGGCGAGGCCCCCGGGTGGGTGAGCGGGGACCACTCGACGTGGTGTCGGCCTCAGGGACGTACATGGGGACCATCGGGGCCGGGGGGCTACCGCTCCCCGATGCCTTCGGGCCCGGCGGACTTGTGGCCTTCATCGAACGGGACGAACTGGACATTCCCCGGGTGGCGGTGAAGCGCCTTCGCCTCAACCCGCGGTGACCTGCTGCGCCCTGTGAGGGAGGTGTACGGACCCTTCCCCCCCGCCTTGACGGTACGAGGCGGGGGGGATTCTATTGCCCCCGCTCCTTCCGCCTTCAGCCCCCTTCCCGATCCGGAGTAGACCATTGGCTCAGCCTTCTTCGTCCGATCCGCAGGGCAGCGTTTCCGCCCGCGAACTTTTTGGTTCCAAGTGGGGCTTCGTTCTCGCCGCCGTGGGGAGCGCGGTGGGGCTCGGCAACATGTGGCGCTTCTCCTACATCGCCGCCGAGGGAGGGGGGGCCGCCTTCGTCCTCCTCTACATCGTCATGGTGGCCCTCATCGGGGT
>JBJHBD010000177.1:0-4307 GCA_050485305.1 Gemmatimonadota bacterium
GGCCCGGGGTCCTCTGCCCCTCCACTTCACCTATCCGGCCTGGATCGAGGTGGATGAAGCGGAGCGCGTCGTCCAGGTGCGGGTTCGGATCTGGCGACTCATCCGATCCACGATGATCTTCCGTGTTGTCTCCGACGGCCGGGGAAGTCGGGTCGAGGAGGTGGTGGAGCTCCGTGCTCCCCCGCTGGTGGGGCGCTTCCTGGAACAGGTCTTCCGGGAAGAGCACGGGAAGCTCTTCCGGACCCTGGAGGCCGTGGCGTCCCGGGAGTGACGCCGGGCCGCCACCGACGGAGAGCCATCGCCGCCGGACGGCCCGGTAGGGCCCTAGCGGGAGAGCCGGACCCCCGCCCCCAGGGTGAAGCGGGTGAGGTGCTCCCGGCCGCAGAGGCTCCAGGTGTCCGCGACGCAGGATCGGAACTCCACCTCGGTCCGCTCCAGGGAGGCCCGGAGTCGGAGCCATTCCCCCAGGAAGGAGGGGAAGTCCAGGGTGGCCATCCACCCCACGGCGGGCTGGCGATGGTCACCATTGGAGAGGACCGGCTCCTCCTCCCGGCCGGTGGTGGCGCCCTCCCGGCGAACGCGGAAGTGGTGGAAGGCGGCGGTGGGCCCCGCCCCCAGCCGGAACCCGGCGATGGCGGGCCCCAGGACCAGGAGGTTCGCCGAGGCACTGGTCACCGTGTTCCTCCACTCCACCGCTTCCTCCACGCACCCCTCGGGCCAGGGCCAGTAGGAGGTGCAGGTGGTGCCCGCCCCGCTTTCCCTCCCCAGATCCCGTCCTGCCGAGACACCGATCCGGAGGAAGCCGAGGGGCTCGGCGGTGACCCACCCGTGGACCCCCCGTCCCCCGGGAAGGTCGTTCCGCATGTCGGGGAACCCCGAGGCGCTCACGCCCAGGACCTGGGCGGGGGCTGGAAGGGGGACAACGGCAACGAGAAGCAGCGGCACCATGAGGGGAAAGAGGGGGAACGGAGGCAGGAAACGGGTGCGAGTTCCCCGCCCGGCCATAGAGACCTCTCCGGCACTGCGCGAGTCGCTGGGTCTCATTGTGACCTCCCCGCTTCTCGGGTGGAACGTCAGGGACGGCAAGGAACCGACGAAGACTGGTGCGCGGATGCAGCCCGGGGGTTGTGTGACAGCGGATCCCCCCCACCCTGGAAGGGACCGGGCTGGCAGGGCCTCCCATCCGCTGGGAGCGAGTCCAGGACTCGAGGCCCCTCATGGCTTGGTACCGACGGCGGCTGCAGAGTGGTTCCATCTTCGAAGGTGACACGAACCCCAGGACCATCGGAACGCTTCTGATGGTGGCTTCCTTGCTCCCCCGCGTTGGGAGCAGCTCATCGGCGGCCAGCTTCCCCGCGACCGATGCAAGCGCCTCCGCCTACCGGGGCAATAGCGGCGGCCTAGACCTCGATCCAGCGCGGAGAGCCTTGCAACCACCCCTCGTCCCTCTGACACCCGGCGTGAGACGCGACGCGCTGCAGGGAGTCACGATCGATGAGAGGAGGAGTGCCCACGGTTGGGGATCCATCGCGAGGGCGGTCTGGCCTGCGGTCCTGCTTCTCGTGGCGTGGGGGTGCGACGGGCGAGAACAGGTCCTTGAGCACCCCACCGCAGAAGGTCTGATGGGAGCACGGTTCCCGGAAGCCGTAGCCGGTCAAGCTGCCGAGCCCCCGCCCCGCTCTGGAGTCCTGTTCGAGGGGACGGCCAGGGAGGTTCGCCACTCCTTCGGAGTGATGGACGGTGACCATACCCAGATCCTGGGACGGGTCGGCGATGCGGCGCTGGCAGGAGCCGGACTCTTTCTCCTGGACGACCGCCTGAATCGAGTGGTCTTCCTGTCCCTGGAAGGGGGGTATGCGACCCGTGTGGCCGAGGCTGGGCCCGGCCCCGGCGAGATCTCAATTGCCCGGGGGATCGCCGCCTCCGACAGCCTCCTGGTGGTCGGGGACGAACGTCGGGTCCTTCACTACTATCGTTATGTCCCGGGGTCGGGCTGGGAATGGGAGCGAGACCTCCGGTTGGACCTGGCCGTTCTGGATGTATACTCGTTCCCGGATGGAAGCATTTATGTGCTGGGGGTCTCCCCCGAGCGGCCGGGCGTAATTCACGAGATTGCCGGAGATACGATCACACGCTCCTTCGGCCACCCGTACAGCGCGCCTCGAGTCCAGCCCGACGAGTTCCTGGACGTCCTCATGGCTGAGGGGCGCCTGTCCTGTGACCCGAACGCCGGGCAGCTACGCTTCGTGCCGCTCCGGCTTCCCGAGATCCTCGCCTTCACTCGGGAGGGTGACCTCCGATGGGTGGCTCCCATTCCTGGGTATCGTCAGATGGCAATTCACGAGAGAGCCGGCGGGGCGGTCGCGCTCGGCCTTCAACCCCCCATCAGCGAGATGCATATGCTGGAATGGGCTCATGTTTCTCCGGCAGCCCTGCTCGTTCAACTCGGCCTCTACGATGAGGAATCGGTGCGCCTACAGACCCCGGTGAGACTGGACTCGTACCTCTTCGATCCGGAAACGGGAACGGTGTTGGAGCGCAGCCCCCTTGAGCGACAGATCTTGATCCAGGATGACCTGTCAGCAGTGATCCTTTCGAACGACCCGTTTCCCCGGGTCTCTTGGTAATCCCTCAGATCCGGAGCATGAGTGTGTTCCAGTCCAAGCCGGCGGTCCGGACGGTGCTCGCCGGGGCCATTGCACTCTTCGCTGTGGGATTTCTCATGGCGAGAGTTGCTGGCACTGCACCAGGAAAGGCCCCGGCCTACCATCTATCGGCAGATCAAGGGCACCCCAACGAGTTGGTCGCCGTGTTCCTGCTTTCATCCGATTGCTTCGCCTCTCGGGACAAGGAGATGCCGCGGCTCTTGGAAGAGATCAAGTTGTCTCTCCAACAAAGCTCCGGCATGCGTAGCCATGAGTTCCGGGCAGTCGCGGTCGCGGTGGACGCTTCGCCCGAAGCCGGCTGGAATCTCATCCGAACGATGGGACACTTTGACGAGGTGGTCCTGGGCGGGGGGTGGCTGAACCACGGAATGCTCGCGTACGTTTGGACCGAGCATGCCGGTCCGCCCGACATTCCGCAGGTCGTCCTTGTCCGGAGGGGCGTTCAGAGGATGAGGGATGGAATCTACGGTGTATCGGGATCCGAGGTTGTGGGACGGTTCGTAGGCTTGGGCGAGATCCGTCGTTGGGCCCTCGCCGGTGCTCCACTGCGGCACTCGTTGGGAACCGACCCGGGACACACTGAGAGCAACTGATTCGAAGGGATCCGCCGATGACCACCTCGTCCGCAGGGACGATACTCAAGGCGGTGCGCTCCCTGGCTCCGATCCTGGTCACGACGGGTCTGGCCACCGGGCCTGGAAGCCATGTGGCCGCCCAGGTTCCCGAAGAGGCTCCCGACCGGGTGTTGGTCCTGGGCCTGGTCCTGGATGGGTCGAACGAAGATCGCGTGCCCGGAGCCCTCGTTCGCTTCGAGGAGGCGGGGGTGGTGGTCCGATCCGACGAGCGGGGGGAATTCCACCTCCCCGCGTTCCCCGCAGGAGAGCACACCGTGGTGGCCAACCACTGGGGATATCTCCCGCAGGAGGTCAGCGCGGAGGTCGCGGACAACGTCCTCCTGGTTCTCCGGCTCGACCCGGACCCCATCGTCCTGGAGGCCATCGACGTCTCGGTGGAACGGAGCTCGGTGACGTACCGGATCCAGCTCCGAGCCCGATCCATGGGTCGATCGTTCCGCGCGCTGGACCGTGAGCGGCTCCTCCTCACCTCCGCCTCCAACGCCATGGAGGCGCTCCAGAACCGGTACGGGATCCGTTGGCTCCCCTGCGCCGATGACGAGCCCGGGGACCAGAACTGTCTCCTCAGCCGCGGGCGCCCCCTGCGTCCTGTCGTCTTCCTGGACGACGTGCGGCTCACCGGAGGTCTGGGGGTCCTGGAGCACCTTGCCCCCCATCAACTCCATCGGGTCGAGTACTTCCCCTCCCCGGTGAACCAGTTGCGGGTGTACACGCCCAGCTACGTGGACTGGCTGGCCCGCGCAGGTCTTACCCTCCCTCCCATCTGCGTGGGCTGCTAGGACGCCGACCCCGCACCCATCGCCGACCCCGGTGCGTCCGGCGAGAGGCCCTCCCGGGGCACACCTCTTCGAAGCGAACGCCCCCCCTCACCGCCCATACAGCTCCCTCCACGCCTGCTCGAACTCGTTCCCCGGGTTCCACCGGGGGGCCTCGTCGGCATTGGCCACCCGGTGGGCCACCTGGAAGAGGATCCGCATGTCCCGTTCCACCCCGGAGAAGTCCCACT
>JBJHBD010000178.1:0-4225 GCA_050485305.1 Gemmatimonadota bacterium
GGGCAGTTTGGCCAGGCCATGGGGGCCAACTGGTCCTCCGACGACCCGATCCTTCAGCAGATCTGGGACCAGGCCATGGAAAACTCCCACCTGGAACGGCTCGGCCATGAGCTCCTGGACCGGATCGGACCTCGCCTTACCGCGTCCCCCACCCACAACCGGGCGAACGACTGGGCCGTGCAGACCCTCCAGAGTTGGGGCGTGAACGCTTCGGCGGTGCAGTACGGCACCTGGCGAGGGTGGGATCGGGGGATCACCCACATCGACCTCATCTCGCCCCGCGTCCGGACGCTGGAAGGGACCATGCTGGCGTGGAGCCCGGGGACCGACGGTCCGGTGGAAGGCGAGGTGGTGGTCATCCCCGAGTGGGAGACCGAGGCGGAGTTCGAGGCGTGGCTCGGCACCGTTCGCGGGAAGTTCGTGGCCACCTCCTTCCCCCAGCCCACCTGCCGCCCCGACGACCACTTCGACACCTTCGGCTCGTCCGGCGCCCTGACTCGGATGCGTGAGGCCCGGGAAGCCGCTCGTCAGGCCCACCTCCAGCGGGTCCCCGCCGCGGGGCTCCTCCGCCTCCAGCTCGACGAGGCGGGAGCGCTTGGCATCCTCGAGTCGAACTGGCAGAACCAGGTGGGAGTGAACCGGATCTTCGGAACGAATACCGACAACGCCGTCACCCTGGATCTGAGCTGTGAGGACTACGGCCTCGTATACCGCCTGGCCGAGAGCGGCGCCGCGCCGCGGATCCGGGTGAACGCCCAGTCGGAAGATCTGGGCGAGGTTCCGGTCTACAACGTCATCGGTCGCATCGAGGGGTCCGAGCTCCCCCACGAGTACGTCATGCTCTCGGCCCACTTCGACTCCTGGGACGGAGCCTCCGGAGCCACCGACAACGGGACCGGATCCATCCTCATGCTGGAGACCATGCGGATTCTGTCGGAGGTGTACCCCAACCCCCGGCGCACCATCCTCATCGGGCTCTGGGGGGGTGAGGAGCAGGGGCTGAACGGCTCCCGCCGCTTCGTGGCGGACAACCCCGACGTGGTGGAGGGGCTCCAGGCCCTCTTCAACCAGGACAACGGAACCGGTCGGGTGGTGAACATCTCGGCAGGGGGGCTCATCGACGCCGGGGAGCACTGGGCGCGCTGGCTGAGCCGGGTGCCTGGGCAGGTGACTCAGCACATCAACCTCTCGCTCCCTGGAAGTCCGGGGGGCGGCGGTACCGATCACGCCTCCTTCATCTGCTCCGGTGCGCCAGGGTTCAACCTCGGCGCCATCTCCTGGGGGTACAACCCCTGGACCTGGCACACCAACCGGGACACCTACGACAAGATCGTCTTCGAAGAGGTGCGGAACAACGCGGCACTCATCGCCATGCTGGCCTACCAGGCTTCGGAGGACCCGGATCGGGTTTCTCGGAACCGCCGCGCCATGCCGGTGAACCCGAACACCGGACAGCAGATGCAGTGGCCCAACTGCCAGCCCGGGCGGACCTCCTCGGGGAACTGATCCACTCGAAGAATCCGCGCCGACCGCCCGTACCGTAGAGATGGGGGAGGGGATCCAGCTCCCCTCCCCCTTTTCTTCGCCCACCCATCAGCAAGGGAGTGCCGCATGTCCGGAGCCGCCGCGGCCGCAGCAATAGCCGCCATGATGAATGCCGTGAAGGCGTCGGGGGCCATCGTCCGGGTGGAGCCGGGGGACTTCGAGGCTCTGGTCCACCGCATGGGCGAGGCATTCGTCCTCCACGAATCCCCCCGCGGGATGTTTCAGCGCAAACACCGCTACCTCACCTCGTACCGGGGGTTCATCTTCTTCGCCCAGTCGGCGGAACCGATCTTCCTGGGGAAGGGAGTCGAGGAACTTCCGGTGACGAAGATCTGGGTCCCCGACTGATACTTCCGCCGGCGGAACGGTTCGCCGGCGAGGTCGAGCACCTCCCCCCGCCAGACCGATTCCATCCGGATGTCCCAACAAACTATGGACGCCGAGGACCTGGGGGCCCATCGTTGGGGGTCCGCGGAGGGGTTTATCCCTCCCAATTCCCTTATCGCGCTTTGCTCTCCCACCGGCACCAGGTCATGTCCCACCCGTCCAACCCCCTCCTCGACCGTAGCTTTCGCGTTCCCTTCCATCGGATCCGCCCCGGCGACGTGGGACCCGGCATGGAGGCCCTCCTCGCGGAGGCCCGTGAGGCGCTGGACCGCCTCGGGGGCGACAAGGAGCCTCCCACCTGGACCAACACGGTGGAACGGTTGGATGCCATCATGGAGCGGGTCCAGCGCGGGGTAACCCCGGTACAGCACCTCCTCGCCGTGGCCGAGTCCCCGGAGCTGCGAGAGGTCTGGTCCACCACGCTCCCGGAGGTGTCCACCTTCTGGTCCCGCCTCTACCTGCACCAGGGAGTCTGGAGCCGCCTGAGCGCCTTCGCGGATACCCCGGAAGCGGCGGCTCTGGACCCGTTGCGCCGACGCCATCTGGACAAGACCATCCGCGCCTTCCGCCGTTCGGGGGCGGAGCTACCGGAGGAAGACCGGGAACGGCTGGAGGCCATGGATGTGGAGCTTTCCCAGCTCGAGCAGCGATTCTCCGAGAATGTCCTCGATGCCACTGCAGCCTTCGCCCACCACGTCACGGACGAACGCCTCCTGGATGGGATCCCGGCGGACGCTCGAGCCCGGTTCCGGAAGCGTGCCGAGGCCGACGGGAAGGAGGGGTGGATCCTCACCCTGGACCATCCTTCGTACGAAGCGGTCATGAAGCACGCCCGGAATCGGGAGCTGCGGCGCGTCGTACATCTGGGATTCGCCGACCGGGGGAAGGATGAGCCGTGGAGCAACCGCCCGCTCGTTCCACGGATCCTGGAACTCCGCCGTGAACGGGCGCGCCTCCTGGGATACCCTGACTTTCCCGACTACCGGCTGGAGGAACACATGGCCGGATCTGGACAGCGAGCCCGGGAATTTGTCGCCGGAATGGTGGACAGGACCCGCCCCTTCTGGGAGCGGGACCTGAACGAACTCAGGTGTTACGGCGGCGAACTGGGGCTGGACCCGCTGGAGCCGTGGGACGTGGCGTTCATCATCGAGCAACTCCGGAAACGGGACTATGAACTGGACGAGGAGCTGCTCCGTCCATACTTCCCTCTGGACGCCGTTCTCCAGGGCTTCTTCGACATCGTCCACCGGCTCTTCGGGCTCGAGGTCGTAGAGGTGGGGTGGAAGGAGGTCTGGCACCCGGACGTCCGGACCTTCGAACTCCGGGACGAAGGAGGGAGGCTCCTCGGCGCCTTCTACGCCGACCTCTTCCCCCGCCCGGAAAAGCGCCAGGGGGCCTGGATGAACGACTTCATCACCGGTGCCCCGGGACCGGACGGGCATGTGACCCCTCACCTGGGCGTGATCTGCGCCAACTTCCCCCCTCCCTCCGAAGACCGCCCCGCCCTCCTGGGGCACCGGGACGTGGAGACCCTCTTCCACGAATTTGGCCACCTCCTTCATCACTGCACATCCCGGGTGCCCATCCCGGGGCGCGCCGGGATCAACGTGGCGTGGGACTGGGTAGAGCTCCCCTCCCAACTTCTGGAGAACTGGAGCTGGGAGCGAGAGGCGCTGGACCTCTTCGCCCGCCACTGGGAAACGGGAGAGCCACTCCCGGAACCCATCTTCCGGCGAATGCACGCGGCGAAGCGCTTCATGAAGGGATGGATGCAGATGCGCCAGCTTGGTTTCGGAACGCTGGACCTGGCCCTCCACACCCGTTTCGACCCGAAGGGGGATGGGGATCCGCTGGAATGGGTCACCGAACTCCTGGTCCCCCTGTCTCCGGACCGTCACTTCGCCGCGCAGCATCCCCTGGCCTCCTTCCTCCACCTCTTTTCCGGGGGGTACGCGGCGGCCTACTACTCCTACCTCTGGTCGGAGGTACTGGAAGCGGACCTGTACACCCGCTTCCAGGACGAAGGAATCTTCAACCCCGCCACCGGGAGGGCCTACCTCCAGCACATCCTCTCCGCGGGAGACTCGGACGACCCGGAGGTTCTCTTCCGCCGCTTCATGGGACGGGACCCCGACCCCGAGGCCCTCATTCGGAGGAACCTGGGAGAGGCGGCTTAGCAGGCTGTTGAAGAACTGAAGGGACCACCGCGAAGGGGTCTTGCGTGTCCCGGTCTAAGCGGAGCACCGAAGGCGATGCGGTAGCATCGGGGAGGGGCTCCAACGACGATCCG
>JBJHBD010000179.1:0-4208 GCA_050485305.1 Gemmatimonadota bacterium
CCCCAGGATCACCCTGAAGATGGAAACGGCGGCGAACCCTGCCCATCCGAGCTCCCGCATCCCGACCGCCCAGGGGATCAGGAAGATCGCCTCCAGGTCGAAGATGATGAAGGAGATGGCCACCATGTAGAACTTCACCGAGAACCGGGCCCGGGTGTCGCCCAGGGGGATCATCCCCGACTCGTAGGGCATGTCCTTCTCCGGGGTGGAGCGCCGGGGGTTCAGGATGTGGGACGCGGCCACCATCCCGATGGCGTTCACGATGGAAACGCCGATGAGAATGAGGACCGGTAGATAGCTCTGAGCCATGGAGGCGCGGGGACGGAGTTTGTGAAATCGCTCACGTGCCGAGAGTCAGAATGTACCCGAAACGCGGAAGGGGTGTCAACCCGACGGAGGGAGCGTTTCTCCTGCAATTGCAAGGGCTTTCAGGAAATGACAGGCGCCGGAAGTCAACCCCCCTCGGGAAGGAGCCGACAGGCACGGGAAGCCCCGGAGAGGGGCTTTTCCCCGGGAGGATGGGTCCTCCGGCTCCCCATCCTCCCGGACTTCGGTATCGGTCGCGGACCCTCCCATCTTCAGCGGCGGCGCCGGGCCACCCCCACCCCTTTGCCCCCCCTCCCCCGGCCTCCTATACTCCCCCGGTTCGCGCCATCCCCCACCCCGGAACGGGAGCCCCATGAGCATCAAGAACGACCGCTGGATCCGTCACATGTCCGAAGAGCACGGGATGATCGAGCCCTTCGAACCGGGTCAGGTCCGCACCGGGACGGTGTCGTACGGGACTTCCTCCTACGGGTACGACATCCGGGTGGCACCCGAATTCAAGGTCTTCACCAACGTGCACAACGTGGTGGTGGACCCGAAACACTTCGACGACCGCTCCTTCGTGGATGTGAATGACGACCACTGCATCATCCCCCCCAACTCCTTCGCTCTGGCGCGGACGGTGGAGTTTTTCCGGATTCCGAGGGATGTCCTGGCCATCTGCGTGGGGAAGAGCACCTACGCCCGCTGCGGTCTCATCGTGAACGTCACCCCCCTGGAGCCTACCTGGCGTGGGTACCTCACCCTGGAGATCTCCAACACCACCCCTCTTCCGGCGAAGATCTACGCCAACGAGGGGATCGCCCAGCTCCTCTTCTTCCAGAGCGACGAGGCGCCGGACACCGCCTATGAAGATCGGAAGGGGAAGTACATGGACCAGGTAGGGGTCACCCTTCCGAAGCTGTAGAAGGTCGCCGGGGAGATGGGGAGCACCACCCCTAATTCCCTCACCTGCCGGATGCGCGGTCGTCCAGGGTAGTCCGGATCCGGGAGAGCAGTTCTTCGAGGACGAAGGGCTTTTCCAGGAGAGGTAGCTTCGCGCTGATTCCGTGCGCCCGTACCGCCTCCTCCCGAGAAAGCCCGGTCATCAGGACGACGGGGAGGGGGGCGGGGGATGCTCCCTCCATCATCTTCAGAATGGTTCCCGCTCCTCCACCCGGGAGGATGATGTCCAGAAGAAGGAGGTCGGGACGCGCCTCTTCCCGCAGGAGCTTCTGGACCTCCTCCACCGCCTCGGCCTCCGCCACCTCGTACCCCCGGGATCGGAGCACACGGCAGAGAACCCCCCGAACGGCGTCTTCGTCCTCGGCCACCAGGATCCGCTCATGTCCTCGGGAATCCCCCTCCTTCCGGGAGAGCTGGGGGCCGGCGGGCCCGAGCTCTTCCGGTCGAGCCCGCGGGAGGCGAACCCGGAACACGGCTCCGTCCGACTCCTCCTCCTCCAGGACGATGTCTCCTCCCATGGCCTGAAGGATCTGGCGGGAGGTGGAGAGTCCGAGCCCCGTTCCATGCCCCACCCCCTTCGTGGTGAAAAAGGGCTCGAAGATGCGCTCGCGGTGCTCGGGCTGAATCCCGGGCCCGTTGTCCTGTACCCGGACCTCGGTGAAGTCGCTCCCGGGAGGGAGTTCGACGGAGAGGGCGAATCGCCCCACTCCACCCATGGCGTCCCGGGCGTTGAGGGTCAGGTTGAGGAGAACCTGCTCCAGATCCTGCGGGTCGGCCCGCACCGGGAGCGGCGCCTCCCCCATCTCCACCACCAGCTCCACCTCGGGGCCGAGGGCCTGCGAGAGCATGAGGTGCATCTCCCCGATGAGGAGTCGGAGGTCCACCACCCGAACGCGGGGTTCCCGGCTCCGACCGAAAGAGAGGAGGTGCCGGGTGAGTGCGGCCCCCCGCCCCACGGCTCGCTCGATCTCCTGAAGGTCCGCACCTGCGATTGAGGGATCGACACCCCCCTCCTTCAGCACCGACACATGCCCGGACACCACCTGAAGGAGGTTGTTGAGGTCGTGGGCCACCCCGACGGCAAGCTGTCCGGCGGCCTGTACCCGTCGGGCCACCTCCAATCGCGCCTCCAGCTCCTCTTCCCGGGAGACGTCGCGACCGATGGAGACGTACCCCTGATTTCGTCCCATCTCATCCCGAACCGGGGAGAAGGTGAGGGACTTCGTGTATTCGGTCCCATCGGCACGCCGGAGGCGCACCCTTCCTCGCCAGGTCCTTCCCGCTTCCACGACCTCATCGATGATGCCGGACACCTCTCGGGTGGATTCATCGTCGCCGAGCTGTTTCAGCCTCACGTCATGCATCTTCCCCCCTTTCACGGCGGAGAAGGGGTATCCGGTTTCCCGGGACCAGGCCGGATTGACGTACACGACGAGACCCTCCTCGTCCGCCACCAGAACCGACTCTCCCGCTTCCGAGATGGCTCTGCGGAGCCGCTCCCTATCGGACTCTCGTTCCCGCTTGTCGGTGACGTCATCGAGGAGGAGGACGAAGTGGGCACACTCCTCTCCCGGGACCCTCGCCCGCGCCGTGTGCGCCAGGAAATCCCCAACCGTCTTGTCGGCTCGTAGAAGGCGGAGTTCGTGGGCTCCCTCCCCCTCCGAGATCCCTTCCAGGAGGCGGCGCGTCGCCTCCATTCCGTCCCCCTCCTCCGGCAGCATCAGAGGAAGGGTTTCTCCTCCCGCGAGGTCGAGGGCAAGACCGAGGACCGAAGCGGCCCGCGGGTTCCAGTCCCGAACCCGTCCATCGGCATCGAGCTGCACGATGGGGAGAGGTGCGGCGTTCAGGATCGCCCGAAGGGTTTCCGTGGTTCGCTCCACCCCCAGGCGCCCATCCTCCCTCGCCAGGAAAGAACCCACCGCATCGGCGAGGGAGGCGAGAAGGTCCCGTTCTTCGGGGAGGAAGGGATCTTCTCCGGAGGCGGAGGCCGCCGGAGGATCGAGGAGTGCCACCCCGATCTCGCCACGCTCCTTGTTCGCGAGGTGGATGGGGGCGGTGAGGGACGGACGTCCCGGAGGGAGGAGGTGCGGACGCCCGGCCTCGGAAGGGTCGCCGGAGGGTGGACCGGCCCATACCTCCACTTCGTCGAAGCGGATCCACGCCACCGTAGCGTCAGGGAACTGCCACCCCTGCGGGATGTGCTTCACCACTATTTCCAGCCGTTCGCGCAGCGCCGCCCGTAGTCCGGCGGGGGAGGACGCCAGCTCGGGAACCAGGGAGCTGAGCACGCTCCGGAGCGTTCTCAGCTCCTTCACACGCTCCTGGAGCTGGTGCGAAACCGCGTCGGATCCGGAGGGAGAGGGCACGATGGGGCTTGCACCTGGAGGGATGGATACGGCCCGACGACCGTCCGCGCCTCGGGGCGGCCAGGGCCGGCGGGAGAGCCGTGTCGGCCCACACCGCTCATGGAAGGTGCAAGCTAACAGGGCGTTTCGCCCCCTGCAAACCGTGCGCCAATAGGTGTGTCTTCTCCCTCAGGGAACGCGGCGTATCCGGAAAACGAGCCAGGAGTTCGCCGGGATGACCCCGCCCACCTGATGCGGTCCGTACCCCAGGTGAGGGGGGATGAGGAGAAGACGGGTCTCATCGAGCTTCATCCCCAGCGTACCCTGTTCGAATCCGGCGAGGTACTCCCCGGCTCCGATGATGACGTTGAGCGGATTGCTCCCCTCCGAGGAGTCGAACTGGAGCCCGCTGGGAAGCCACCCTGTATAGTGGATCCGCACCACATCCCCCTCCACTGCGGGATCCCCCTCCCCTTCTACGTCGATCCGGTAGTGAAGCCCCGATTCCAGGGCCACGAAGGCCCCCAGATCGACGTTGAACTGGGAGGCGAACTGGACCTCCTCGATGGGGAGGGCCCGGGGGATCTCCAC
>JBJHBD010000180.1:0-4205 GCA_050485305.1 Gemmatimonadota bacterium
CGAGCCTCGGGAACTGCATCCTCCTCTGCCGGCACCATCACCGGCTGGTTCATGAAGGGGGGTGGCGCGTCGAACTGTGGGGCGAGGGGCGGCCCCGGTTCATCGACCCTCGCGGTGGGGAGCACTTTGATGGGCGGTGGGTGGCACCGGCGGTGGGCGATGACCCGGCAGCAGCCCTCCGCGAGGGAAATCGCCGGTCAGCGGGAGGGTGAGCCACCCCCTGCGGATGCCTCGGGTGCGGCACCTCCACCTCCGCCTCCCCCGCGCATGTTCAGCAGCTCTTCGTAGAGCCGCGACATGTCCGCAGCCAGCCGCGCCCGCCCGAATCGGGCCAGCACGTGGGCGCGTGCGGCTTCTCGCCGGGACAGGGCAGGAGGGGACATGAGCGCGCGGGCTATGGCTTCGGCCATGGCGCTGGAATCGGTGCCGCCCTGCCGACCCGATGCCGTCTCGTCCACCAGCCTCCCCCACCTCCCTCCTTCGAGCACTTCGGGAATCCCGCCCACGGCCCGGCTCACCACCGGGACCCCCGCCGCCAGCGACTCCAGGAGCGCCACCGGCGTTCCCTCGTCGTGGGAGGTGAGCACGGTGACGTCGAAGGCCGGGTAGAGCGCCTCCAGGTCGTCCCGCCATCCGGTCCAGATGAGGTGCCCAGCCACCCCAAGCTCGGCGGCGCGGGTCTCGAGGGCGGCACGGCGCTCGCCGTCGCCGACGAGGACGACGCGGAGAGCATCGCCCGGGGACCCGCCTGGAGATTCGCCAGAGGACCCGCCCAAAGATTCTCCCGGAACTCCGCCCGGCAGCCCTCCGGACCCGCCTCCTGCCACCGCATTCAGTCGCTCAACCACCTGCGGGATCGCCTCCAAAAGCAGCTCATGGTTCTTCACCGACACCAGTCGCCCCACCACCCCCACCACCGGCGCGCCTGGCGCGATCCCCAGGGAGCGGCGAGCCTCCCGGCGGACGGCCTCTTCCTCGGCGGATCCGATAGGAGCGCGGACAAAGCGCTCCAGATCGAGCCCCAGCGAGATGACCCGATACTGCCCCTCCCTCCCGATGCGGAGCCCCTCCAGCATCTCCCGGCGCTGCCCCTCGGTGAGGACCACCAGGGCGTCGGTCCCCCGGGCCAGGACCCGTTCGATGGTGAGGAAGAGGGTGGTGGCCGACCGGGAGAAGTAGCTCCCTCCGAGCACGTGGCCATGGTAGGTATGAACGACGATGGGGACCCGGGCCAGGAGCGCGGCTCCCCTCCCCACGGCCCCGGCCATGGCGGTGTGGGTGTGAACGACCCGGGGGCGATCCCGCCGGAAGCGCCGGTAGAGGAAGAGAAGGGCCCGGAGCGCCGCGAGGGGGCGGAGGCGCCGGTCCAGCCCGGGGATGGGAACGGGGTCCACCCCCATCCTCCCGGCGTAGTACCCCATATCCCCCTCGTCCTCAGTGACCGAGCCGGCCAGGAGAGTGGTGGCGAACCCCTCCCCCTCCAGATCCGCGGCCAGGTGCGCCACATGCATGGCGGGTCCGCCTACGTTCAGGCGGGCGATGACCCGATGGAGCGGGATGGGGTCAGTCAGCGGCTTGCGCCCTTCACGATCCATCGCTGGGGGTACCCCTCACCTCGTTCGGCGGCGATCCGCCCGGTGGCATTGCGGGAGTCCACCAGGATCCGGGATCGGTCGAAGATCCGCTCCAGATCGAAGGCGCCATGGTCGGTGACGAGGAGAACCGCGTCGGCCTCCTCCAGTTCGGCGTCGGTGAGCTCCACCCCCGTCCACTCCCGACCGTCTTCCCGGAAGGAGGGGATGTAGGGGTCGTGATACCGGACGTCGGCGCCGTCCCGCTCCAGCTCCTTCAGGATCTCCAGCGCCGGAGACTCCCGCATGTCATCGATGTTCGCCTTGTACGCCACGCCCAGGACGAGGACGCGGGAGCCGTTCACCGACTTTCGCTCCTGGTTCAGCGCCTCCCGGACCTTCCCCACCACGAAGTGGGGCATCTCCGAGTTCACCTCCGAGGCCAGCTCGATGAAGCGGGTCCGGAAGTCCAGTGTCCGCATCTTCCAGGAGAGGTAGTGGGGGTCCACCGGGATGCAGTGCCCCCCCAGCCCCGGCCCCGGGGTGAACTTCATGAAGCCGAAGGGCTTGGTGGCGGCGGCCTCGATGACCTCCCAGACGTCCACCCCCAGGCGGTCGGCGATCTGCGCCACCTCGTTGACGAGGCCGATGTTCACCGCCCGGAAGGTGTTCTCCAGGATCTTCACCAGCTCGGCCGCCTCCGGGGTGGAAACGGGGATCATGGTGTCGATGAAGCGCTCGTACGCCGCCACCCCGGCGGCCAGGCAGGCAGGGGTGATCCCCCCGATGACTTTCGGGGTGTTGCGGGTGAGCCAGCGCGAATTCCCGGGATCCACCCGCTCGGGGCTGAAGCAAAGGTAGAAGTCCTCCCCCACCGTCATCCCCCGTTCCTCGAAGAGGGGGAGGAGGACGTCCCGGGTCGTCCCCGGATAGGTGGTGGACTCGAGAACCACCAGTTGCCCGGGACGGAGCGCCCCCGCCACCGCCTTCCCGGCGGCCAGGATGTAGCTGATATCCGGGTCCCGCGTTTTCCCCAGGGGAGTGGGGACGCAGATGGAGATGGCGTCGCACTCCGAGAGGCGGGCCATGTCGGCGGTAGCCTCGAGCCGCCCATCCTCCGTCAGCCGCGCCACCTCCTCCGAAGAGATGTCCTGGATGTGGCTCCTCCCCGCATTCACTCCCTCCACCACCCGTTCGGAGACGTCGAACCCCAGGACGCGCGCTCCCGTCTTCCCGATCTCCGCGGCAAGGGGGAGTCCCACATAACCGAGTCCGATGACGCCGAAGACCAGGTCACCGGTGGTGAAGGAGGGGTGGGAGAAATTCGGGTTCGACATGCAGGGCGGAGTGGTTCGGGGGAGTGCGGCGAATACCGGGCCGCGGCGACCCCGGAATATGGACGCCGGGACGGGGAGGGAGCAAACCCCATGTGGCCCCTCCTCCCCCCCGTCGGTAACATTCCCGCCATGGTCGCCCTCGCCGCACCCAGGCCCCGGATCCTCCTCGTCCTCCTCGAACCCCATCGAGCCGGGGCCGAATCCGTGGCGCTCCGGGTGGCGGAACACCTCGCCGCCGAGGCCGATGTCACCCTGGCGACCCTGCTGGATCCGGGACGCATCCGGGAGGGGCTCGGATGGAAGGGTCCGGTCGGAGAGGCCCGTGACCTCCTCTTCGGAAAATGGGACCTCCTACACACCCACCTCTTCCTCCCCGGTCTCCTGGCCCGGGTCCGCCGCCTCTGGGATCCCGATCTCCGGTGGATCCACACCGTCCACTACCACGACTACCGCGCGGTGCGATGGGGGCGCCTCAAGCGGTGGCTGGACCGGAGGTTCATCTTCCCGGCCGCCGACGCCCTGGTGGCGGTGAGCCCCCTGGTGGCCCGGAAGCTGGCCACCTTCCCCAGAAGCAGAACGGTGCTGAACGGGGTGGTGGAAAGGGTGGCGGCGGGCCCCGACGGGAGTCGCGCCCCCTCGGCACCTCCCACCCTTCTCACCACCGCCATGCTCCGCCCCGAAAAGGGGATCGCCGACCTCCTGGACGCGGTGGCGCACCTCCGTGACCAGGGACTTTCCCTTCGGCTCGTGGTGGCCGGAGAGGGACGGGAGCGGAAGCGGTTGGAGGGAGAGGCCGCCCGTCTGGGAATCGCCGACCGGGTCTCCTTCCCCGGCTTCCTCGCCGACCTGGATCCCCTTTTCCGGGACGCCGCCCTCTACGTCCAGCCCTCCCGGGAGGAGTCGTTCGGAATGGCCACCCTGGAGGCGATGGCCCACGGGCTCCCGGTGGTGGTGGCGGACGGTGGGTTTCTCCCGGAGCTGGTGGGAGAGGGGAAATGGGGGAGGGTGGCCCGCCCGGCCCCCGGAGAGTCCCGGGGCTCCGCCCTCGCCCGGGAGATCCGAGGAGCGCTGGACCACCTCCCCGAGTTGGCCGCCGGCGCCCGCGCGGGGTGGTCCCACTGGAAGGTGCAGGCCGGGGAGGGCGCCATGCTCCGAGGGCACCAGGAGGTGGTGCGACAGGTCCTCCTCCCCAGGGTGGTCATGATCCAGCCCATCGTCACCCACTCCCCGGGAGGGCTCCAGCGACAGCTTCACCTCCAGACCCGGGAGCTGGCCCGCCACGGGTACCGAATCACCC
>JBJHBD010000181.1:0-4086 GCA_050485305.1 Gemmatimonadota bacterium
CCCCTCTACCCGGAGGTGCGGGCCCTGGCGGCACTGGGAAGGCTGGAGGAGATCGCCGGGGTGGTGGAAGATGCCCGGCGCATGAGCACGGCGCCCAGTGTCTTTCTCCGGGGAACGGGGGACTACCTGGCCCTGCACGGACATCGGGAGGAGGGGCTCCGCTACTACCGGGAAGCGGTGGCCCAGGCCCGCGCCGACCTCGAACGGGAGCCCGCCGCCGATCGCGACTTCCACCTGGCGGAAGCGCTCCTGGCCCTGGCCGCGGCGCTGGGGAGCGAGGGGCGGGCCGAGGCGCTGGAGGCCCGGGCCCTCCACCTCGGGCTTCACGAGCTGAACCCTCACTTCATCGATCCCCCCTTCGGCCTTGCTCGCGCCGCCGTCATTCTGGGCGACACCGCCGACGCCCGACGCTGGTCCGACCACCTGGCCGGGGTGGAGCCGCGGGGAAGGTTCGGGAATCACACCTGGCGGCGGGCCAGGATCGCCGCCCTCCTGGGCGAGCCCGAAGAGGCCGCGACCCTTCTGGAGCAGGCCCACCGCGAGGGGCTCCGGGTTCAGTTTGCCGCCCGGGAGGATCCGCTGGTCATGGCATACCGGGACCACCCCCGGGTCGCGGCGCTCCTCCGGGGGCGATGACGGTTTCCGGGTCGCGGCGCTCCCCGGGGAGAGGTAGCTTTCCCGACGTGCGGATCGTGCGTGTCCCCGCGCCTCCCCCGAGGAATCCACCCCGAATCGAGCCCACACCTCCCATGACCATTGTTCGCCCTGCATCCCAGACTCCCCTCGAACCCATTGGCGCCGGCCGCGGGGCCGCTCGCCAGCTCCTCCTGGGTGCCGAGACCGGTTCCACCTTCCACACCCGACGCTTCGTCATGGAGCCGGGCGGCGGGATGCCGGAGCACACCAACTCCGTCGAGCACCAGCAGTACATTCTCCGCGGGGCCGCCCGGGTGGGCATCGGGGGCGAGGTGCACGACATCCGGGCAGGGATGGTGGTGCACATCCCCGCCGGGACCCCCCACTGGTACCGGGTGGAGGGAGACGAGCCCTTCGAGTTCCTCTGCATGGTCCCGGCGGAAGAGGACCGGGTGGAGCTCCTCGGCACCGAGATCCCGGAGGGGTAACCCGCCCCGGGGAAGTCTCGAGGGGCGCTGCGGCACAGGCTTGGCATCGAATTTGCACCATATTGGTGCAACATTCCGTGCACCCCCAGGGGCCCCATGATCGAGCGTCACCCACCACCATCGCCACGCCGCGCCGCGCGGGGGTTCTCCCTCGTCGAGGTCCTCGTCGCCCTCCTTGTCCTGGCCATCCCCCTCCTCGCGCTGGGGCTCCTGCAGGCGCAGTCGCAACGGTCCTCCGTTGCGGCCTTCCAGCGAACGCTCGCGGAAGTCCAGGCCCTGGACATGGCTGAGCGCATGTGGCTCGACCTGCAGGACCCTGAAGGCGAGCTCGACGCATGGCGTTCAACCCACGAGACGTCGCTCCCCGGTTGGGAAGGGACGGTCGAGAACGTCCCCGGCGATCCAGACCTCTACCGGATCCGGATTGAATGGAGCAGCCCCGCTTCGGCGGGAGGGCGTGCCGGTTTCGAACACCAGGTCCGTCTTCCCCGGGTAGCTCCATGACGCCCGGAACCTCGAGGGGAATCACCCTCATCGAGCTGGTGGTGGCCATGACGGTGGGGCTGGTCATCCTCGCCGCTGCCACCCCCTTCGTTCTCTCGGGGGGACGGAGCAACGAGCAGCAGTCGGCCACCCGCCAGGTGCAGGCAGGCATGCATTCTGCGGCAGAGATGCTTCTCGTTGGGATCCGGGGCGCCCGAGCGGTCCTCCCCAGTTCCTCCTCGACCCGCCTGGAGATGGAAAGCCCTCCCCTCTCGGTCCCCTGTGGGGGTGACTCCATATGGGTAGAGGCCTCCCCCACCGGGCTGGAGTGTGGTCCACTCGGGGGCGGGACGGTCCGGGTCCTGGCGGCAGAGGTGGAGGCGATCGACCTCAGCTACGGGATCGATGCCGACGAGAACGGTCGGCCGGATCTCTTTGCCGACGCCCCCTCCCCGGATGACTTCGAGCATGCCGTGGCGGTGCGATTCCGACTCGAGGTCCGCCATGCGGAAGGCCGCGGCAGGAGCGCGGCCGACCCCGAGTTCGTCGCCGTACTCCGCCGGCTCGTACTTCAGCGCATCACGCTCGCCAACTGACTTCCCGAGGGAACCCCCATGCATCGGTCCACTCCGTCCATCCCCCCCGTGAGGCCCGCCCCGACAGCCGGGAACGAGCAGGGCTTCGTCCTGATTTCCGTTCTCCTGGTCCTCTTCCTTTTCACAGCCATGGCGATGATCGCCGCACGCATGGCCACCCAGCAGCTGCGCACTTCGGGCGGCCTTCATGGTTCCGTTGCAGCCTACCATGCGGCCGAGGGGGGGGCCTCCTGGGTCGTCAACGGGTTCTCCGAGGGGTCCCTGGGGTGGGCTCCGGACGATGGGATCGTGGAGGGTGCCGAACTTGGCGACCTGTTCGAGGGGCTCCCGCACGATCCTGCAACGGGACAGTCCCATGGCGCCGCCACTTGGTGGGTGGAGTCCATGAATTTCGAGGGCGATCGGGTGACCTTCGTGGTGGCAGGGAGGACCGACGCCTACGGTGGGCGCCTGCGAAGGATGGAGGTGGAATATGCCCGGGGAGAGCCGGGCTCCAGCTCTCCCTTCGCAGGTGCCGTCGTGGGATGCGACGGTGTGACCCTGAGCGGTTCCGGATGGATCGACTCCTGGGATTCATCCATGGGCGCATACGACGCCTCCCTTCGGAGGGCCGGTGCCACGGTAGGGACCATCGCCCCCGACGCCGACATCGTGCTGAGCGGTTCTTCTCCCATCCACGGCGATGTATGGTCCGCCCGGGATATCCGGCTCAGCGGGAGTGCCCAGGTCCATGGAGCCTTCCGGGCCGTCCGCGACATCCGATTCACGGGGAATCCCTCCTGTCCCACGGGGGTCGTCGAGGCCGGGGGAACGATTCAGACCCCGGGCGCCTGGTGGTGTGGAAACCCTTCCTTCGATGAAGGCGTTGCGGTACCCGCCCCGACCGATCAGTGCGACCCGCTGGACGTGGTCTCCATGGTGGCGGACTCGGCGGCGGCATGGGCCCCCACGGATGGCCAGTTCACCCCCTGGCCGCACACCGGGTGGCGGGCGAACCCCGTCCACATCGCTTCGAACCAGGCGCTGCAGAGCTTCAGCATCGGGCCAGGAGCCCATCCCGTCACCATGGACGCAGGTGCGATCGACCACCTGTATATCAACGGCAACTTCTCCCTCACGAGTTCCGCCCAGCTCCATATCCAGAATCCCTCCATTATCGGAACTCCGCAGACGCTCCGGATCTTCGTGAACGGGGATATCAGTGCGGCCGGAGCCAGTCAACTTCGGATCGATCCTGGCGTCTCGGTCCAGTTCTTTACCAACGGGAGGGTTAACTTCACCGGTGGACACGGTCAGACCATCCCCCCGACGGTGAACCTGAGCCCCTCTGGCACACCCGAGATCGCCCCCACCCTGGCCATCTACTCAAGCTGGGTCGGGAACCGGAATGGACAGAACTCCAATTCGGGGCAGGCAGGGATCCAGCTCGGGGGCAGTTCCCCCCTGTCCGCCAGCGTGTATGCCCCCCATGCCTCGATCCAGGTGGCAGGATCCTCGCGGCTCTATGGGGCGGTACGGGGAAGGTGGGTCGGGGTATCGGGAAATGCTTCCATCCACTACGATGAAGCGCTCGGGCTCATGTCCGGCGGAGCCGCAGGGGCCTCTACGGCCGCCCGGGTCATCCGCTGGGCCGAGCTCCGCTGAGCACGGCGCGGCGGGACCCAGGACAGGCCACCTCGGGCCGTCCTCAGGCAGAAGCTCGCCCACCTTTCGCACTCCCCCCCTCTTCCCTTTCTCCCATGACTCGACCTCGCCTCTTCCTGCTCTTCCTTCCCCTCTTTCTCCTTCCTCCCGGCGAGGCATCGGGCCAGACCGAGCTCCTCGAGGCCTCGACCCAGACCCTTCCTGAGCCCCAGGACGCCTTCTGGCGCTCCATCCTGGAG
>JBJHBD010000182.1:0-4022 GCA_050485305.1 Gemmatimonadota bacterium
GCCCTGCACCTCTTCGGGGTCCAGACCGCCTCGGCCATCGCGGTCCTGGGGGCCGCCGGGCTGGCCGTGGGGCTCGCCCTCCAGGGGACGCTGGCCAACTTCGCCTCCGGGGTCATGCTCCTCCTCATCCGCCCCTTCAACGTGGGGCACTTCGTGGAGGCGGCGGGGCAGTCGGGGACGGTTCGGGAGATCGGGATCTTCTCCACGGTCCTCTTCTCGGGGGACAACGTCCGGGTCACCATCCCCAACTCCCAGGTCTTCGGGCAGACCATCCGGAACTTCTCGGCGAACCCCACCCGGCGCATCGATCTGGTGGTGGGGGTGAGCTACGACGACGACCTGAAGGTGGCCGAGGGGGTCCTGAAGCAGGTGGTGGGAGCGGACGAGCGGATCCTCGCCGAGCCCGAGCCCCTCATCGCCGTGGACGAACTGGCCGACAGCTCGGTGAACTTCGTGGTCCGCCCCTGGGTCAACGCGGAGGACTACTGGACGGTGCGGCGGGAGCTGGTGCGCCGCTTCAAGGAGGAGCTGGAGGCCGCCGGGTGCTCCATCCCCTACCCCCAGCACGACGTGCACCTCCACAAGAAGGGGGAGTAGGGAGCGGCTATTCGGGGGTGAAGTTGGACACCACGATGACGAAGCCGGCGTTGGGGCGGTCGCTCAGGAAGGCCTGGGTGTAGAGGGGAACGTCGGTCCCCTGGTCATACTGGATGACCACGGTGGCCCCCTCCTGCTCCAGGTGGTTCAGGACCCGCTGGAAGATCCCGCTCACGGTGGCCTCCCCCTCCCAGGGGCCGAGTGGGAGGGACGCCCCGTCCTCGGCGCTCCGGACCTCGGTGAGGACCCCGCCCCGCACGGTGAGGCGCACCGGGTCCCCCCGTTCGGCGGGGCAGCTCGGACAGCTCTCCACATAGTCCATGGAGTAGTCCACGATCCCCCGGGAGAACCACATCTGGTACCGCTCCAGAACGCCGTCGGCGAGGGGGTCCGTCCCGCTCTCCCCGCACCCCGCCGCCGCCATGGGGAGGAGGAGCACGAGAACCGGAAAGAATCCGGAACGGCGCGGCGCCACGAAACCCATCCTCACCCTTCCGCCCTCCGCCCGGCCAACCCCTCGCGCATGTCCATCCCGGTGGGGTGCTGGTAGATCCGAAGGCCAAATTCGGGGACGATGGCGAGGATGTGGTCGAAGATGTCGGCCTGGATCCCCTCGTACTCGGCCCACCGGATGTCGGCGGTGAAGGTGTAGACCTCGATGGGGATCCCGTCGGGGTCGGGCTCGAGCTGGCGTACCATGGAGATCATCTCCGGGTGGAGCTTCGGGTGGTGTTTCAGGTATGCGGAGATATACGCCCGAAGGGTCCCCAGGTTCGTGAGGCGCCGGTGATGGGGGATGATTTCCCCGTCGGAGGGGTGGGCGGCGTTGTGCTCGGCGATCTCCGCCTCCTTCCGCCCCATGTACTCCTTCAGGAGCGCCCAGCGGGAGAAGCGCTCGATCTCGTCCTCCGTGAGAAAGCGCACCGAACTCTGGTCCACATGGAAGGAGCGCTTGATGCGGCGCCCCCCCGACTCGGTCATCCCCCGCCAGTTCCGGAAGGAGTGCTCCAGGAATTTGTGGGTGGGGATGACGGAGTAGGTCCGATCCCAGTTCTGGACCCGCACCGAGTTGAGGGCGATGTCCACCACGTCGCCGTCGGCCTGGAACTGGGGCATCTCGATCCAGTCCCCGATCCGGATGAGGTCGTTGGTGGTGAGCTGGATCCCCGCCACGAGGGAGAGGAGGGTGTCCCGGAAGACGAGGAGGAGGACCGCCGTCATGGCCCCCAGCCCGCTCAGGAAGAGGACGGGGGAGCGATCCATGAGGATCCCCACCACCAGGATGAGCCCCGCCAGGTGCCCCACCACGTTGGCCACCTGGAGGAACCCCTTGATGGGGCGGTCGTTGGCCCGGGGGAGCTCGCTATAGATCCGGTGGACCCCGTCCAGGAAGGCGTCGAAGGCCCGGACCACCACCACCACCATGGAGGCGAGGAGGACGCGCCGCACCACCACCGCCACATCCCCGGGGATGGCGGGGACGAGGACGAGCCCCTGGTACCAGACCATGAGGGGGACCCCCCACGCCAGCCGATAGGGGAGTCGGGCCTGGAAGAGAGCATGGTCCCAGCTCACCGGACTCCGCTCGGTGACGTACTCCAGGAAGCGGAGGATGTAGTGGCGAACGATGCGGTGGAGCGCCTCGCCGAGCACCAGGACCCCGAGGGCCACCACCACCGATCCCCATCCGGGGTGCGCCAGGAGCCAGTCGCCGAAGGGGCTCAGGAGGGGGTGAATCGCCGGCTCCTGGAGGATGGGTTCATCGCCCATCGGACACTCCGGGGCAGAGGATCCCCCCCGCCGCCGCACGCTCGAGGACGGTCAGCCACTCCTCCAGCGTACTCGCACCCGCATCGTCCGCGTACCAGGCCATCTTCCGCTCCAGCTCCTCCATCTGCCTCCCGGCTGCCACCGCCGGAAGCCAGAACTCGGCCATCCCGGCGGGCTGCTCCACCCAGCACCCCCGGAGGCGGTACTCCCCGTCCAGGAGGAGGACGGTGGGGGTTGAGGCCCGGTCGTCGGGGGAGCGGTGCGCCTCCATCCAGGGGCGCCCCGCCTCGGAGCCCACCACCCGGAACTCGGAGCCGGGGATGAGGGCGGTGACCCGGGCCAGGATGGGGAGGGTGTTCACCGAGTCGGAGCAGGCCGCCTCCGAGATGGCGAGCACCTTCCATGGCCCCCCGGTGGCCCGGGCGCGCCGGAGCGCCTCTGCGGGGATCTCCCACTCGTTCCAGTTGGCGTGCCAGAGCTCGCGGCGGGGGGTGACCCTCCCCAGGAAGTTCTCCCAGGACTCGGCCCCCTCAAAGAGGGTGGCGAGGGAGTCGCCGGGGAAGAGGGGTGAAGGTGCATGGGAGGCCGGCGGGGGCGCGCACGCCACCGCGCCGCTCAGGAGAAGAACCGAGAGCGTCATGAAGTTCCGATCAGGGGAGTGTTATCGCGGCGTCAGACCGCGTCGTCGGGGTGGGGGTCCCGGGAGCCCATGGCCACCCCGCTCCCCACCCCTGCTCCGAGGGCGATGGCGGTTCCGGCCCCCACGATGGGGAGGAGTGCCACCACGGGGGTCGCCACCAGCGCCACCCCCACTCCGGCCACGATCCCGCTCACCCCGGGGTTTTCCGCCACCCGGGTGTAGCGGAGGCGGCGGCGGGAAAAATCACGCGACTTGAGGTGCCCGTACACGGCGAGGCCACCGGCCACACCGAGGGCTATGAGTTCAAACATTGGACTGTCTCCTTCCAGAGGGGTCGAGGCGGCCCGTGTGGGCCGCCCCCCGTACTCCACTCTACGCTGCCATGACGGGGGGTGTTTCGGAAGGGGGCGGCGGAAGGCGTGGGCGCTCCCCTTCCCTATCGGACCGTCTTCACCCACTCCCGCCAGGTCACCTCGTCGGGTCCCACGGTGAGCTTCTCCTTCCAGCGCACGAGGGGGGTGCGGAGGAGGAGGGGTTCGGCGGCCAGCGTCTCCATCCACCAGGCGTCGCTCCGGTGGGCCGAAGCGAGCCCCAGTTCGGCGAATCGCTTCGACTGCCGGTCCACCAGGGGATCCACCCCGAACTTCTGGATGAAGCGGCGGAGCTCCCCGGGAGAGGCCGCCCGTTCCTTCAGATCCATCATGTGGATCTTGACCCTCCGCTCCTTGAAGAAGCGCTGAGCGGCGCGGGTGTCCCGGCACTTCGCCGTCCCGAAGATCTGGACTTCCATGGGGTGAACGGTCCCGGCGGCGCTATCGGTAGTTCCCGAAGGTGAGCTCGACCCCGAAATCCTCCCCCTTGAGGAAGGAGATGACCTCCTGGAGGGTGTCCCGGTCGGGGCTGGTGACCCGGAGTTCATCGCCCTGAATGGCGATCTGGCACTTCTTGAGCTTCAGCTCCTTCACCCGCTTCACGATCTCCCGCGCCGTATCCGACGGGATCCCCTGCTTGAGGG
>JBJHBD010000183.1:0-4019 GCA_050485305.1 Gemmatimonadota bacterium
AGCGGCTCCATCACCCCTCCTCCTCGGCGAGGAAGCAGCGCGCTCCCCCCTCTTCCCCGACCACCCACCCCGGCGCCTCCCCTCGACACCGCTCCCAGGCATGGGAGCACCGGGGGTGGAAGCGACCCCCTGTCGGCAGGGCATCGGGAGAGGGCCCCCCACCCGGGATGGGGCGGAGTGGCCGACCCATCTCACCGGCCCCCGGAAGGGAGTCGAGAAGTCCACGGGTGTACGGATGACGGGGATCTGCGAAAAGCTTCTCCACCGATGCCACCTCCACCACCTCTCCGGCGTACATGACCACCACCTTGTGGCACATCTCCGCCACGACCCCCAGGTCATGGGTGATGAGGAGGAGCGCCATCTCCCGGTCCTTCCGGAGCTTCCTGAGAAGCTCCAGAATCTGCGCCTGGATGGTCACGTCCAGCGCCGTGGTCGGCTCATCGGCAATGAGGAGGGAAGGGCGGCACGCCAGCGCCATGGCCACCATCGCCCGCTGGCGCATCCCTCCGGAGAGCTGATGGGGGTACTGGCGGGCCCTCAGCTCCGGGTCCCCGATTCCCACTTCGCCCAGGAGCGCCACCACTGATCGAGCGGCCTCCTTCCGGGAAAGGTCTTCGTGGAGGCGGAGCCCTTCCGCGATCTGCCGCCCGATCCTCAGCACCGGGTTCAGGGAGGTCATGGGCTCCTGGAAAACCATCCCTACCTCCCTCCCCCGGAGTCGTCGGAGACGGGAGGCGGGGGCGCCAACCAGTTCCTCCCCCTTCCACCGAATCGAACTCCCCGGAAGAAGCTCCCCCTGCGGCTCCGGGAGTAGCCCCATGACGGAGAGCGCCGTCACCGTCTTCCCGCACCCCGACTCCCCTACGATCCCCACCACTTCGCCCGGTTCAACCCGGAATGACACCCCGTCCACCGCCACCAGGCGCCGCCCCCCGCTTCGGAACGCGACTCTCAGTTCGGATACCTCCAGAAGAGGTTGGGAGGATGGGTCCCTCGCCGCCTCCCCCCTCACAGCCGCATCCGTGGGTCGAGAGCGTCACGAAGCCCGTCCCCCGCCAGGTTGAAGGCGAGAACGGCGAAAACGATGGCCAACCCGGAGAAGGTGGTGATCCACCACGCCCCGAGGAGATTGGTCCGGCCGTCGGCCACCATGGTTCCCCAGGAGGGAGTGGGGGGCTGGATCCCCAGCCCCAGGAAGGAGAGCCCCGCCTCCACCACGATGGTTTCTCCGATCCCCAGCGTCCCCGCCACGATGACGGGGGCGAGGGCATTGGGGATGAGGTGCCGGAAGACGATCCGTCCCCGGGAGTAGCCGAGCGCCACCCCCGCCTGCACGAACTCCCGCTCCCGAAGACTCAGGATCTCACCCCGGATGAGGCGGGCCACCAGAGGCCACTGGGTGAGCCCCAGCACCACCACGATGAGGAAGATGGAGGGGCGGAAGAGGGCGATGATGGTGATGAGGAGGACGAGGCGGGGGATGGAGAGAACCAGATCCACCAGACGCATGATCACCGAGTCCACCCACCCTCCCAGGTACCCCGCCAGCGCCCCCAGCACGGTCCCGATGGTCACGGCGATGGCCACCGCCACAAACCCGATGGAGAGGGAGATCCGCGACCCGTAGACGAGGCGGCTCAGCACGTCCCGCCCAAACTGGTCGGTCCCCAGGAGGTGGAGCTGCGAGGGGGGGAGAAACCGCATGGTGGTGAGGTCTCCCTGGAGGTACGGGTCGTGGGGAACCACGAATGGGGCGAGTAGCGCCACGGCGTAGAGAGCCCCGATGGCCACCGCCCCCCCCGCCGCCACCCGATTCCGGGTAAAAGCCCGAAGCCCGGCCGACCACCAGCTCCCATGGGCCCGTCTTCCGTGGTCGGTCCGCCGGAGGTCCCGGAAGGAGGCCCCCCAGATCAGAATGAGGAGGGCCACGAGGGTGAGGAGAGCCACCCGGTCCTCCACTCCACCCCCGGGGGCGGCCATCACCCGCTCCCACCGGAACGCGGCCAGGACGATGAGCATGACCCACCCCGCGAGGGGAATGGCCCACCCCCACCGCCCGGAGCGGAGCTGGGCGAGTCCCGGGAAGGGAACCGAGAGCCATGCGGATCCCCGGAGACCCATCTTCCCTGAAAGGGATTGACCCATGTCCGTCATCGGTACCGGATGCGCGGATCCGCCGCGGCGTAGAGGAGATCGGCGAAGAGGTTTCCGAGGATCACCATGGCGCCGAAGAGGAGGGCGCACGCCATGACCACCGGGTGATCCCGCTGGCCGATGGCGTCCACCATGAGCTTCCCCATCCCCGGCCAGGCGAAGACCGTCTCCACGAAGACGGTGCCGGAGAAGAGCACGGGGAGGTAGAGCCCGGCCAGGGTGATGATGGGGAGGAAGGCGTTTCTGAGGGCGTGCCCGAAGATGACACGGCGCTCCGGAAGCCCCCTCGCCCGTGCGGTGCGGATGTAGTCCTGATGCATGACCTCCAGCATGCTCCCCCGCATGTACCTGGCGATCCCCGCGGCGAGGACGAGAGCCAGGGAGAGGGCTGGAAGGACGAGGTGCATGACCCGGTCCCGGAGCTGCTCACCCGGGGTCATGAAAGGGTGGTCCACCGAGGTCATCCCCGCGGCGGGGAACCAGATGGGCCAATCCCAGAGGTTGCGGGCCCCCAGGCTGAAGATGAGGATGAGCATGAGCCCCAGCCAGAAGGAGGGCATGGAGTAGAAGAAGAGCCCCACCACGCTGGCCAGGTTGTCGGAGAAGCGGTTGTGCCGGATGGCCTGGAACACCCCGAGGAGGATCCCGGCGAGGAAGGCCAGGACGAGGGCGCTGAAGGAGAGGAGGAGGGTGTTGGGGAGGAGCTGGAGCACCACGTCGCGAACGGGCTGGTTCCGGACGAAGGAGATGCCGAAGTCGCCGCGGAGGGTGGAGCCCATCCACCGGACATAGCGAACGGGGATGGGATCGTCGAGCCCCATGTTCGTCCGCATCTGCTCCAGCGCCTGCGGCGAGACGTTGGGGCCGGCGTAGAAGGAGACGGGGTCGCCGGGCGCGAGATGAATGAGGAAGAAGATGAGGGTGCCGACCCCGAGGAGGAGGGGGATGGCCCCCAGGAGGCGCCGCGAGAGGTAGTGGATCACCGCTCCCTGACGCGCCGGCGATCCGGCGGAATGCGCCACTCGTGGAGGTTCACCCACTCCCCACGGATGTCCATGGTGACACCCTCGATCCTCCGGTTGACCCCTACGATGCGGTCGGTGAAGTAGAGGTAGGTGTAGGGTTGGAGCCGGATGAGTTCGTTCTGGAGTTCATTCCAGAAGGGGCGGGCCTCGTCCCGGTCCACTACCAGGGGGATGGTGTCCAGAAGGAAGTCGAGCCGGGGGTCGTTCGTCCCCGACCACCCGTATGGGGCCTGGGCGCTGGAGGAGTGGTGGAGGTCGCGGTCATCCACCTTGAACTCGGTGATCCACCCAAGGATGACGCCGTCGAAGTCTCGCATCTCCACATTCGTGATCTGCTCCTGGAGGGTCACCCATTCCAGAACCTCCGGACGGGCGTCGACCCCGATGGTCCGGAGCTGGGCCTGCATGATCTCGGCAATGTCCTGCCGCTGCTGGTTCCCGTGGTTGTACTTGATGGTGAAGGCGAGGCGCACCCCGTCCTCATTCTCCCGGATCCCGTCGCCGGTCCGGTCGATCCACCCCGCCTCGTCCAGGAGGCGGCGGGCCGATTCCGGGTTGTAGCGCAGCGAGTCCCGGATCTCGGGATTGTAGGCCCAGTGCATGGGAGGAACCCCTCCATTGGCCACGCTCCCATACCCCCGGACGAGGGCCTCCACGATCTGCTCCCGGTTTGTCCCCAGGGTGATGGCGCGGCGGACGCGAGGGTCGGCGAGCTGGGGGCGGCGGGTGTTCCATCCCACGAAGTTGTACTGCCGGAAGGGGAAGGGGACGAGTTCCACATGATCCGCCGCCAGGATCTGCGGGGTCTGATCCGGGGCCACCGCCACGTACACATCC
>JBJHBD010000184.1:0-3979 GCA_050485305.1 Gemmatimonadota bacterium
GTCCCCCTCCAGGGTGAGGATCCCCGGGTTTCCGGGGGTGCCGGCAAGGTGCGCGGTGAGGAGCGCCGGACGCCCGACGTGGAGCGCCGGAGGGAGGGTGAGGGCGAGAGGGGGCGGAGATCCGGAAACCCCATCCTCCAGAGAAGGGACCTCGCCCTCCCCCTCGCCGGTGGGAAGACCGGTGACGAGGAGGAGGGCGAGGAGAAGGAGGAGCCCGGCGCGGAGGGTGTCAGCGAGTCGGATGGGGACCTCCCTGGGGACCTCCCTTGTGGCCGGTGATCCCCATCAGGGGCGCAGGGTGAAGGGGACCTCCACCACCCCGCCTCGGGTGGAGGTGACGCGTGCGGTCCCCGAGAGGGAGCCCCCGGTGGGAACCGTCACCTCGAAGCTCTCGGTGCGGGTTTCCCGGGCGTCGGTCCGCCCTACGTTCTCACCCCAGGTGCGCCCGCCGTCGATCTGGAACTCGATGCGGTCGGGGCGGACGATGCGGACCAGCTCGGCCTGGCGGAGGGCGGTGGGGATCCCCCCGCGGTTCGTCCAGGTGATGGTGACCTCGTACTTCATCCCCTCCTCGGTCTCCTCCACCTGACGGCTCTCCACCCCGTCGATGTGAAGTTCGGGGAGGTGCATGGCGAGGGCGATGTTGAAGCGAGCCTGCTTTTCGGCCCACTCCTCCATGATCTGGGGAGGCGGGTTCTGGAGGAAGAACTTGGGGTGGAATCCGCCCACCTCCACCGTCCCGAGCTGCGGGTGATGCACCTCGGTCCAGTCCTTCCACCCCCGCCCCTCGTTGAAGTTGTCGTCCCAGTAGAGGCGATCCCAGTCGTCCATCTGGCCGTCGTCGTTGAAGTCCTCGAAGCGGGCGTTGTTCCAGAGTTCGTCCCCGTACCAGATGGAGCCGTAGTACCAGTACCCGTAGTCGGGGCCGTGGCCGAAGAGGGGGCGTCCGCCGATGAAGTCGTCGTAGACCGACCCGGCGCCGGGGTACCCGGTGATGCTCATCCCCAGGGTGTCGAAGTAGAAGAAGAGGTCCAGATCTTCCGGGTACATCCGCTCGTGCTGCCCCGAGGTGGAGGGCCCCCGGAGGTGGAAGGGGGCGCTCGTGTCCATGTGGTTCACCACGGAGATGTGGGGGTGGGTGAGGGTCCACATGACCAGGGAGTAGATCTCGGGCTCGCTGAGCGGTGCCTCGCCCGCACCGAGCTGCTCCCATCCGCGCCCCGTCTCTTCCAGCCCGATCCCGGGGCGCCAGTTCTCGGGGAAGTTCCGGTGCAGGTCGAGCCCCCCGATCCCGTCGGAGCCGTACCGCCCATCCCCGACGTGATCGACTCCCTCTGTCTCGAGGCGCCAGTCCCCCTGCCCCATGGGGACGCGGCGCATGAGGCGCCCCGACTCGTCCCGGTCATCCAGCACGGCGTTCCCGTTCCCCTCTCCCACGTGCCAGCGCATGAGGCGGATCGTCCCGTCTCCATCCAGATCCACCGGAGGATTGGCGTCCAGAAGCCCGTTCCCGTCCTGGTCCACCGGCCGCACCGAACTCCGGTTCCGCTGGGCGGTGTGGAGGTAGAGGTTGGACCCGTCGGGGTTTGCCTGTAGGCGGATGTAGATGGTCTTGGTGTCGATGAGCTCCGTGATGTCGGGGTCGCTCCCGTAGCTCTCCAGGAGGTACTGCATGAGCCAGAAGACGGACTCCGACGGGGTGATCTCCCCGGCGTGGCGCCCCCCGTCGAAGTAGGCGGCGGGCTTGTCGGTGTGCTTCCCCGTCTCCCGGTTGGTGATGGTTGCCTGGTAGAGGGGGCGGCCCTCGAAGGAGCGCCCCACCTCGTAGACCTCCATGATGTGGCCGTACTCCTCGGCCCATTTGAACATCCAGTGGTACATCACGTCCACGGTGTGGTAGCAGTCCCACCGGAGCACCTCTTCGGGCTCGTAGCACACCTCGGGCTGCTGGACCCGGGGGAACCAGGAGGGCCCGTCCCGCTCCCCCGCCACCGTGTAGAAGCGGGGGTTCCGGTCCCATTCGGGAATGTAGTCGGGGTAGACGGTCCAGTAGCTCGACGGGGGTGGGCGCTTCTGAGCCTCCGCTCCGGAGTCGGGCGCGACGAATGGGAGGAAAAGGGCCAGAAGAAGGGCCAGGGGAAGACTGCGCATCGTCCACCATCCTTGGGTGTGGGGTTGGATTCGGGTCCTCGCTCCGACCCGGGTTTCCCGGCGCATAATCGAGGGTGACGGGGCCCCTGTCCACTCCGCTCGGCTCTTCTCCTTCTCCCCGCCCGTCCCATCCCTTCTCCCGGGGTCCACACCATCCGCGGCAACGCTTACCTTTCAGGCGTCTCCGTTCCCGGTCGGCTCCCCCTCTCCCGCGAGAGCTTCATGTCCGCCTCGGCCTCCCCTCCCCCTCCCGCCCCCTCACCCCTCGCCGACGACTGGCGTTTCGCCATCCCGGAAATTCGCCGGGCGCCCCTCCGCTTCTGGCTCTGGTCCATCGCCGGAATGACCCTCCTCACCCTCGTCGTGGGTGGGATCACCCGCCTCACCCAGTCCGGGCTCTCCATCGTGGACTGGGCTCCCCTCATGGGGGTGATCCCACCCATGAACGAGGTCCAGTGGCAGGAGGCGTTCGATCGGTATCGGGCCTACCCGGAGTACCAGCAGCTCCGACAAGGAATGACCCCGGAGGAGTTCCGGTTCATCTTCTTCTGGGAGTACATGCACCGGATGGTGGCGCGGGCCATCGGGCTGGTCTTCCTCCTCCCCTTCCTCTTCTTCTGGGTGAAGGGGTATCTGAATCGCCCCCTCCTCAAGCGACTGTTTGTCCTCTTCGGGCTGGGCGCGGCCCAGGGGGTCATGGGATGGCTCATGGTGGCGAGCGGGCTGGTGGATCAGCCCCGGGTGAGCCATTACCGCCTCGCGGCCCACCTGAGCCTGGCCTTCATCATCTTCTGCTACGCCGTCTGGCTGGCCCGCGATCTGGCGGTGCGACCCGGAGGGATCAGGCTCCCGGAGGCCACCGGGCGCCGCCTCCGGCAGGGGATCCTCGCGGTAGGCGCCCTCATGGCGGTGCAGGTCATATGGGGAGCGTTCGTGGCCGGGCTCAAGGCCGGATTCTATTACAACACCTTCCCTCTCATGGCCGGGAGCCTCGTCCCCCCGGACTTTCTCCGCCTCTCCCCCACCCTCCTGAACCTGGTGGAGAACCCCGCCGCCGTGCAGTGGGTGCACCGACTCCTGGGAACCATCCTCCTGGGGGCGGTGCTCTGGTTCACCTGGCGCCTCCGCGACCGGGGAGGGGATTCCTTCTCTCGGGAGGTCGACCCCTTCTCCAGGAGGATGGGTGTCTGGTTCGCGGCCCTCGTCGCCCTCCAGTACCTCCTGGGCGTCGTCACCCTCCTCCTCGTGGTCCCCGTTTCCCTCGGGGTGGCCCATCAGGCCATGGCCATGGTGCTCTTCGGGGTGTGGGTGGTGTGGTACCACCATGTGTGGGAGGTGGCGGGGAGGTAAGGGGGTGAGGGGTGGCGCTCCGCTCCCCACGCGACTCCCGTATGCTCCTGCGTGATCTCCGGGCCGGCATCGCTCGAGATCCGCACGGTCCCTCTTCATTCTCTGCGTGATCGCCGGTCGTTCGCCGTTCGGTCCCTCCTGGGTCCCTGCGTGGCCCCGGCGTGATCATCGCTCGGTCTCCGCTCGGTCTCTCCTTGATCCCTGCGTGGCCCCGGTGTGATCGCCGCTTCATCGCTGCTCGTTCTCCGCTCGATCCCTGGTTGGGCGCCCCCCCCGAGTGAACGCCCGCTCACTCCCATGTGGAAAAAGTTGTCCCATCCAGACATGCGATTGGACACCCAACCTATTGACAGGATTTGGGTTGTGGAGATGGTGGCTTCCTCCCCTTCTCCCTGTGACCCGGTTCACGGCGCCTACACGGCGCTCTGGCGGTCGCGGAGGCTTCCTCGACCAATTTCGGCACCCTCACCCCCCGGCA
>JBJHBD010000185.1:0-3954 GCA_050485305.1 Gemmatimonadota bacterium
CACCTGCACGATCCCCTGCGCCTGCTGATCCGACGCCGCCGCGATCTCCGCCATCACCTCGCTCACCTTCCCCACCTGCGTGGTGATCTCTTTCAGGTTCTCCAGCACCTCCTGGTTCAGCTCCACCCCCCCCTCGGCGTTTCGCACCGATTCTTCGATGAGCGCCGCCGTGTCCTTCGCCGCCTCCGCAGACCGCATCGCCAGGTTCCTCACCTCTTCCGCCACCACCGGTGAGGATATCTGTGAGGGGGTCACCCTATAGTTTCGGTCACCCCCCCATCCCCCTTAAAAGAATCGTTCAGCCCCCCTGCCCGGCCTCCCCCAGCGTCACCTCCACTGCCTCCCACCGCTCCATGAGGGTGGGGAGCTCCTCCTCCAGCCGCTCCCGCTCGTCCCGCAGCGCCTTCACCCGCTCCGGGGAGGCCTCCTCGAAAAACCCGGGACGGGAGAAGGCCGCGTCGATCTCCCCGATCCGAGCTTCCGCCTTCTCGATTTTCGCGGTGAGCTCGTCCCGCTCCCGCTCCAGCGCAACCGGGTTCACCCCTTTTCGGGAGGATGGGTCCCCGTCCCGCCTCCCCCCCTTCCGCTCCTCTCCCCGCGCCTCCTTCTTCTCCCGCTTCGCCTTCAAGACCACCTGCTGTACGTCCAGATGATCGTCGCCGCACCAGGCCACGTACTCGTCGTACGTCCCCCGGTAGTCACGGATTCCGTCGGAACGAATCTCCACCACCCGGGTGGCCAGCTCCCCCACGAACCACCGGTCGTGGGAGACGAAGATGATGGTGCCGGGGAAGCTCTGGAGCCCATCCACCAGCGCCTCGATGGACTCCAGATCCAGATGGTTCGTGGGCTCGTCCAGCACCAGGACGTTGGGGTTGTCCAGCCCGATCCGGGCAAAGACCAGGCGCGCCGCCTCCCCCCCGGAGAGCGACTCCAGCCGCTTCGCCCCCTCGTCGCCGGAGAAGAGGACGAGCCCCATCCGCCCGCGCACGTACCCCCGATCCTTCCCCGGGCACCCCTCCCAGATCCACTCCTCGGCGGTAAGGTTCCGGTTCTCGAACTGGTCTTTGTAATCCTGGGCGAAGTACCCCACATGGGTCTCATACCCCCATTCCGCCGCCCCCTCGTCCGCCGCCAGCCGCCCCATGGCGATCTTGAGGAGGGTGGACTTCCCGATCCCGTTGGGTCCCATGATGGCGAGCCGGTCGCCGCGCTCCACCGTGAGGTCCACCCCGTGGAGCACCTTCTTCTCGCCGAAGGCCTTCTTCACCCCTTTCACCCTCAGCACCTCCTTCCCCGAATCCCGCCGGGGCTCGAAGCGGAAGATGGGCCAGCGCCGGGAGGATGGGGCCAACTCCGTCATCTCCCCCGCTCGCCGTTCGATGACCTTCGCCTTCGACTGCGCCTGGCGGGCCTTGGAGGCCTTGGCCTTGAAGCGGTCCACGAAGCGTTGGAGCTCGGCAATCTCCTTCTCCCGCCCGGCGATGTCCTTCTCACGCCGCTCCCGTTCCTCCACCTTCGCCACCTGGAAGTCCGAGTAGTTTCCGTGGTAGAGCTGCACCGTGCGGTAGTCCACATCCAGGATGTGGGTGGCCACGTTGTCCAGGAAGCGGATGTCGTGGGAGATGACCACCACCGGCCCGGCGAACTGGGCCAGGAAGGTCTCCAGCCACCGGATGGAGAGAATGTCCAGGTGGTTCGTGGGCTCGTCCAGGAGGAGGACGTCGGGAGCCCCCGCCAGCACCTGCGCCAGGAGGACCCGGAGTTTGAACCCCCCGGAGAGGGTGCGCATGGGTTGGTGGTGGAGCTCGGAGACGATCCCCAGCCCCTCCAGGATGGTCCCGGCCCGTGCTTCGGCGGTGTACCCGTCCAGTCGCTGCACCGTCTCTTCCAGGTCGCCGAAGCGGTCCGCGTCGAAGTCCCCCCCGGCGGCGGCCACCGCCAGAAGCTCTTCCTTCTCCGCCATGGCGTCGTAGAGCTCCCGGTTCCCCATGAGGGCCACACTCATGATGGAGCGCTCGTCGTGGAGGAACTGGTCCTGGCGGAGCACCCCCAGCCGTGCCCGCTTGGGAATGGAGACCGACCCGGTGGAGGGCTCCACGTCGCCGGTGAGGATGTTCAGGAGGGTGGTCTTCCCCGAGCCGTTGGCTCCCACCAGCCCATAGCGCTCGCCGGGGTTGAGCTGAAAGGTCGCTCCTTCGAAGAGCACATGTTCGCCATAGCTCTTGGAGAGGTTGGAAACGGAGATCACGGCGGGCAGGGTCTGAGATGGATTCGAGGGCGAGGGTGAAAGATCGCCGGTGGGCGCCGCACCGGAAGGGGGGAGAACCAAGGGGAGACCACCTTGCCGAACGAGACCGATGGGACCACCCTGGGGGTTCGCCTCCCGAACCCCATCCTCCCGGACACCTCCATGCCCCGCGCCCGCCACGCCACCCTCCTCCTCGCGGCTCTTGCCCTCGGCGCCTGCGAGGGCCCCCCCGATCCCATCCTCATCGGAGCCACCATGTCCCAATCGGGGGCGTATGCCACTCAGGGGATCCCGGCCCGGAACGGCTACCTCCTCTGCGCCGCCGACCTGAATGAGGAGGGCGGGCTCCTGGGGCGCCACGTGGAGTTCATGATCCCCGACGACGAATCGGACACGGGGCGGGCGGTGGAGCTGTACCGGCAGCTCGTGGAAGAGGTGGGGGTGGAGGCGGTCATGGGCCCCTACGGCTCCACCCTCACCGCCGCCGTGGCCCCCGTCACCGAGGAGTACGGGACGGTGCAGGTCTCACCCCTGGCCGCCACCTCCTCCATCTGGGACCAGGGGTACCGGTACCTCTTCATGGTCCTCCCCCCCGCCGAACTCTTCCTGGCGGGGGTGGTGGAGATCGCCGCGGAGGCCGGAGTGGACCGGGTGGCCATCCTCCAGGAAGACGCCCTCTTCCCGCGAGCCGCCGGTGCCGGAGCCGCCCAGGTGGCGGCGGAGCGGGAGATGGAGGTGGTCCTCCATGAGAGCTACCCCTCCGGAACCTCCGACTTCACCCCCTTCCTCCGGGAGGCCCGGGAGATGGGGGCCGGGGCGGTGGCCATGGCCGCCTCGACCCTCAGCGACTTCGTGAAGGTCCGGGAAGCCATGCTGGAGATGGGATGGGAGCCCATCTTTGGCACCTCCGGCGTGGTCCGGGAGTTCCAGGAAGCGCTGGGGGACCGGGCCGACGGGGTGCTGGGGCTTTCCGCATGGGAGCCCGGGCTCCCCTACCCCGGGGCCGACTCCTTCGTGGCCCGCTACACCGGGAGCTTCGGCGAACCCCCCAGCTTCCACGCGGCGGGGGCGTACGGGGCGTGCATGGTCTTCGCCGAGGGAATCCGACGGGCGGGGAGCCTGGATCAGGAAGCCATCCGGGAGGCGCTCCTGGGGGTGGAGATGACCACCATCTTCGGCCCCTGGGCGGTGGACGAGCGGGGGTACCAGCTCGCCCACCAGGGGCTCATCGTCCAGTGGCAGGAGGGGGAGCGGGTGGTGGTGTGGCCCGGGGAGATGGCGGGAGGGGAGCCCATCCTCCCGTAGGGGGGTGTTGGACTACCCTCTCCAGCCCGCCTGACGATGGACTCCGGATGGTGAGCCCGGCTTATTCACCATGCGCGGCTCATTACAGCCGAAGTACAACGATCACCATCGCTGCGGTGGCTAAGGTTAGGTACGTCACCCTCAGCCAGGAAAATGGTTCACCCTTCACCTCTTTCTTCAGGGCATGGTGAACCAAAGCGCGTGCGAGCTTTATGGCGCACACTCCCCCGATCACGACAGCCACTAAGGACAGATTGATCTCCATTGCTATGGCTCCATCGTCTCAGTTACTGCCGGGAGCACATTATAGGTTCAACACCGAGCGAGTCGAGGCGCGAGCCAGGCAAGGAACGACGAACGTGAAGCGAAGCGGAGCACCTGAGCATCCGTAGGGTGCG
>JBJHBD010000186.1:0-3900 GCA_050485305.1 Gemmatimonadota bacterium
CACGGAGGATGGGTGGTTCGCCGAGATCCGCGTCCCCCTCTCCAGCCTCTCCTTTCGCAACGACGGTGGGCGAGTGGTCATGGGACTCGTGACCTACCGCCTCATCTGGGGGCTCAACGAACGCCACATCCACCCTGAGCTCCCCCCCCGCTGGTTCCGGAGTTACTACAAGCCCTCGGTGGCGCGGGAGATCGTCCTCGAGGGGGTGGAGGCCCGCCCCGCCATCCACCTCACGCCGTACGCCCTGGTGGGACGGGAGACCCGACGCCCCCCCCCCGGGTGTCCTCCCCGCTCCCGCCACAGAGGTGCTGGAGGGCGGCCTCGACCTGCGCTACGGCCTCTCGAACCGCTTCACCGCCGACCTCACCCTGAACACCGACTTCGCCCAGGTGGAGGCCGACGACGAGCAGATCAACCTGGACCGGTTCTCTCTCTTCGTCCCCGAAAAGCGTCGATTCTTCCTGGAGCGGGGGAGCCTCTTCGAATTCCCCCTCGATGGATTCAACCGCCTCTTCCACAGCCGCCGCGTGGGGATTGGCCCCTCCGGTGAGGGAGTCCGGATCCTGGGGGGTGGACGGGTGGTGGGCGCGGCCGGAGGGTGGCAGGTGGGCGGCCTCTCCCTCCAGACGGCGGAGGCCGACGGTGCGCCCGGTGAGAACCTGAGCGTGCTGCGCGCACGGCGCCCCATCCTCAATCGAAACTCCATGGCGGGGGCGATGGTCACCACCCGCATCCCGGAAGGGGGGACGGCCAATGTGGCCTACGGACTCGACGCCGTCATGAACCTCACCGGAGACGAGTACCTGAGCCTCCGGTGGGCCCATTCCCTGGAGGATGGGGTGGAGCGCGCACCCCTCCGGGCCGGGCATCTCGACGCCCACTGGGAGCGGCGTGGGCAGGAAGGGTGGGGGTACCGGTTCCGGGTGACCCACTCCGGAGAGGACTTCCGCCCGGGAGTGGGGTTCATGGAGCGCCGCGGGTACCGGCGGTTCGGCGATCATATCCACTATGACCACCTCCCGGAGAGTGGGAGCTTCCAGCGTCATCGGGTGGGCATCCGGGGGTCGGTGGTCACCCGTCACCCCGACGGAGGTACCGAATCGGGATCGGTGGGGGTGGAGTGGGAGGGAGCGCGGCGGGACGCCTCCTCCTTCCGCCTGACGCTGGCCCGTCAGGTGGAAGATGTCCTCGAACCCTTCACCGTGGCGGGAGAGGTCCTCATCCCCTCGGGACGACACACCTTCGGGACCATGCGCCTCGCCCACACCTCGCGGTCGGGCCGCAGCTGGCGGGTCTCCGGCGCGGGCTTCCTGGGAGGGTTTTTCCATGGGAATCGATCCGGCGCATCCCTCGCCCCCTCCTGGAACCTCTCCCGCCACCTTGAGCTCTCCGGACGCTACGAAGTGAACCGCATCACCGTCCCCGGATCATCGACCCCCCTGGTGACCCACCTTGCCCAGCTCCGGGTCCTGGCCGCCCGGAACGTCCACCTCTCGGGGAGCGGGTTTCTTCAGTACAACAGCGTGAATGACCGGGTGTCGGCCAACCTCCGCCTCCGCTACCACTTCCGGGACGGAACCGACCTGCACCTCGTCCTGAACGAGACCACGGCACTCATCCCGGGCATGGAGTCGGGCCCACGGCACCGGGACCGGGGACGCACCCTGGCCCTCAAGTACACCCACACCCTGAGCTGGTAGCCTCCCTCCCCTTCAACGATACCGGAGTTCGGTGATCACCGCATCGAAGAACCGGAACTCGTCCGGCTCCCCCAGGCGCCACCCCGCCTGCACCCGCGCCGGGATCCGGTACCCCCCGGATCGGATCTCGCCGGAGAACTCCACTCCGAAGCGCTCGTAGCGCCCCTCATTCCACCGCTCCGCCCACGCCCGGAGGGGGCGCCCCTCCTCATCGATCGCCACCGTGGTGACCACCTCCTCCCCACCGATCACCACGCGGTAGCGGGCATGGGTGTCGTCCACACCCTCCCATCGAACGCCCGACGGAGCATCCCCTCGGGGGACCAGCCATGCGGGGACCAGGAGCCCCTCCATGGCCAGGCGTGCCGCCGCCGATCGGGTCACATCCGCACCCCGGGCCCGCACGACCGGGATCACACCGAAGAGCTTCCACCGCATCTCCCCTTCCCCGTTGCTGAACCGGTCGAATCCCCGGATCCGCATGAGCCCTCCCGAGGTTCGCGCGCTCCAGATGAACCCTTCCGGCGGGGCCAGAATCTGGATGGCCTCCATGGGGATGGGTCCCCGGGCGGGATCCAGGGTGATGGTTCCCTCCATCCTGATCTCCACCGATCGGGCCCGCGGCGTCCCCTCCTCGATGGACCACCGCAGGAGCCGGCGGGCCGGCTCCGGGAGCCCTTCGGTGGCGGGATCCTCGTAGAGCACGGGCGGCCCCATGGTCGGACGGGCCAGTTCGTCCCACACCCCTCCCGGCCCCCGGTCAAACCGTCCACACCCCGGGACCATGACCAGGAGGGCAAGCCCGGGGATGAGAGGGCCGCGGAAGGAGGTATGGTACGGGTTCATGGCGAATCTCGCGGGTTCGGGAGGATGGGTGGTTCGCGCGCACCCCCAATCCTGAGGGCAAAGCTCGTGCCCGGTCCCGTTGTCCACCCACCGGAGGCCGCGTAGTCTGTCCGAGCCGACTCATCCCCTCTCCCGGCAACGCACCGGAGCCGTCATGCCCTCCCGTACCTGGGATCTCATCGTCGCCGGCCTCGGCATCTCCGGAGCCGCCACCGCCTGGCAGGCTTCACGCCGGGGACTCCGGGTGCTCGGCCTCGACCCCTTCACTCCCCCTCATCCCCGCGGCTCTTCCCACGGGGAAACCCGGATTATCCGGGAGGCCTACTTCGAGAGCCCCCTCTATGTCCCGCTGGTTCGGGAGGCATTCCTGGGATGGGCCCACCTGGCCGACGAGACGGGGCGCTCCCTCTTCCGACGCACCGGAGCCGCCATGGTGGGTCCCCCGGAGGGCGCCCTGGTGCGGGGGACGTTGGCCGCGGCGATCCGCCACTCGATCCCCCATCGAGTTCTGGATGCCGAAGAACTCCGCTGGGCCTTCCCCGCCCTTGACCCCTTCGAAGGAATGGTGGGCGTGGTGGAAGAGGCCGCCGGGGTCCTGGCCGTGGAGCCCTGCCTGGAAGGAGCGCTGGAGGCGGCACGGAGCTCCGGGGCATCGCTCCGCTTCGGGGAATCCGTCCAGGGGTGGGAAACCGGCGGGTCCGGCGTCGTGGTGTCCACCTCCCGCGGAACCCACCACGCGGGCGCCCTCGTCCTCGCCCTCGGCCCCTGGATGAACTCCGCCCTTGGTCCCACCTTCACCCTCCCACTCACCGTGGAACGTCAGGTCGTTCACTGGTTCGCCGCCAGGGACCCCGCCCACCCTCCCGCCCCCACCCCCGTGACCATCTGGGAGTACGACGGGGATCGGTACTTCTACGGAATCCCGGACACCCACGGCGGGGTGAAGGCGGCGCTCCACCATCAGGGGGACTCCACCGACCCGGAGCGTGTGGATCGGCGGGTGCTCCCCACCGACGAGGCCCTCATCCACCCTCTCGTCCGTCAGTTCTTCCCGCAGGTGGAGCCCCGCCCTCTCCGAGGGTCGGTCTGCCTCTATACCAACACTCCCGACGGACACTTCGTGGTGGGAACCCACCCCACCGAAGATCGAGTGGTTCTCCTCTCAGCCTGCTCGGGCCATGGCTTCAAATTTGCCCCCGTACTCGGAACGGTCACCACCCGCCTCGCCCTTGGAGAGGATCCGGGAACCGACGTCGCTCCCTTCACTCCCCTTCGCTTCCGGTGACGCATGAGTTCCCCTCGCTCACCCCTTCCGGCACCCTCGGACGGTCCCCCATGAGCCACCCTCCGGCCT
>JBJHBD010000187.1:0-3854 GCA_050485305.1 Gemmatimonadota bacterium
GTTCATGTTCCAGCTCCGCATCGGGTACCCCACCGAGTCCGAGGAGGTGACCGTCGCTCTCCAGACCACCGGCATGCACCCGGTGGAGATCCGACCCACCCTCACCGCCGGTCAGCTCATGGAGCTCCAGCACCTGGTGCGCCGCATCCCCGCAGCCCCCATTCTGGCCGAGTACGCCGTCCGACTGGCACGCGCCACCCGCCCGCGCGAGGATTCGGCTTCGGCGGTTGCACGTCGATATCTGGCGTGGGGAGCGGGACCACGTGCTTCGCAGTATCTTGTACTCGGTGCCAAGGCGCGCGCTGCCCTGCGGGGGGATCCGATCCCCACCCTCGACGATGTTCGCGCCGTGGCACCCCTGGTGCTGGCACACCGGGTGGTGCTCAACTTCGAAGCGGAAGCCGACGGCATGTCCGACTTCGACGTCATTCACGAACTCCTGAGCGAGAGTCGTTCATGGACGTAGGCCCAAGTAGGGGGGGGGGAGACGACCACCCTCCGAGTCGAGGGGTACCATGACCCCCATCCTCCTCCCCCTCGCCCTCCTCCTCCTCGCCCTTTCCGCCCTCCTTTCGGCGGCGGAAGCGGCCACCTTCTCCGTCACTTCATCCCACCTCCGGACACTCCGGGAGGAGGGGTTTCGGCGTGCCGACACCCTTCATCGGCTCCGAGATGACGGAGCTGAGGTTCGGGCCTTCCTCTTCCTCTCCAACACCGTGCTCAACACCCTCGTGGTGGGATTCGTCACGTTGGACGGCACTCTTCGTGGCGGGGGGGTAGGAGGGGTCATCGGCGTCTTTTCCGGAGTCCTCGCCGTCATTCTCCTGGGAGAGGGTCTCCCCCGCCGGCTTGCCACCCGCCGATCCATCCGGGTGGCGCTGGCCTTTGCGCCGATGGTTGATGAGGTGGAGCGGCGTCTCGCGCCCCTGGCCTCTCCCTTCAGCCGGTTGGAGGCGCTCCTCTCCCGCAATGGCGAGGACGACGAGGAAGTTGCCCGGGAACGAGAGGTCCGCGACCTCACCGAGCTCGGGAGGAAAGAAGGGGTGGTGGAAGAGGAGGAGAGCGACCTGGTGGAGCGCGCCTTCCGGATGGACGAACTGACCGCCTGGGACATCATGACGCCACGGGTGGACATCTTCGCCTGGAGAGACTCGCTCACCCTCGATGAGGTGGTGGCGCTCTCCCGTACCGTCCCGTACTCCCGCGTCCCCGTCTACGGAGAGTCGGTGGACGACATCACCGGGGTGGTCCACGTCCGGGAGGTCTACGAGGCCCACATCGCCGGCAGGGGAGAGATGACGCTCCGGGAGTTGGCCCGGGAGCCCTTCTTCGTCCCCGGCTCCCTCCCTCTCCCCCGCCTCCTCCGGGACTTCCAGGCTCGTCGCATCCATCTGGGAATCGTGGCCGACGAATTCGGAGGCACCGATGGGCTGGTGACGCTGGAGGATGTCATCGAGGAACTGGTGGGGGAGATCGAGGACGAGACCGACATTCTCGAGGAACCCCTCGTTCGGGTGTCGAAGAACGAGGCGGTGGCGGACGCCTCGGTGGAACTCCGGGAGGTGAACCAGGTCTTCAACCTCACCCTTCCGTTCCTCGAACACCGCTCCCTCAACGGCTTCATCCTGGAAGAGACCGGACGGGTCCCCCAGGCCGGGGAGACCGTCACCGTCCCCGGGGTGGAGATCGAAATTCTCGAGGCCAGCGACACGCAGGTTCTCCGCGCCCGAATCCGGAAGACCTCGGCGACCCCCGCCCCCACCCCCGAATAGGCTCCATGGCTCTCCTCATCCCCTTCGGCGGAAAGTCCCCTCAGGTGGCCGATGACGTCTTCCTCGCCCCCACCGCCGTCCTCATCGGCGATGTTCGGGTGGAGGCAGGTGCCAGCATATGGTTCGGCGCCGTCCTGCGGGGCGACGATCCGGATCACCCCATCGTGGTGGGGGAGGAGGCGAACATCCAGGACGGCGCAGTGGTCCATGTGGGGCGTTGGGGCCCAACCATCGTGGGTCCCCGGGTCACGGTGGGGCACGGTGCCCTCTTCGAGTCGTGCAAGATCGGAGAGGGGACGCTGGTGGGGATGAACGCGGTCATCCTCCAGGAGGCGGTGGTGGGGCGGGAGTGCCTCCTGGCCGCCGGCACGGTGGTCCTGGAGGGAGCGGAGATCCCGGACCGCTCGGTGGTGGCGGGGGTCCCGGGGAAGGTCCGGAAGTCGCTGGACGGCTCCTCGGTGGGGTGGGTGGAGCGGAGCGCCCGACATTATCACACCCTCTCCCGCCGGTATCTGGCCGAGGGGGTTCACCGGATCTCCCCTCCGGGGGTCACCGGTCGGAAATGGCGCCCCGCGGAGGGAGCGCCGGCGCAGGACGCTGACGGAGGCGGGTGAGGATGGGTTCCGGAGCCACCCATCCTCCCGAAGCAGAGAAAGGCCCGGGGAAAGAAGGGGCCGGAGGCGAAAAGGTGTGGGTCTGCGACCTCTGCGGGACCTCCATGCTGGATCGACACTGCAAGCTGGTCTGCCAGGGGTGCGGGTACGTCCGGGACTGCTCGGACCCCTGAACGCCCTCCCGGACACCGGTCCGGTTATCGGGGCCCGAAGGCCCACTCCAGATACCACCCCACCAGCGCATCCCCGAATCCGTACGCCAACGCGCCCCCTGCGGCGAGAAAGATCCCGAAGGGGACCAGCTTCCCCGTTTTCATGGAGATGGGGCCGAAGATGACGGCTCCCAGGAAGGCGCCCAGGAAGAGGCTGAGGAACACCCCCTGGATTCCGAGGAAGGCGCCGATCATGGCCATCATCTTGATGTCTCCCCCGCCCATGGCCTCCTTCCCGAAGGCCTTTTCCCCCGCCCACGCCACGAACCAGAGGAGGAGGAAGCCGGTGAGGGCGCCCGCCCCCGCCTGAACCCAGGTGAGAGCCGGGGTGAAGAAGGAGAAGGCCAGCCCCAGCACCGCTCCTCCGATGGAGAACTGGTCCGGAATGATGTAGAAGCGCGCGTCCGAGACCGAAATCCCCAGGAGGATGGTGAGGAAGAGCGCACCCCGAACCCCTTCCACCGTGGGGCCGTGGAGGAGGATCATCCCCCCCCAGATGAGCCCGGTGGCCAGCTCCACGGCGGGATACTGGATGGAGATGGGTTCCCGGCAGTCCCGACAGCGCCCTCCCAGAACCGCCCAGCCGATGACGGGGACATTGTGGTACCACCGGATCCGCTTCCCACACCCGGGACAGCTCGACGGTGGAGAGACGATGGACCTGTCCTGGGGCCACCGAAGGGCACAGACGTTCAGGAAGGACCCGATGAGGAGCCCGAAGAGCGCCGCGAACGGGGGGTAGAGCCAGGGTTCCATCAGGGTGTCGGGTTCGGGGGATGGGATTCGGGCGCCGCAAGCGCCCAGAGGAGGAGGCTTCCGGCCACCCCCGCGTTCAGCGACTCCACCCCGGGCGCCATCGGGATGGAAACGGGGTGGTGGGTGCGCTCCAGGAGCTCCGGGCGGAGGCCCGCTCCCTCGTTCCCCACGGCGAGAACCCACCCCGAGCGGAGCTCGGGGGAGAGCCGGCGAGCGTCGGCCCCGCCGGCCAGGGCGGCCAGGAGGGGGAGTTTCGAGGCGGTGAGCCACCCTTCGAACCCGGACCAGGGGAGGGGGTGGACCGGAAGGAGGAAGCCGGTGCCGGCGGCGGCGCGCACCGCCTTCCCGCTCCACGGATCGGCGGTGCCGTCCAGCGCCACCACCCGGGTGGCACCCAGGGCGGCGGCACTCCGGATGAGGGTCCCCACATTCCCCGGATCCTGTACCCGATCCAGGAGGAGGATCCGCTCGGGGTGGTCGAGGGGTGGGGTGGGGAGGGT
>JBJHBD010000188.1:0-3852 GCA_050485305.1 Gemmatimonadota bacterium
CCTCACCACGGACCAGGACTACCCCCGGATGCTCACCACCTTCCGGCAACGGGTGCGGAGGGAAGGGGTCGTGCTGAAGACCTTCCCCCTCCCCGTCCCCGCCGAGGACCCCGCCGAGGTGGTGCGCCGCTTCGAGGCCAACATCACGGAGCGTACCCGCCTCATTCTCATGTGCCACATGATCAACATCACCGGCCAGATTCTCCCGGTGCGGGAGGTGGTGGAGATGGCCCGACGGCGGGGGATCCCCGTCATCGTGGATGGGGCCCACGCATACGCCCACTTCGCCTTTCGCCACGAAGACCTGGGGTGTGACTACTACGCCTCGTCCCTCCACAAGTGGCTCTTCGCCCCCTTCGGCACCGGGCTCCTCTACGTCCGCCGGGAGCGTATCCCCGAGCTCTGGTCCCTCATGGGGTCGGAAGAGCGGAATGCAGACGACATCCGCAAGTTCGAAGAGATCGGGACTCATCCCTGCCCCAACTACCTGGCTATCGGCGCCGCCCTCACCTTCCATGAGGGAATCGGCGCCGAGCGGAAGGAGGCGCGCCTCGTATACCTGCGGAATTACTGGGCCGAGGCGCTCCGGAACGAGCCGGGGATCACCCTCAACACCAGCCTCCGCCCCGGCTTCGCCGCCGGGATCGCCAACGTCTCCGTGGAGGGCGTCGACCCCGGACCCCTCGTGGACTTCCTCTGGCGGCGGCACCGGATCCTTGTCACCCCCATCGGCCACCCGGACTGCACCGGGCTCCGGGTGAGCCCCTCGGTCTACACCACCCTGGACGAGCTGGACCGCTTCGTGGAGGCCATGCGGGCGGTGGTCAGGAACGGGGTGGGGTGACGGGTCAGTCGGGATCCCGGATCAGCCGGTACCCCACCAGGTAGGGGACGTCGAAGTCATCCCGCTCCACCCCCAGCACTTCGTCGGGCCCCACGTGAAGCAGGCGCAGCCCTTCGGGGAGGTCCAGGTAGCCCTCGAGTGCTCCATCCTCGTCGAACCGCCACCAGCGGCTGGGAATCCCCACCTCCTGCATCCCCAGGTGTTCGCTGACCCAGAGCGCACCGTCCGCGGCAACCAACTGGGTGTGAAAGTGGGGGAGGGAGTCGGCAAAGGCCTGAGGCCCGGAACGCTGGGCCATGGCCCGCGCCTGCTCCTCCCCCATCCGCTCGACCCGAAGCTCGTGGTGCAGGCGACGCATGTCCGCGGTGATGGGTGTGCGGGGGTGATCCACCCGGAAGATGCGGAGAAGCTCACCTTCCGGGCTCAGCTCCCGGATCTCGAAGGGGCCGGGGTCCAGGAGGAACACCCTGTCCGGCGCGGTGGTGAACCGGGGGAGCGGGTGAAAGAGGGGTTCCTGTGGGACGATAAGGATCGGAGCGGGGCCTCCGCTCGTCTGGCCCGGCGATTCCAGACGGAATCGCTGCCCGACGGCGCGGGCAATGGAGGTTGCTCCTCCCCCGTCCCGTCCCGTGAGGAAGGCACCGAGTTCATCCTGAAACCCATCCCCCTCCATGAAGGTGGAAAGCCCGGCGCCGAGGCGGCTGGTTTCCAGCACCAGACGCCCATCCTGAAGGAGCGTTCCCCTCCGTAGCGAGAGCCCCTCCTCTGGAGCCGCCACCGTGAACCCCCGGACGAACGCCCCGGATGGGGTGAAGAGGAGCACGCGGCGCCGGCCTCCATCCCAGATCCAGATGCTGTCCCCCTCCGTGAGCCCCATGGCCGCCGTGTTCCGGTACTCCTCCGGGCCGTCACCGAGCCCCCCGATCCACTGCTGGAACTCGCCCTCCGGCGAGAAGAGGCGCGCTCGCCGGGCCCCCGCCTCTCCCACAAGGAGCCGCCCATCGGAGAGACGCACGGCGGTGTTCGGGGCCGTGAACTGAAGCTCGTCAGCCCCCTCCACCACCCCGATGCGCAGGTGGGGCTCGGAGGCGAGTTGCCGTTCGAGGGGCCGCTCCAGCGCCGCGCCCGGTGAGGTGACGATGGAGACGCCGGCGGAATCCGCCACCACGGCGCTTCCGGCGGCGTCACCGCCCGTGGAGCACCCGCTCGTCACGGTGAGGAACAGAAGGATGGATGGCGCGGTTCTGAGTCGAGGCATCAGGACTCCTGGCGAAGAATGGCTGGTAGCGCAAAAGCAAATAACTATCCTTTCCGTTTTGCGCAACCACTCCCCGTCATTCGGGATACGTTGCCAACACCACCACCTCTACCCCCTCATCGAAGACCCATCGGGCCGCCCGGTCGGGGTTCAGCAATACGCGAGGTTCCGCCTCCCCGGGTACCCGCACCCCGAGCGCCACTTCGCCTCGGGCCAATGCCGCCTCCTGGATGGTGCGGAAGTCCCCTTCCCCCTCCAGTCCCAGCTCCCCGGCGGCACGAAACACCACTTCGGCCCCGCCCGCAGTGAACAGTTCCTCGAAAACCGCCCGGAGTTCCCGCCGAAGCGCCACCTGCGCCAGGACGTGGGAAATGAGGATGGGGGTCACGATGACCTCGGACCTCCCTCTTCGGAGCAGGCTCAGGTTCTCCGGGTCCAGGAGTTCCACCAGCACCTCCGGGCTCCGCTCCCGCTTGGCCACCACCTCCTGGAGAAGGAGGGCCCCCAGAATGGTCCGGGCATCGGCTTCCTGCCCCGTGCGCAGCCAGTCGGCTCCCACGAAGAGGACGTTGTCGTAGCTCAGGAGATCCTCCCTGAGCAGCTCCGCGTGGTTGGTGTAATCCCCTTCGAGCAGCCGTATCGGGAAGTCCCCTTCCCCGAACCCATAGCGCTGGAGCTGGGTCAGGCGCCGCTCCACGGCCACGGTGGCCAGATTGTCCACCTCGATGCGCTCGTCCACGTAGGTAGCGAGTTCTCGAAGGAGTGCCGGGACCTTGTGGCTCCACCCCAGAAGGAGAACCCGCCGCGTCCCCTCTCGAGGGACGAGAGTCCCCGGCTCCCCTCGAGGGAGGGCCCGGGGGGGGTGCTGTGCCGGAGGCTGGGTGTCGGCGTGGGAACGGGCCACCACCACGATCCGATCCTCCGGAGCCACCTGGAAGCCTGGAGGAGGGTTGAGGAAGGGACGGAGGCGGTGACCGTCCGGGCGTACCACCCCCAGCACGACGCCCCGGGGGAAGGCATCGGCGAGCGCCTCCACCGGAGTTCCGGCGAAGGGCGTTCCTTCCGGAAGGTAGATCTCGTTCCCATCTCCCTGCGCCAGCAGCTCGTTGTAGACCTGTGAGAGCCCGGGGTGGCGGAGGTTCTGGGCCATGAGCCGGGCCATGGTCATGTCGGAGGCCACGACTTCCAGGGGGCCCCGATAGCTCCGGCCTGCCACCGCCACCTTCCGGGCGTCGAAGAGCTCAGCCACCACATATGGGGGGCTCTCCTCTCCCGCCGCCTCGGCCGCCGCCGCAATGGAAAGAAGGGTCTTGATGGTGCGCGGATCCGGGTCCCCGGCCCCCTCGCGGTTGAATTCGCCTCCGGGAACGAGGATCACGGCGGCATTGAGGAAATCGGCGCGCTCCAGGTGCTCGACCCGGAGCGGTGAACCGGTCCGGAGGGTGATCTGGTGTTCATTCCAGAGGTCGCCGAGCTGTTCCTTGAGGTCCTGGCGCAGAGCGGGTGAAACCCCGTCCACCAGAAGCACGATGTTGAGGCGGCGCGCCCCGTGGAGTTGCAGGAAGCGCTTTACGCGCGTCTCGGAAAGGAGGAGCTCCTGGATGATGGGCACCGTGCGGTTCGTCCACCCCAGGATGACCACGTGGTCGTTGCGGGCCACCGGGGTGTGCCCGCGCGCCACCCGGGTGTTGGTGGGGTTAAAACACAGGGGGATGATTGGCACCCCCCACCCCCCGACAGTGGAGTATAA
>JBJHBD010000189.1:0-3842 GCA_050485305.1 Gemmatimonadota bacterium
GCGGCGTAGAGGGGCTGGGTGACCCGGATCCCGGCACTCCAGGTGTTGGCGCGCCCGAAGGGGAGGTCGGCGAAGGGGTTCTCCTCCTCACCGTTCCCATTCCCGTTTTCGGGTTGGGGCGCCTGCAGGGCGTCGAAGAGGCTCCGGATGGAGCGGGTGTAGGCCAGATTCCCCGTCACCTCGGGGAAGACGCCGGCCCGCACCCGCGCGATCTCGTCTTCGGCCTGGGCAATCCGTTCGCGCACCAGAGCCACCTGTTCCCCGCGTTCGATTCCCCGATCCTCCGCCACCGCAAGGGAGAGGCGGGTCTGCCCCTGGACGACGGAGGGGGTTGCGGCGAGGAGAAGGGCCGGGAGGATGGGGAGCCGGAGGACCCATCCTCCCGGTACCCTCCGGCGCCATCGGGGAAAGGCTGTCCGTTTCGTCATCTATCCGTTCCGTTCCGGAGCCGGGCTCCGCGTTCGATTCCGCCACCGCTCCTCGATTCCGGCCAGCTCGCTCAGGATGAAGGAGTGGAACTCGTGCCAGAGTTCCAGCCGATCCCGTGCCACATGCCGTTCCGAAGGGAAGTGCCGGAGCGCGACGGCGGCGATGGAGACCTTTCGCTCGGACTTGGTCCGGGCGTGGTCGAAGAATCGCTCCGGGAAGCGGTCGATCAGGAGGTAGTAGTCCCGCCGGTCACCTGGGAGGGAGATCCGCTCCGCTGCCCCCAGCGTCTCGAGGAGGCGACAGTTGGTGCTCACCGAGGCGAGACTCACCTGAAGGGCTCCGGCGAGGGTGGCGAGGGAGGCCGGCGCCTCGGCGGTGATGAGGTAACCGAGGATTCGACCGGCGATGCGGGGGAGGCCGTCCTTCTCCGCCTCCACCCCCATCCGTTCCACGAACTGGGCGAGATGTTCCTTCACACTGTTCTCCTGAGGGGATCTGTACGACCGCCGAGTATCGCCGTATCAGTTCATTCAGTCAAGAATGAATCAACGTTTCGCAAAAGACCGCCTCCGGGGTGAGATCGCTACGGCGTCGGACGGGGGCCCCACCTGGGGACCCCCCTCCCCATCCGCTTCAGCGCTCCACCCACTCCGCCAGGAAGACGTTGATCTCCCCGGGGTTCCGCGCCCCCCGGGACGAGGCGAAGATGAGGTGGCGCCCATCGGGGCTGAACATCGGGAAGCCGTCGAAGTTGGTCTCACTGTATGTCACCCGCTCGAGCCCCGTTCCATCCACATTGATGAGGTAGAGGGAGAACCCCCGGCCCCCCGGGTTGTGGAGGTTGGACGAAAAGAGGATCTGTCGCCCGTTGGGGTGCCAGAAGGGAGCGAAGTTGGAGGCCCGGTTGTCGGTGACCTGCCGGAGGTTGGAGCCGTCGGCGTCCATCACGTACACCTCCAGGCGCCCCCCGCGCACGAGCTGGTCATCCAGGAGTGCCCGGTAGTCGGACAGCTCCTCGTCGTTCTCCGGGTAGTGGGCACGGAACACGATCTGGGAGCCGTCGGGCGAGAAGAAGGCACCCCCCTCATACCCCACCCCTTCGGTGAGTCGGCGGGGGTTGGAGCCGTCGGGGTCCATGGCCCAGAGGTCCAGGTCGCCGCCCCGCGTCGAGGTGAAGATGATGGTGCTCCCGTCGGGTGAGACGGTGGCCTCGCCGTCGTACCCAGGCGAGTCGGTGAGCTGCCGGACCTCGCCCGTCTCCAGGTCCCGCACGAAGATGTCGTAGTCGAAGAGCCCCCACAGGTACCCGGCGCTCCGGTCGGGTGGGGTGGGGCACATGGCGTCCTGATGGTGGGTCGAGCTGAAGAGGATCTCGTTCTGCCCCGGGATGAAGTAGCCGCAGGTGGTGCGCCCCTCCCCGGTGGAGATCCGCTGCAGCTCCGAGCCGTCCAGCCGCATGGTGTAGATCTGATCGCACGCCGAGATCCCGGGCCAGGTGGCCTGGAAGACCACCCGATCCCCCTCGGGATTGAAGTACGCCTCGGCGTTGGTCCCGCCATGGGTGAGCTGCAGGAGGTTTACCAGGCGCGGCTCCTCCGGAGTGTCCGGGAAGGGGACGGCCTCGGTGCGGATTCCCTCCGGGCGTTCCCCCACCCAGGAGGATGGGTCATCGGTCCCGACACCCTCCCCGCTGGTGGAAGCGTCCTCGCCCTGGCAGGCCGCGAGGGCGAAGGGGAGGGCGAGGAGTGCGAACGACCGGGAACGGGAAAGGGGGCGGAGCATCATCGATGGCGGGCTGAGGGGGGTGGAAGAAACCGCCGGAAGGTAGAAAGGGACGGGGGCGGGGCCAAGCCTCCCCGACGAGCTACCCCCCTCCACGCCTCCCGGTCGGAGTCGCGGGTCTGGCATCCCGCCCATCCGGCGTGTAGCACGGAAGCGACCAGGGGAGGGCAGCCCCCTCTCGGACCCGGCGATCCACATAGTTGTGGCTCAGCATGTAGACGATGGTGAGGAGTTCGCGCTGCAGCACCTCCACCGAATAGAGATCCCGGGGGCGGATCTGATCCAGCTCCCAGATCTCGGCCTCGATCTGGCGTTCATCGAGACAGTAGAGGATGGCCGGGTGCCGACCGATGAGGGGGCGGCAGGGGAGGGTGCGGTCGTCCACCGTGGGGCACCCCTCCAGCCCCAGCTCCTCCGTGGCCAGCACGTCGGCCAGGGGGCGGAGCTCCCGGGCCAGAGCATGAGAGTCCAGCGCCCTGACCTGGTAGGGGAGGGCGCGTCGGCGTTCCTCCATCCGGAGTACCGCCGCCGCCTCGGCCACCAGCCCGTCCAGGACGATGGGCGCCGGGGCCAGCCCCGCTCGCACCGGAAATCGGCGGGGGAGGGTGAGGGGGATCCGCGCGGTGGTGTAGCCGAAACTCTCCACCGTCAGCGTGTAGTCTCCCGGAGGGAGCCCCTCCATGAAGATCTCCCCCTGGGGCGTCGAGATCGCCGTTCGGCGCACCTCCTCCACCCCCATCGAGCTTCCCACCAGGGTGGCGGCGGCCCCCACCAGAGGGCGATTCTCCCCGGCCTCCACCACCTGGATGACCAGGGTCAGGGTGTCGGCGGGCGCCGGGGAGAGGGCGAGAGGGGGAGTGAGGCCGGCCAAGGCCGTCGCGGGGAACGCGCCGGCGCCGGCGGCGCTCCCCAGGAGGAGAGCGGCTACCAGGGCCAGGGTTCCGAGAGGTGCGTCAGCTCCCCTCATACCCCCAGGGAGCCGGGGGGGGCGCCACCTCGTCGGTAAGGTCGAAGACGAAGGTGGCCCGGGGCGCGTCGTGGCGCGTCAGGTGGTAGTGCAGCCGCTCACCGGGGGTGAGGGTGATGGTCCAGACGTTGGTGGCGGCCTCCGGGATGAGTTCCGCGGTGAAGGCATCCGCCGGGAAGGCCTGCCGGAGCGGGGTCCCATCCTCCGCGGTATCGCCCCCGTACTGCGTCGTCGGGTCATCGGAGCCATCTTCCAGGCGGTGATCGTGCTTCAGGCGAAGCCCCTCGGCGGTGCGGGTGATGATCCAGGTCCGGGAGCGGTTTTCCCCGATGTGGAGGGGAATCTGGATCTCGTCGTCGCTGCACCGCCGGACGTGCATGATCATCTCGCCGTCGAAGTCGGGCGAGGTGGCCAGCTCCGCCTCGCCCCGGAAGGCCCGTCCGCAGTAGGTCGAGAGGTTGGCGAAGAAGGCGTCATGGGGGTGGACGTCGACGACGGAGGCCGGGGCACCCACCTCTTCGGCGGGGGTGTCGGCGGCGTCTCCCGCGCAGGCGGCGAGGAGGGCGACGAGGGGGAGGAACGCGAGGGGCGATCGGTGTGGAAGGCGCATGGGTACTCTGGCTTGGGGTGAGGGGGGGAGGGAGGGGCGGTATCCCATCCCTCG
>JBJHBD010000190.1:0-3694 GCA_050485305.1 Gemmatimonadota bacterium
GTCATGGGATGGGCGGACCGGGATGAGCCTGCCGTGGTCTTTTCCGTCGAGACGGGGGAGCGGGTGGTGGCGCTGAGCATCGATGACGGCCCCTCGGAGGCCACCGCGGAGATCCTCGAGGTGCTCCGGGAGCATGGGGCGCGGGCCACCTTCTTCGTGATCGGCGATCACCTCCAGGCGGACCCGGAAGGGGTGAGGCAGATCGTGGAGGAGGGTCACGAGCTGGGGCATCACATGATGTCGGACGTCCCTTCCCGGGACCTCCCCCCGGAGGCCTTCGAGGCACGGTTCGTGGCCATGCACGAGCTCCTCGAGCCCCTGGCCCCGGTCGCCCTCTTCCGCCCCGCCTCCGGGTGGTACGACGACCAGATGGTGGAGCTCGCCGCTTCCCACGGATACCAGACCGTCCTCGGGACCGTCTACCCCTTCGATGCGCAGCACTCCTGGGCCGGACTGAGCCGGCGCTTCCTCGAGCGAAACGCCCGACCCGGTGCCATCGTGGTGCTCCACGACGGGGCCGAGCGGGGGTGGCGGACGGCCCAGGTGCTTCGGGAGGCCCTTCCGGTCCTGGCCTCGGAAGGGTACCGGGTGGTCTCGATCTCCGAGCTCATGTCCCTCGGCGAGACCCGGGGACGCTGAGGCCGAAGACCGCGCGGACCGGTCCGATGCGGGCGGCGCCCTCGAGGACTGCGATGGTGGCTCCAAAGGAAAGGGAGAGGACGAGAAGGAAGCTGGCGGTGACCCCCAGCTGCCACCGTACCACCTGGTAGGCCACGATCACGATCACGGTCTGGTGGAAGACGTACAGGGGATAGATCCGGTCGCCCCAGTACCGCAGGAAGGGGGTGGAACGGGTGAGCCAGGCCCGGGCCGCGCCGGCCAGGAAGACCATCCAGGCCCAGGTCGCGAGCATGAAGCCGGACCAGAAGATCGCCTGCCAGAGCCCTGGATCGGTTGGGATCCTTGCCCAGACCTCTCCCGGACGCGCGAAGAGGAAGATCCCGAAAGAGGCCAGGATCGCCGGGAAGAAGGCCGTCCGCCAGTCCCGCGCCACCGCGGCCTCGAGCCTGGGCTCTACCATGATGGCGAAGCCGAGCAGGTAGACGGGGAGGAGCCAGGCGTGGGTGGACCAGTCCCCTGCCAGCGCCCCGGTGGAATCGGGGAAATGGGGGCGGAGAAGGATCTGCCCGGCAGCCAGGGGGACGAAGAGGAGAAGGACGCCCCCCGGAAGGTCGCAGAGGTCTGCCACCCTGGAGAGGATCCGTCGCCCCCCGGGCCCCTGGAGGAAGCGAAAGAGGGGGAGGGCCACCAGGGAGTAGACGAAGAGATACGCCAGGAACCAGAGGTGGCCGTAGGAGAAGTTCCCCTCCGGGAAGATCCCGTCGAAGAAGCGGGGATAGAACTCCAGGAAATTCCCCTGGAACTCGCCGCGGGAGACGCGCCGCAGGTAGACCTGGGGGGGAACGACCAGGAGGGTTCCCGCCACGAGGGGAATGAAGAGACGGAAGATTCGGGCGCGGAGGAAGCGGGACGAATCTCCCTTCCGGAGGGTGAACCAGGCGCTCTGCCCCGCCAGGAGCATGAAGAGGGGCATGAGCCAGGGCGCCATGAACACGGTGAACTGCCCCAGGAACTCGCTGGTCTCCTCGCTCCGGATGTGCCAGTCATCGATGGGACTGAAGACCTGGGCAGAGTGCACCACGAAGACCAGGAGAACGGCCAGAACCCGCATCCAGTCGATATCCGCGCGTCGTTCGGTCATGCCTCCCCCATCGTCATCGTCCCCCCCGGCCGTGCGCATCGGCAGCCCGGTATGCGAGGTGACCCGACTGGCGCGAGACCGCCCGAGCGCGTATGGATTCCCCTTCCGAGATGGCTCCCTGCATTCCGGTGTCTCTCCCCGAGGGGCATGTGCACCTCTCCCCGGTGAATCCCGGGGACGGGTGCGGAGTCCGGGGCGCATGTCTGCGAATCCACGACACGATGGAGGTACCCGTGAGGTCCCGTTTCGGCTCTTCGCTCTCCACCCGCTCCGCCCTGGGTGCGTCGCTCCTGGCCGCCATGGCACTCGCGGCGGCTCCCGCCCCGGTCGATGCCCAGACGCCCACCAATCCGTTCCGCCCGGACTACAGCTGGGGGAATCTCCCCGATGACCGGGTCTGGGGAGCGGTGAGCGCCATGTATCCGGCTCCCGACGGCAATCTCTGGGTTGCGGAGCGATGTGGCCAGAACACCTGCGTGGGATCGGAGCTCGACCCGGTGCTTCTCCTCGACCCCGATGGGAATGTGCTGCGGTCCTTCGGGGCAGGTCTCATCTCCTGGCCCCACGGCATGTACGTGGAGCCCAGCGGCAACATCTGGATTACCGATGCGTGGGCCCAGGGAGCCGACGCGGAGGGGCTGGGGCACACGGTGCTCAAGTTCAGCCCGGAGGGCGAGCTCCTCCTGACCATCGGGACGCCCGGTGAGGCCGGGGATCCTCCCCACCGTCTGACCCGACCCAACGACGTGGTGGTGGCCCCGGATGGGACGATCTTCATCGTCGACGGGCATGGTCCCGCGGCCCCGAACCGCCTCATGAAGTTCGCACCGGACGGGACGTACCTCGAGACGCTCGGGGAGTCCGGCTATGCCCCCGGTGAGTTCCTGGAGCCGCATGCCATCGCCATGGACTCGCAGGGACGCCTCTTCATTGCCGACCGGTACAACAACCGGATCCAGATCATGGACCAGGAGGGGAACTTCATCGCCGCCTGGACCCAGTTCGGGCGGCCGAGCGGGATCTTCATCGATGAGAACGACCTCATCTACGTGGCGGACTCCGAGTCGGGACCGGCGCCGAACCAGTACACCGGACAGCGAAATGCCGGGTGGGAGCGGGGGATCCGGATCGGAGATGCGCGGACCGGGTGGGTCTTTCACTTCATTCCTGAGACCTGGAACAACCCGAACCTGGGTGTGAACAGCTTCAGCGGACCCGAGGGCGTCGCGGTGGACCGGGAGGGGAACGTCTACGGGGGCGAGGTCTCGCAGCGGCGAGTCGTGAAGCACAACCGGCTGCACCCCATGATGGTCCCGGTTCGGCCCCCGGAGGGGTGAAGCCGCGGACGCGCCAACTCCGCGGACGCGCCAGCTCCGCGCACGCGCCAGGTAAGGGGGGGCCGGCATGAACCGGAGTTGAGCCTGGCGGCAGAGGCCAGGCATGAGGGTGACGGCTCCCTTCCAAGCCCGGCCGCCTCGTCGCCCGCGCTGGATTTCCGGTCTTCGGAGTTGGATTCCCGGTCTTCGGAGTTGGATTCCTACCGCAGTTCGCGCGCATGGGGATCGCGCGCATGGAACCCCGGCAGTGCCTGGAGGGCGCTGCCGGGGTTCTTCCATGCGAGGACGTTACGCGCCCGCTCTCGCCCACCCCAGTTGGGGCGGTCCCGCATCGCTAGGCATGCCCGGGACCGCCCCCCTCAGGCCGCCGGAGGGGTCTTCCGAGCTTCTCGAGTCGTTTCGGCCCAGCCGGGCGACGACCCTTCTTGGCGACCCCGGTCCGCCTCTCGAGTCTACCATTCGTCGCGACCCGAGTCCGCCTCTCGCAGCCTCCCCTCGTCGCGATCCCGCCCCGCCTCTCGCGTCTGACATTCGTCGCGACCCCGGTCCGCCTCTCGAGTCTTCCCCGCGTCGCGGCCACGGGTCACCACTCGCA
>JBJHBD010000191.1:0-3687 GCA_050485305.1 Gemmatimonadota bacterium
CCGGAACGTCATGGCCATCCATCTCCCCCTCACGGGCGAGACCCTGGTGGCGGTGAACGGCGAGCGGAAGCCGGTCTCCGAAGTGTATCCGGAGGACCCGGCGCTCTCCCGGGGAGCGGCGCTGGCTGCCCAGGACGAGCCGGTGAAGTTCGGGGAGCGGGAGTACCTGAAGCTCGGCCTCCCCCACGTGGTGAGCCCCGACGAGGTGACCCGGGCGGGCGAGGTGGACGGGGTCTCCGTCTTCCATCCCCGGGGAGCCGAAGCGCCCCCGGAGGTGATCTACGTGCCCGTGGGCGAGGGATGCCTGGCGCAGCCCTTCCAGCGGCAGGAGCTGGTGCGGCAGGTCCAGGGCTGAGCCTGACCTTCGGCTGAGTCCACGCGAGCCCAACGCCCCGGTGGGGAGGAACCGAGTCTGATGTCGAGGAACGGACGGATCCTCCTCACCGGGGCGGCTGGTTTCATCGGCTCGCACCTGGCGGACCGCCTCCTGGCCCGGGGAGAGGAGGTGGTGGGGCTCGACCTCTTCGACGCCTTCTACGACCCTGCCATCAAGGAGCGGAACCTGGCGTCCGCCCGGGATCACCGGGGCTTCACCCTGATGCGGGGGGACATCCGGGACACCGACCTCCTCCGGTCCCTCCCTGACGACGTGGGCGCCGTGGTGCACCTGGCGGCCCGTGCGGGGGTCCGCCCCTCCATCCAGGATCCGGCCCTCTACACCTCGGTGAACGTCCTGGGGACCACCACCCTCCTGGACTTCGCCCGGGAGCGTGGGATCCGTCCCTTCGTCTTCGCCTCCTCCTCGTCGGTGTACGGGAACAACGAGAAGGTCCCCTTCCACGAGGGGGATCGGGTGGACCATCCCATCTCTCCCTACGCCGCCACCAAGAAGGCGGGGGAGCTCCTCTGCCACACGGCCACCCACCTGGACGGGATCACCACGGCCTGTCTGCGGTTCTTCACGGTGTACGGCCCTCGGCAGCGCCCCGATCTCGCCATCCACAAGTTTGCCCGTCTCATGGCCGCCGGGGAGGAGATCCCCATGTTCGGGGACGGCTCCACCCAGCGGGACTACACCTACATCGACGACATCCTGGACGGGGTAGAGGGAGCGCTGGACTTCGCCCGCCGGGAGGAGTCCCGGTTCGAGATCTTCAACCTGGGGGAGAGCCGGACCGTCTCCCTTTCGGAGATGATCCAGGTGGTGGGGGAGGAAATGGGTGTGGAGCCCCGGATCCGACGTCTTCCCATGCAGCCCGGGGACGTGCTCCGGACCTGGGCCGACGTCTCCCGGGCCCGGGAGCTCCTGGGGTACGATCCCCGCACGGACTTCCGGGAGGGGATCCGGCGGTTCGTGGAGTGGTTTGAAAGGGGCGCTGCGGCCCCTGCCGCGGAATCCGCTCGGACCTCCTGACACGCACCGGAGAGAAGATAGGAGCGCCGCTGAACCCAGGCGCGAAGACCCGGTTTCCCCGGTTTCGTCATTGCATCGCATGCTCTCCGGGGTCCGTGGAGGATGGGGGGATGTCCAGGGTGTTCCCCACTTTGATCGACCCGGGAGACCATCGTCTCACTGGCCGAGCGGGCCGGCGAGGCGATCCTGGCGGTGTACAGCGGATCTGACCCCCACTCGAACGGCAGATGGAAGGATGACCGCACGCCCCTCACAGAGGCGGACCGGGCCAGCCACCGGGCGATGAGTGAGGGACTGCGGGCGATCACGCCCGGGCTCCCCGTGATCTCCGAAGAGGGGGACATGGAAGGGCTGGACATGGAGGAGTGGCAAAAAGGCGGACCGGAGGCGCTCCACTGGATGGTGGACCCCCTGGACGGAACCAAGGAGTTCCCGAAGCGCAGCGGGGAGTTCACGGTCAACATCGCCCTCATCTCGGAGGGGAGGCCGGTGGCCGGGGTTGTTCAAGCCCCTGCGTTCGGCCGGAGTTGGGTGGGCACAGCGGATGTCGCCGAGCTGAGGTCGCCAGAGGGTCGACGACCCCTGCGGGTCGATCCCGCCCGGCGGGAACACCTGCGACTGGTAGCGAGCCGGGACCATGCCGGCCCCCGGGTCAGTACCCTTCTCAAGACCCTCCACGGGGCAAAGACCCTGAGCATGCGCCATCCGCTCAAGCTCTGCCTGATCGCGGAGGCCCGGGCGGACCTCTGCCTGCGTGACGGTCCCACGATGGAATGGGACACCGGTGCGGCTCAGGCGGTGCTGGAGGTCGCGGGAGGAGGGGTGTTCACGCTCGGCGGTGACCCCCTCCGGTATGGGAAGAGGGGTCGGCGGGATCCGCATCTTGTCGCCGTTGGGGACCCGGACCTGTCTTCGCAGACACTCGCTTCAGACCACAGGGTAGAGGGATGAAGGCCGAGTCGAACGGACATCTCCGGACCCTGGAGAACGAATCCTTCCACGTGATGAGGGAGGTGGCTGCTCAGCCCGAGCGGCCGGTGCTCCTCCTCTCGGGAGGGAAGGAGTCCGTCGTCATGGTGTGGCTGGCCCCCAAGGCGCCGGGTCCTCTTTCCCTTCCTCCATCTCGACACCGGGCACAGCTTCCCCGAGACCATCGAGTGCCGGGACTGGTTCCCAGACCACCCGGGTTGCCGGTTGGAGGTGAGCCATGTGGAGGACTCCATCCGCCGTGGCCGGGTGAAGGAGGAGATGGGATCCAATGCCAGCCGGAACAGTCTCCAGACCGTGACCCTGCTGGATGCTATGAAGGAACTCAGGGCGGATGCGGCTTTGGGTGGCGCCCGGAGGGATGAGGAGAAGGCCTGGGCCAAGGAACGGTGCTACTCCCATGGGGATGTCTTCGGACAGTGGGACCCGCGGAATCAACGGCCGGAGCTCTGGAACCTGTACAACGGCCGGAGGAGCCCCGGGGAACACTTCCGGGTTATTCCCCTCTCCAACCGGACCGAGGTGGATATCTGGAGGTACATCCACCTTGAGGAGATTCCCATCCCCCACTTCTACTTCGCCCATGAGCGGGAGGTGATCCGCCGGGACGGGATCCTCCTGGGACGCACCGACTGCATCCAGATCTTGGACGAGGAGGAGGTGCTGCTGCTCCGGGTCCGCTTCCGGACCATCGGAGACGCCACCTGCACCGGGGCGGTTGAGTCGGAGGCCACCTCGGTGGAGGAAATCATCTTCACGACGGCGGGGAGGGTGGATGACGGAAAGGGCACCCTGATCGGACGCTTCTCTGCGACACCACGTCCATCATTCAGGACCAGATGGACCAGATCGAGGGGGCGAGCCGGAAGCTGGGGGAGGAGGGCGTGAACCCGGCCCGCCTTACCGACGGGCTCCGCTCGGAGCGGGAGCAGAAGATCGCCATCGACATTGCGTACCGGTACTTCGCTACCCCCAAGCGGAAGTTCATCATCGCCGATACCCCCGGGCACATCCAGAACACCCGCAACATGGTCACCGGGGCCTCAACGGCGGACCTGGCGCTGGTGCTGGTGGACGCTCGAAAGGGGGTCATCACCCAATCCAAGCGCCACGCGCTCATCACCTCTCCGCTTGGTATCCCTCACGTGATCGTGGCCGTGAAAAAGATGGATCTCGTACACTGGTCTGAGGAGGTCTTCGAGGCCATCCGTGACGAGTTCCGCCGGTTCGCACGGAAGCTGAGCATCCAGAACATCTCCTTCGTCCCGATCTCCGCGTTGTTGGGT
>JBJHBD010000192.1:0-3656 GCA_050485305.1 Gemmatimonadota bacterium
ACATGGGAGGGCTGAAGAAGTTCATGCCCCTCACCTGGGCCTTCATGTGGATCGCCACCCTGGCCATTGCCGGGATCTGGCCCTTCGCCGGGTTCTTCTCCAAGGACGAGATCATCTGGTACGTGGGGACCTCGGCCCCCTTCGGACCCCTCTACACGGTGCTCTGGATCATGGCCCTCCTGGCCGCGGTCCTCACCGCCATCTACATGACCCGCATGATGGTCATGACCTTCCACGGTCCCAACCGGACCGGTGAGAAGGAGGCGGGGCACCTCCATGAGGCCCCCCTCAACATGACCATCCCCCTGGGGGTGCTGGCCGTCCTCTCCATCGTGGGAGGATGGGTCAACGTCCCCGAGAGTGTCCGCAACTCCTTCTTCGGCGGGTTCGGCACCCTTCCCATGTCCGGGTGGATGAAGGAGTGGCTCTACCCCATCACCTCGGCGGCCGACGGCATCCGTGAAGCCAACCTGGGGGCCTACGCCTACGGCTCTCCGGTGGGCGGCGGTCACGTCACCTGGGGAATCATCGCCACCCTCCTGGCCATGACGGTGGTGGCGGTGACGGCCAAGGTGGTGTCCGGGTGGGCGCTCCGCCCCGCCACCGAGTCCGAAGACCCGCAAAGCGGGATCCGGAAGATTCTCTACCACAAGTGGTATGTGGACGAGCTCTACGACCGGATCATCGTGCGTCCCATCGTGGCCGCGTCGCGCTGGGCCTGGCGCTGGATCGATCAGCTCCTCATCGACGGGACGGTGAACGCCGTGGGGAACCTCTCCCGAGCCGTCGGCTGGTTCGGCTCCCTGTTCCAGACGGGACAGGTGAACACCTATGCCTTCATCCTGGCTCTGGGGGCGCTCGCCGTCCTCGGGGTCCTGATTCTCTGAGGCGGCCGCCATGACGTCGCTCCTGCAGGCCCTGTCCTACGACGCGTGGATCTTCCACGCCCTCATCTGGCTTCCCCTCGGGGGGATGGTGGCCGTTCTGGCCGCCCCCGAGGACCGCGCCAAGCACATCGCCTTCGGCTGGACCCTGGGGCTCTTCGTCCTGAGCCTGGGCCTCTGGTGGGCCTTCGACCCCTCCGGCTCCCTCTTCCAGTTGGAGAGCTCCACGCCCTGGATTGCCCTCTGGGGGGTGAACTACGCCCTGGGGATGGATGGGATCACGCTGTTCATGGTGCTTCTCACCACCTTCACCATGCCGGTGGCCATCCTCGGGTCCTTCAACTACATACGGGAGCGGCAGAAGGCGTTCTACGCCCTCATGCTCCTCCTGCAGACGGGGATCGTGGGGGTGTTCACCTCCATGGACCTCTTCCTCTTCTACGTCTTCTTCGAGCTGACCCTCGTCCCCATGTACTTCATCGTGGGGGTGTGGGGAGGGGAGCGGCGGATCTACGCCGCCGTGAAGTTCTTCCTGTACACGGCGCTGGGCTCGCTCCTCATGCTGGTGGGGATCCTCTACCTCTACTTTGCCGCCAAGGGCTTCACCGGGGTGGGGTCGTTCCACTTCACCCACCTCCTGGGGGTGCCCCTCTCCCTCACGGAGCAGCTCTGGCTCTTTGGGGCCTTTGCCCTGGCCTTCGCCATCAAGGTCCCCCTCTTCCCCCTCCACACCTGGCTCCCCGATGCCCACGTGGAGGCGCCCACCCCCGGCTCGGTGGTGCTGGCGGCGGTGTTGCTGAAGATGGGGACCTACGGCTTCATCCGCTTCGTCCTCCCCTTCTTCCCGGAGGCGGCCACACACCCCACGGTGGTGCTGGTGATGATCTCCCTGGGGGTGGTGGGGATCATCTACGCCGCCTGGGTGGCGGCGGTGCAGCCCGACGCCAAGAAGCTGGTGGCCTACACCTCGGTGGCCCATATGGGGTTCGTGGTCATCGGGATCTTCGCCCTCACGGTGAACGGGCTCCAGGGTGGGCTCATGGTGATGATCTCCCACGGGATCTCCACCGGCGCCCTCTTCCTCATTCTGGGAATGCTCTACGAGCGGCGGCACACCCGAGAGATCGCCGACTTCGGAGGACTGGCCCGGGTGGCTCCGCTCCTGGCCACGGCGCTGGTCATCACGGCGCTGGCCTCCATCGGGCTCCCCGGCACCAGCGGGTTCGTGGGCGAGTTCCTGGCCCTCATCGGGACCTTCGAGCGGTATCCGGTGCCGGCGCTCCTGGCCACCACCGGGGTGATCTTCGCGGCCTACTACATGCTCCCCATGGTGCAGAAGATCCTCTTCAACGCCCTGGAGCGCCCGGAGAACCGCACCATGAAGGACCTTTCGCCCCGGGAGATCGCCGTGCTCTCTCCCCTGGTGATTCTCATGGTGGTGCTGGGGGTCTTCCCCACGCCGGTGCTGGAGCGGATGGAGCCCGGCGTCCGCGCCGTGGTGGAGTACGTGGATGAGGGCGCTCGAGGGGGGCCGCTGGCCGCCCTGGCGGGCTCCGGCGCCCTCACCCCTGCCGTGGACGGTGGAGTGCCCGCTCCTGCGCAGCGGGGAGAGCTGGGAGTGAGTGCCCGGCATGATGGGGAAGGGGAGGGGAGCGCACCCGACGGGGCGCCTCCTGCTTCCATGGCGTGGCCTGCGGCCGTCACCTCCGGGGACCAGGACTGACCCAGATGACCCTCGACTTCCTTTCCCGAGCCGACTTCCTCTGGGCCCTCCTCCCGGAGATCGTCCTCTCCATCTCCGCCATGGGGGTGCTCCTGGCCGGAGTATGGACTCCGGGCCGCGCCGAAGATGCCCCTGTCACCGAATCGGCACGCCTGGGGTGGGTGGCGCTGGTGGGCGTACTTCTGGCCGCCATGGCCAACGGGTGGCTCTACGGCGTGACGGAGGTGGGCGACCACTCCATGATCGCCGTGGACCGGTTCCGCCTCTTCGCCAACTGGCTCTTCCTCCTGGGAGCGGGGCTCACCATCGTCATCTCTTTCCCTTATGTGGGGCGACAGAAGTTGCAGGCGGGGGAGTTTTACACCCTGGTCCTCCTGGCCACCGTGGGGATGATGTTCATGGGGGCCACCCGCAACCTCATTCTCCTCTTCCTCGCCATCGAGACCATGTCGGTGGCGGCCTACGTGCTCACGGCCTACAACCGGCGGGACCGGAAGTCGGCGGAGGCGGGGCTCAAATACTTCCTCCTGGGCGCCTTCTCCTCGGCCTTCCTCCTCTACGGAATCGCTCTGGTGTGGGGAGCCACCGGGTCGGTGAACCTCACCGAAATCGCCCGGGCGGTGGAGTCTGGGGGCGGGTTCACCGCCCTTCTCCTGGCGGGGATGGGGCTTCTGGCCATCGGCTTCGCCTTCAAGGTGGCGGCGGTCCCCTTCCACATGTGGACCCCCGACGTGTACGAGGGCGCTCCCACCCCCTCCACCGCCTTCATGGCGGCGGCGGTGAAGGCGGCCTCCTTCGTGGCGCTGGTGCGAGTCTTCCTGGTGGCCTTCCCGGCCCTCTATGAGGGATGGTACCCCATCCTCTGGTGGCTGGCGGCACTCACCATGATCATCGCCAACCTGGTGGCGCTCTCCCAGCCCAATGTGAAGCGCATGCTGGCCTACTCCTCGGTGGCCCACGGCGGATACCTCCTGGTGGGAGTCGCTGCCGCCAACGAAATGGCCACCGGAGGAATCCTCTTCTACCTCCTGGTCTACACCGTCATGAAC
>JBJHBD010000193.1:0-3529 GCA_050485305.1 Gemmatimonadota bacterium
CCCCCATCGTGACCTCCCGGGCCAACGGCCTGGAGGAGATCGCCGGGGAGGGGGCCATCCTGGTGGACCCCGAGGACCCGGAGGACATCGCTCTTGGGATCCGGAGGGTCCTCACCGACCCCGAGCTCCACGCACGGGTCTCGGCAGCGGGTCTCGAGCGGTCGAAGCGGTATTCCTGGGACCGGACGGCCCGGGAGACCCTGGCGGCCCTGGAGCGGGTCCATGCCGCTGGACGGGTGGCAACCCCGTATCCGGCCTGACCGTCGGGATCTGTGTCGGAGCCCGCAGCCGTGGAGCCGGATGGGACCGGAGTCGGTGGAGTGGCTGACGAGGGTCCGGAGGTGGGTGGCGAAGCGGAGGTGTCGCGGCGCACCGGCCCTGTCCGGGTGGTCCTCTTCACCGGTCCCTTCCTGGAGGAGGGGACTGCTCGGTTCGCAACCCTCATGGAAGCCCACCCGGACATCCGCCTGGGGACCATTCTATGCCAGTCCCCGGGACTGGGGGTTGGGCCGCGTCTCCGGGACCTCTGGAGGCGACGTCGGTGGCTGGCGCCCCCCCTTGCGGGAGTGGAGGTGGCGAGAACGCTGGCCCGATGGATCCGGCACCCCCTGGGTAGCCTGGCCTTCAGTCGGGCGCGGAGGCAGCTCGCCCCCCTTCTCCGGGTGGTTCCCGATCTCCACGCGCCGGCGGTCCTCGAGGAGGTCCGTTCCCTCGAGCCCGAGCTAGGGCTCATCTACGGAGGGCCGATCCTGCGGCCGGAGCTCTTCACCATTCCCGTCTCCGGCACCCTGGGGATCCACCACGGTGAGGTCCCGCAGTACCGGGGGAAGAAATCCACCTTCTGGGCCCTCCACCATGGGGAGTCCCATGCGGGCGTCACCATCCAGCGGGTGAACGCCGGAGTGGACACCGGAGAGGTGGTCCGGAAGGGCAGCGTTCCCACCGTCGGCCGGGGGTACGGCGCGGTCTGGCGCGACGTGGAGGCCTTGGGGTTCCGACTCTACCTCGAGGCGATCCAGGAGGTGGCGGAGGGGACTGCCACCTTCACGCCACAGGAAGGGGAAAAGGGGCCCCTCTTTCGGGATCCGGGGGTCAGGGAGCTGCTGGCCCTTCCCTTTCGGCGGCGACGGCAGGCACGGAGTGCCGAAAGCGGTGCACCTTCGCGGGTGGGCCGCATCGTTCTCCTCACCGAGAGCTACCACCCCCTGGTGGGCGGAGGGGAGACCCAGGCCCGGGCCCTGGCGTCGGCCTTCCTGGCGGCGGGGCGTGCGGTGACGGTGGTGACCCGGCGATGGAGTTCCCTGGACCCCGAGCGGGAGCGGCTGGACGGGGTGGAGGTGGTGCGGGTGCCCCCCGTGGGGCGGGGCCAGCTCCGGCGGTGGGGCCTTCTCCGCTCCGCCCGGTCCCCCCTCCGGGAGTTGGCAGAGGAGGCGGATGCCTTCCTGGTCTCCGGCTTCCAGGTGCTGGGAGTGCCTGCGGTGCAGGAAGCCCATCGGACCCGGAGTGGGAGGCGTCCAAGGGTATTCCTCAAGGCCGACTCCACCGGTGAGATGTCCGGGGAGTTCTTCCGTCCCGGTCTCCGTCGGTTCGGTCTCAGCCCGGAGGGACTCCCGGCCCGCACGCTCCTGGCCTGGAGGGACCGGACCCTCCATAGGGCCGACGGCTTTGTGGCCATCTCCTCCGCCATACAAGAGGAGCTCCAGGGGTCGGGCGTTCCTCCGGAAGGAATCCACAGGATCCCCAACGGAGTGGACACACAGCACTTCCGTCCCCCGTATGCCGGGGAGAAAGCTGCGCTGAGGGGAGAGTTGGGAATTCCCGCCGATGCGAAGGTGGCCACCTTTACCGGACGCCTGGTCTCCTACAAAGGGCTGCCGGCCCTGATCCAGGCGTGGAAGGAGGTCCGGAGCCACGAGCCCTCGGCGCTCCTCCTTCTCCTGGGGAGCGGGGGTGAGGACCTCCACAACTGTGAGGCCGAACTCCGACGGGAGGCGGCCGCCCAGGGGATGGGGGGGACCGTGCGGTTCGAGGGGGACACGAACCGGGTGGCCGAGTACCTGCGGGCCTCGGACCTCTTCGTCTTCCCCTCGGAGCTCGAGGCCTTCGGGATCGCGGTGGTGGAAGCCATGGCTTCCGGGCTCCCGGTGGTTTCCACACAGGTGGGGGGTCTCCGGGACGTGGTGCGGGAGGATGCGGGGTGTATCCCCGTCCCGACCCGGGACCCCGAGGCCCTGACCCGGGCCGTGTTGGAGCTGCTCGCCGACGCTGGGCTCCGAGCCCACTTGGGCGACGCCGCCAGGGAATCTGCGGTGGACCGCTACTCCCTGGAGGCGGTTCGGGATGCGTGGCTCCGCCTGGTGGATGGGAAGGAGCTGGCGGCCGCCGCAGGACGGGCTGAGGGGAGGGGTAGCATCCCATGACTCCCGGCACGCCCATCCTCGCTGAACTCACCGTGGTGATCCCCACCCTGGGTCGCCCCATTCTGGCCCGCAGCCTGGAGGCCATCGCTGGGGGCTCGGCCCAACCCGCCCACGTGGTGGTGGTGGATCAGGGGCGAGTGCCCGAGGTGGAGGACCTGGTCCGGGGGCTCGCCCGGTCGGGGATCCAAGGGGAGTACGTTCCCAGCCATGAGCGGGGGCGGGCCCGGGGGGTCAACCGGGGGATCGAGCGGGTTCGGACCCGATTCCTCGTCATCACCGACGACGACTGCGAAGCGGAGCCCGGATGGATCCAGGCCATGTGGGAGGAACTCAGCGCCCACCCCGAGGCCATCGTCACCGGGCGGGTGGAGGCCGGGGGTGAGGAGCCGGTGGCGGTGGTGGTGACCTCCCGGGTGCCTACGCTGCAGGCGCGGCCGCGGCTCACCTTCGACACCCTCTCGGGGGGGAACATGGGGATGGCCCGGGCCCTGGTGGACCGCATCGGACCCCTGGACGAGGACCCCGCGGTGGCCACAGCTGAGGACGCGGAATATGCGTACCGGGCCCTCAGGGCAGGCGTCCCCCTCCGATACGCGCCGTCAGCGGGGGTGGCCCACATCGGCTGGCGGGACGAGGGGGAGAGGGGTGTGCAGTACCGGTCCTATGCCCGGAGTCATGGAGGCTTCTACGGGAAATACCTCCGTAAGGGGGATCTCTTCATCCTCCTCCGGATGCTCATCCACATGGCCCGGGCCGGGAAGCGTTGGACCCGGGGGATCCTGCAGCGGGACCGGGACCTGGCCCGGAACGGGTGGGCCTATCTCACGGGGTTGCCGGTGGGAGCGGCCATGGCGATGGGTGTGGATCGGAGTGCGCCGATGGCCCCGAATGAGACGGAGGGGCAAGGTGCCTGAGATTCCCGTTTCCGCGACTGGAAGCTGAGCGCTTTCCCCTGAGGAGTGGGAGAGAGTGTGGGTAGCCGGGAAGTCCGCCCCTCCGGCCGGAGGGGTGAATCGAGTTGCCGCTGGAGCCGCGTAATGGCTGCTCGAGATAGGGATCGGGTTCGGAACGAAGAGGAGGGAGCCTATGGGGGGTGATCAGTCTGGACC
>JBJHBD010000194.1:0-3521 GCA_050485305.1 Gemmatimonadota bacterium
TCGCCCGGCTGGATCTGACGGGAGAAGTCGAGCTGCCACTGGAAGACCCGGTCCATGAGGTCGATGACCCTGGCCCGGTCGCTCACCGGCATCCCCTCCAGGTCGTCGTTGCGAACCACCGCCGACCAGAGGTCCGAGGTGATGGCCCCGGCCACCGCCACCGAGTCCACCACGATGGGGGTCTCGACGAGGGAAGAGGTCCACCCGAACTCGTCTCGCTCCAGCCGCACCATCTCGTCCCGGGAGATGGCCACCTCCATGGCGCGAAGCCACCCGTCGGCCTTCCGGCTCCGGAAGGTGAATTCGGTCCCTACCCGGAGGCGCGAGGGGTTCCCCCGTTCCTGGAAGGCGAGGAGGATGGCCTGCTGCTCCATGGGAGACAGCTCGAGACGCCCCAGGACCCCGCCAAAGGTCTGCCCCGAAGAGAGAACCTCAACCCGCAGCTCCTCGGCGGATTCGGCCACGATGGGCTCCAGGATCCCGGCGTCGGGGATGGTGAAGAGCCCGGGGACGAAGACCACCCCGGCGACACCCAGAAATCCTCCCATCCCCGCCAGCGCCCCGTGGGGCCGGCGGAGGACGCGGCTGAGACCTTCCAGCATTTGTTCTCCCGTCGTGCGGATTCACGATCCTCCTTCGTCTTCGCCTCAGTCCATCTGGCGGCGGATGAAGGTGGGGATGTCAAGTTCGCCAATCTGGCTCCGATCCACCACCCTCTCTGGGGGGCGATGGAAGGGGACCACCTCGGGCTCAAGGCTCCCGCCCCCCACCGCCACCCTTCGCTGGGGGTGCGGCTGGGTGTGCGTCGGGGCGGGGGCGGAGCTCCGGGGCGGGGGGCGCCGGAAGTCGGGGCGGATCACCGGATCGGCCCGCTCTCCCTCCCGCTGGAAGCCGGTGGCGATCACGGTAACCCGAATCTTCCCTTCGAGTTCCGGATCGTGCACCGCACCGAAGATGATCTCCGCCTCATCCCCCGCCTCTTCCTGTATGATGGTGGAGATCTGCGTGACCTCGTCGATGGCCAGGTCCATCCCGCCGGTGATGTTGATGAGGACCCCCTGCGCTCCCTTGATGGAGACGTTGTCCAGGAGGGGGGAGGAGATGGCCTCCTGGGCCGCCTCCACCGCGCGGTTCTCCCCTTCGCCGAACCCGGAGCCCATGAGGGCGGGGCCGCGGCAGGACATGATGGTGCGGACGTCGGCGAAGTCCACGTTCACCTCGCCGGTCACCCGGATCAGATCCGAGATCCCCTGGGTGGCGTGGAGGAGAACCTCGTCGGCCTTCTTGAGGGCGTCCTTGAAGGTCGTCCCCTTCCCCACCACCGAGAGAATCCGGTCGTTGGGAACGATGATGAGGGTGTCCACCGAGCGGGCCAGCTCGTTGATCCCCTGATCGCCCTGGCGCATCCGCTTCTTCCCCTCGAAGGAGAAGGGGCGGGTCACGATCCCGATGGTCAGCGCACCCATCTCCCGAGCGATCTCGCCGATGATGGGGGCGGCGCCCGTCCCGGTACCCCCACCCATGCCTCCGGTGATGAAGACGAGGTCGGCGCCGTCCAAGGCATTCCGGACCTCCTCCTCGGACTCGGCGATGGCCTGCCGCCCGATCTCCGGGCGTGCTCCGGCCCCCAATCCCCGGGTGAGCTTCTTCCCGAGCTGGATGGTCACCCCGGCGCGCGAACTCTTGAGGGCCTGGGCATCGGTGTTGGCGGAGATGAACTCGACCCCTTCCAGGTCTTCGTCCACCATGCGGTTCACCGCGTTTCCACCGGCGCCGCCTACCCCCACCACCTTCATCCGGGCGTTCTGTACGGGGGTCTCTTCAAATTCGAAGATCATCATGTCGTCCTCCACTCGTTCGGGGTTGGGTACGGGGGTCGGTGCGTCGTGGGCGGGATACACCCCGCCGAAGAGGTCCTCAGAAGAATTCACGGATCCAGGCTCCGATGCGGGTGATGATCCCGGAGGAGAGGGTGGAGACCCCCTCCCCGGTTTCGTGGAATCGGTCCGCTCCATGGAGGCAGAGACCGGTGGCAGTGGCGAAGCGCGGGCGACTCACCGAATCGGCGAGCCCGGACAGCCCCTCCATGGGGTATCCGATCCGCACCGGCGCGGCGAAAACCTGCTGCCCCATCTCCACCATCCCCTGGAGTGACGACGCTCCACCGGTGAGGACCACTCCCGCCCCCATCCGGTCCAGGAGATGGGCCTGCTCGAGCTCCTCGTTCACCAGGCCGAAGACCTCGTCCAGCCGCTGCTCCACCACATGGGCGATGAGTTCCCGGGCGACCTGGCGACTCTGCCCGGGTCCGGGGCCCGGCACCTCCACCGTCTCCTGCGGATCCACGAGCTGGGCGAAGGCGACGGCGTGGCTCTCCTTCAGGCGCTGGGCCTCGCCGAAGGGGATGGAGAGCCCTCGAACCAGGTCGTTGGTGAGGGTGTCCCCCCCGAAGGGGAGAATGGCCACATGTCGGATCTTCCCCTCGTAGAAGGCGGCGATCTCGGTGGTGGTGGAGCCCATGTCCACCATCACCACCCCCACCTCCTTCTCGTCCTCGGTGAGGACGGCCCGGGCGGTGGCGAGGGGCGTCACCACCAGCGCCTGCACCCGGTACCCTGCCCGGGACACCGCCTTCCGGATGTTGGTGGCCGCGGGGGTGGAGCAGGTCACCAGGCAGACCTCGGCCTCGAGGCGGGTTCCGGACATCCCGATGGGGTCCTTGATCCCCCCCTGATGATCCACCAGGTACTCCTGCGGGAGGGCGTGGAGGAACTCCCGATCCGGGGGGAGCGCCACCGCACGGGCCACCTCGTGGACCCTGGCCAGGTCCCCGCGGGTGATCTCATCTCCGCCCACCGCCACCACCCCGAGGGAGGTGCGGATCTGGATGTGCTCACCGCTGATCCCCGCCCACACCCGGTCCACCGAGACCCCCGCCATGAGCTCGGCCTCGTCGAGGGCCTTCCGGATGGACCCGGTGGTTTCCTCGATATGGGTCACCACCTCACGGCGCACCCCGGTGGTGCGGGCCTGCCCCACCCCCAGGATCTTCAGCTCGGGACGGCGACGCCCTTCGGCCACCAGCTCACCGATGACGGCGCAGGTTTTGGTGGTGCCGATGTCCAGCCCCGCGATCAGGTTCGAACGCATTCGGGTCATTCCTTTGAGAAGCTCATCGTCCCGTCATCCGGGAAGCGGGGAAACGCACCACCACCTGGTCCTCGAATCGAAGGTCCACGGCGGTGGGTCTACGGTCCGGATATCGTTCCATGGCGTCGGCCAGCACCAGGAGCCCCTCCCTCAGTCGCCGCGGCGTGAGGGGAGCCCGGTAGAAGAGGGTGATCCGCGGGTCCCCGAGGCGAAGGAGCACGTCTCCCCACTGGTTCACCGCCAGATCCGAGACCGACGCCAGAAGATCGGGATCCAGCACTCCCACCCGATGCACCTCGGCAGCCAGGGTGCGCACCTGTGCCGGAGTGAGATGGGTTCCGTCCGAGGCAGGCTCCCGCACCGGCTGGATG
>JBJHBD010000195.1:0-3474 GCA_050485305.1 Gemmatimonadota bacterium
CTGGACGGTGATGGGGAAGTCGGTGGTGATCCCTCCGTTGGTGGTGGAGGCTTCCAGGCGGGCGGAGAGGTCGCGGGGGAGGGTGAGTTCCACCGTCCCATTGGTGGTCCGGACCCGGATATCTCCGTCCCGGGGGAGAGGGCCGGCGAAGTGGGCTCGGATGGCCCCGTTGACGGTGCGGAGGTCGGCACGTCCGTTTGCGTCGCGGACCGTGATGGAGCCGTTGGTGGTGCGTGCATCCACCGCCCCGGAGACGCCGGTCACCGTGATGGAACCGTTGACCGTTCCGAGGGTGAGAGCCGTTCCCCGGGGGACCTCCACTCGCACGCTCACCGACCACGATCCGTTCTGGAGGCGGCGTGGCCCCGAGCTTTCAAATCGACCCTCCGAGGTGATGAGTTCGATCTGGTCGAAGGCGTCCTGGGCGGCTCGAAGCGTCCGGCCGCTCGCCGACACCCGGGCGGAGATACGGACGTTGCTCCCCTCCCACTCCTCCACCCGGACGGTGCCGTTGGGACCGGCGTCGATGGAAAAGCTCCCGTTTCGAACCCCGACGGTGAGGTCACGCACCTCGCAGATCTGTTCCCGGTTGCTCCACTCGGTATCGCACCAGCTCCGGTCCTGAGCCTGGAGGGAGGTGTCCGGGGTGGCGGCAACCCCCATCAGGAGGGCGAAGACGGGGAAGATGAAGGGGAGGGAGCGGCGAAGGCGAAGGGGGCCGCGGCGAGGTGAAGGGCGTCGGGTCATCGGTTCGATTCCTTATCGTAAGACCGCCGGTGCGTCCACGCGGTCGATTCCAGGTGCTTGCCGCTTCCTACGAAGCGGGCGCGGAAGGGGTTTCGAGGGGGTGACGGGCCTGTCTCCATCCCCTCATCACGGAGTGGGACGCCGCGAGGAGCCGGACGGTTGGAATTGACCCCGAGGGGGGATGGGGTCCAGCTTCCCATCCTCATGCGGAGCCTCGTCCTGACCCTCGTTCTGGCCTACCTGGGGATCGCGCTTTTCCTCTTCCTCTTTCAGGGGCGCCTCCTCTACCTCCCCCATGTGCCGGGGAGGGGGATCGAGGCGACACCGGACCGGTACGGACTCCCCTGGGAGGAGGTGTGGCTCGAAACGGAGGACGGGGAGCGCCTGCACGGGTGGTGGATCCCCGCGACGGATGCCACCCGAACCGTGCTCATCTTCCATGGAAATGCCGGAAACATTTCCCACCGGATGGAGACGCTCCGGATCTGGCATGAGCTGGGGTGGAATGCGCTCATCTTCGACTACCGGGGGTACGGACGGAGCAGCGGGCGCCCGACGGAGAAAGGGACGTACCGGGATGCCGATGCGGCGTGGCGTCACCTTACGGAGGATCGGGGGCTCGACCCCGCGCGGATCATTCTCTTCGGACGCTCCCTGGGCGGAGCCGTGGCCGCGGAGCTGGCTCCCCGGGTGAATCCGGCGGGGCTCGTGGTGGAGTCCACCTTCACCTCCCTCCCCGAGCTTGGAGCGGAGCTCTACCGCTGGCTTCCGGTGCGCCTCCTGGCCCGGATGCGGTACCCCACCCTGGAGCGGGTATCGGAGTTCAAGGGGCCGGTCCTGGTCATCCACTCACGGGACGACGAGATCATCCCCTTTCACCATGGGGAGCGGATTCACGCCGCGGCGCCGGGGCCCAGGGCTTTCCTCGAACTCCGGGGGGGGCACAACGAAGCTTTTTTCCTGGCGGGAGCCCGGTATATGGAGGGGCTCTGGGAATTTCTGGATGAAGTGACGCCCTGAGGGGGGCTCCCTCCACTCAGGGGAGGAGTCGCATGGTGTTCTCCGAAACGCTGGTCAAGGCGTTTCCCATCCCGCTTACCCGGATCCGGGCCTCCTGCCGCATGATGAGGAGATGCCCGGCGTCCACGTCGAATTCCAAGGTTCCCGAGACCTCTCCGCCATCAAATTGGATCATTCCCGCCATGGGGGAGGATGGGTCCGATTCCATGGCGCCGAGGGTTCCGACGATGGAGATGAGAGCCACCCTTTGCCCGTTGCGAAGCTCGACTTCGTCCAGCGTCTGGAGGTAATCGATGCTCAGGATGCCGAAGGGGAGGGGGAGGGATGTTCCGGATTCCCAGGATTCGCCGGGGGTGACGGGGCGTCCCGGGAGAGTCTGGTAGGCAAGTTCGATGGAGTTGCGGAGCGCCGCGTCGCTCAGCATCTCATCGAGGATGGCGCGGGCCTGCGGGGTGGCGGCGGCCGGCATTCTCTCCCGCAGGGTGTCGGTGCCCCTCAACTCCACCAGCGATCCGTCGGGAGCGATGATGATGTCTATCTCGACTCCCAGCATGGCGCGAAGGGGTGCCAGGAGGGGATTGTCGGTGCCGGGTTCGTCATTGGAGTCGAAACGGAGGGCTCCCATGGGGGAGGCCATCTCCATCGATATGGCTTCGGTTCCGGTCCGGATCCGGGCATTTCCGGACGGATCCACCGAGAGCACCTCCTGTACCATGACCTGTCGCTGGGTCTGCTCCATCGACCCCATCCCTCCCGGGATCTCGCTCCGTCCAACGGTGGTGACCTCGTAGCGGAGCACACTCCCTTTGGTGAAGTGGTGGCGGAGCTCTACCGTCTGGGCGGCTGCGGGCTCCGCTGCGGAAGGGAGGAGGAAGAGGGCGGCGAGGAGGGGAGCGAGGGAGAGGTGGCGGGTGTGGTGAGGCATCGGATGCGGAGGGTGTGGGGAGGTTCGGAGACGATTCCCCAAGGTGGTCGGGGTGGGTGGGAGTGGGCAAGCTTGATTTTGTCGCGGGTGTCCGGATGCCCTACTTCGTCTCCTCCGCTGCCGCGCCGCCAGCCTCGACCGTCCGGTGCGATGTGGAAAACGTTGTCCCATCCAGACATGCGATTCGGGGTCCAACCTATTGACAGCATTTGAGTTGCGGGGATGGCGGCTTCCTCCCCCCCTCCCTGAGACCCGGTTCACGGCGCCTACACGGCGCTCAGGCCGTCGTGGAGGGTTCCTCGACCCCTTTCGGCACCCTCACCCCCCGGCTCGGGGCTCCTATGCCCCTTCCAGAGCGTCACCAGACCCCCCGTTAGATTGTGTAAGTTGATTTGCACCCATCACTTGCACGAGGTGTACCATGGGATATCTGACCACTGCCACCCTCCTGGTTCGGGAGCCGGAATTTGAGTACGGGCCGGAGAACTCGGAACATCCGGAGCACGAGGAGGCGTCGCCCGCCGAGTCCGCTTCTCCCACCCCGGACACCCCCGCCGAGAACGATCGGGACGACGACGCCCTCGACGATGACACCCCTCCGGACACCGACACCCTCGACGAACTGGCCCACGAGATCGCGCTGCTCTCAGCGCACATCGAGTCCGCCACCCAGCGACTCCTGGAGATGATCGCCCGCTTCGACGAAGGGCGCGGATGGGAGGTGGCCGGGTTCCGGAGCTGCGCCGAGTGGCTTGCTCATCGCACCGGGATCGACCGGGGTG
>JBJHBD010000196.1:0-3340 GCA_050485305.1 Gemmatimonadota bacterium
CGATGGTCCCCTGGGGGAGTTCGACCAGTTTATCCGAGGTGAGGACGGTCGGGGGTAGCTCCTTTCGCACCGGCGCCAGCGGGTGACGCGCGGTGGAGAAGCGGAGGGTCCGATACTCGGCCACCATTTTTTCCCGGTCATCCAGCTCGGGGAAGGGGCGATCCGCGTCCGGGTCGTTCAGGAGGATGGGGAGCTGGGGGTCGTCCGATCGCCCTTCCGCCCGGGTGCGTTCCACCTCCGGCCCCAGCCAGAGTCCGACCTGCCAGAGAATCTCCCGACGGGTGAGCCCCATCTCGTCGAGCCCCCCGACCCAGATGAGGCTCTCCACGGCGGGGCGTCGAAGGGCGGCGGGGGTTCGGCGAAGGAAGTCCACCGGAGAGCGATAGGGACCATGCCGCTCGCGTTCCGTCACGACGCGCTCGGCGACGCGCTCACTCCACTCCCCGACGAAGGCCAGCCCCACTCGCAGATCGGTTCCCTCGACGGTGCACCGCACCCCGCTCCGGTTTACGTCGGGGGGGAGGATGCGGACACCGTTTCGAGCCGCGTCCCGGCCCAGGGTGTCGAGGGAGTAGAACCCCATGGGCTGGTTGTTGAAGAGGGCGACGTAATACTCGGTGGGGAAGTGATGACGGAGCCAGGCGGACTGGTAGGCCAGAAGGGCGAAGGCGACGGCGTGGGATTTGGGGAAGCCGAACTCGGAGAAGGCCACCACCTGCCGGAAGATGTTCCGGGTGGTTTCATCGTCCACTCCCCGCTCCCGGGCCCCTTCCAGGAAGGCCTTCCAGTGCTCCCGCATGGCTTCCCGGGATCGCTTCCGACTCATGGCGCGCCGGAGGGATTCGGCCTGTCCATCGGAAAAGCCGGCCACATCGCGGCAGACACGGAGCACCTGGTCCTGGTAGATGATGACCCCGAGCGTCTCCCGCAGCGCCTCTTCCAGGAGGGGGTGATCGTAGGGGATCCGGTAGTCGGGGTTCGTGCGTTGGGCCTCCCGGCGACGGACATAGGGGTTCACCGCTCCTCCGACGATGGGACCGGGGCGCACGATGGCCACCTGCACGGCCAGCTCCGTCAGCGTTTCCGGACGGGTGCGTCGGAGCATCTGGATCTGTGCCCGGCTCTCGACCTGAAAGACTCCCACCGTGTCCCCCTCCTGGATCCGGTGGTGGACCTCCGGGTCCTTCAGGTCGATTCGTGAGAGATCGGGGGGAGGGTGTCGCTCGGCGATGAGATCTACCGCCTCTTCCACGAGGGAGAGCATCCCCAGCGCCAGGAAGTCGATCTTGATGAAGCCGGCGTCGTCGCAGGAGTCTTTGTCCCACTGGCAGAGGGTTCGTCCCTCCATGGCGGCGGGTTCGAGGGGGACCAGTTCGAGGAGGGGGCGGCTGGAGATGATCATCCCCCCCACATGCTGGGAGATGTGTCGTGGAAGCCCGGCAATCTCCTCCACCCGATCGAGGAAGAGACGCCAGGGTCGGCTCTCGAGCTTTTCCCGGAAGTCGGGAAGGGCGGCCAGATCTTCCCGGATTCCGGCGGCTGAACGGTGTTCGGCCAGCTTGGCGACCCGCTCCAGGTCCCCCTGGGGAAGGTCCATGGCTCGCCCCACCTCCCGAACGGCGGAACGGAGTTGATAGGTGGGGAAGATGGCCACCAGCCCGGTGTGGTCGCGGCCGTACTTCTCGTATACCGCGAGGATGAGCTCCTCCCGGATCTCGCGGGGGAAGTCCAGGTCGATGTCGGGGACGGCGCCCACGGCATCGTTGAGGAAGCGGCCCAGGAAGAGGTTTGCCTCCACCGGGTCCACATGGGACAGGCCGATGAGGTAGCAGATGATGGAGGAGACGGAGGATCCCCGCCCTCGGCCGGGGGGGAGGCCGGCGGTTCCCCGGGGAGCGGTTCCCCGCACCCTGGCGGCCACCTCCCGGGAGAGCTCCATGATGTCCCGGTAGACCAGGAAGAATCCCGCGAGTCCATGCCGGTCCACGAGACGGAGTTCCTCTTCCAGGAGCTGCTCCGCCCGGGCTCGTTGGGAGCCGGTGTACCGATCCTCCAACAGATGGCGGGTGATGGCGGTGAGCTCCGTCATGGCATCCTTTCCGGCACCTCCCTCGAAGTCGGGGAAGGTGTACCCCAGGTCCCGGGTCAGGTCGAAGGCGGCGCAGCGCTCGGCGATTTGAAGGGTGTTCGTGAGGGCGTCCGGGCGGGAGCCGAAGCGGTGCAGGACCTCTTCCTGGGAAGCCAGGTGGAAGTCGGCGTTGGGGCGGCGGAGTTCGTGGGACCCATCCAGGGTGGTTCGGTGGCGGATGGCCACCAGCACATCCTGAAGGGCGTGCCCTCCCCTCCGGTGGTAGTGGACATTTCCGGTGGCCACCACCGGGAGCTGCAACCGGTCCGCGAGGGCGGCGAGCCTGCGGTTCCGGGCACGGTCTCCCAGAACACGATTCTCCTGAAGCTCCACGAAGAGACGATCCGGCCCGAAGGCGTCCAGGAACCGGCGGGTAAGCGCCTCACCCGTCGCTTCGGCGTCTTCGAGGGCGCCCAGAAGGGGGCTCTGCCGACACCCGGTGAGGAGGATGAGCCCCTCGTTCTCTTCAAGGAGAGTGTTCAGGGTGAGAGCGGGATCTTTCCGGGGGCCCTCCCTGTGGGCCATGGTCAGGAGACGGCAGAGGTTGGCATACCCGCGGGGAGTTTCCGCCAGAAGGGTGAGATGCCACTGTCGGTCGGGGTCCCCGAATCCGCAGTCCCGGACCGTCACCTCCGCTCCGGTGATGGGCTGGACCCCCACGTCCCGGGCGGCGCGGGCGAACTCCATGCTCCCGTACACCCCGTTGTGGTCGGTGAGCGCCAGCGCCGGATACCCCAGCTCCCGGGCGCGAAGAACCAGCTCCTCGGGGTGGGAGGTTCCGTCCAGGAAGGAGTAGCCCGAGTGGGTGTGCAGTTCGACGTAGGGGGCGGACACCATGGGAGGAGGGAGGGGCAGGTGGGTGGCTTCAGTGTACGTACCAGCACCCGTCCAGGAGATCGCGAAAGAAGGTGACCTGCTTTCCGTTCTCCTGGATGGCCCGGTGATAGAGACGGGCGAGGGGGCGCCTCCACCACTCGTCATCGATGCGCCAGATCTCCTGGACGCCCAGGATCTTCTCGAAACGCCTTCCGTCCGGGTGACGGATGGCCTGGGGCACTCCGTCGGCATTGGCCTGGACCTGGACGGGGATGGGAGATCCCAGAGACTGGAGACGGGTGTCCTGCTTCATGGCTCGACTCATCTCCCCTCGACTCTCATGAGGGCGTGGCGACGTTCCGGGATCCGGGATCGGGGGTCCACCTCCACCACCCG
>JBJHBD010000197.1:0-3225 GCA_050485305.1 Gemmatimonadota bacterium
GGGGTTGTCGGGTTGGGGGTCTTGGGGGTGCCGGCGTCTGGTTTACTGGGTTTGGGGGTGGGGGGGTTGGGGAGGGGCGGTATCCCATCCCTCGGGAGATCCACGACGGGAGCGGGAACCGGTGGAACAGGAGGACCGTAGAGGGGGAAGGCGTGCGCCGTCAAGAATGACCGGAGGCGCATTGGCGTTCGACGAACCATGGAGAGGAGGGTGGCGTGAGATCGGGACGACGGAGAAGGCGGGGGCGAGGGAGTGCGCGGCCTCCGGTTCGGAGCTGGGTTGCCGCCCTCCTTCTCCTCGGGCTCCTGGGTGCCGGCGCGGTGGCCCTCTGGCCCACCCGTGCCCTTGAGGGGGTCGACTACGAACTCCAGGAAGTGCGCCTCCCCCGGTACGTAAAGGGGCTCCACTTCCTCTCTCGCCACCACCAGACCCGGGCGCTGGCTTCCGCCATTACGGTGGATGCAGCCACCCCGGAGGAGCGGGCGGTGCGGGTCTTTCGGTGGGTGTCCGAAGAGATCCACCCCGTCCCCGCAGGATTCCCGGTTGTGGACGACCATCCGGTGAACATCGCCATCCGGCGATACGGGACGGAGGATCAGGTGGCGGACCTCATGGCTACCCTCCTGGTCTACTCCGGGGAGCGGGCCACGGTGCACCTCCTGCGCCCGCCCGAAGAGGAAGGGTGGATCGCCATGGTGGCCGTCCTCCTGGAGGGGGAGTGGCGCCTTTTCGACCCCGCGCGCCGGCTCCTCTTCACCAGCACCGGACGACCGGGGATCACACCGGCTCGCCTCCGGAGCGATCCCGAGGGGGCGCTGGAGTCGCTGGGGGTGTCCCTCGAAGAGCTCCCCCTCTCGGGTGGGATCCCCTATCTCCGGTATCTGGAAGGGGCAGGCGAGGTGGAGGTGGGAGACTTCGTACGGGGCGAACTCCACGCTCCCATCCCTCGGCTGCGCTACGAAGTGCTCCGGGCCATGAGGCGGACGGAGGCGCCGGGGTGGGCCTCGGGGGGAGATCCTTGACCTGGAACGGAGAAACTGTTCGCTTATCCGCATGAACGGATGGATCGAAGCGACGTCCTCATCTTCCGGACCGGTCGCCATCGACGGGGAAGAGACGGGCCGGGACGCGCCGGCTGAGCCCCGCCCCCTCGACGGAGTGGTGGGGAGTCTGGCGGCGCTGGGCGATGGGATCCGCATGCGCATCCTCCTCCTCCTGGCCCGGAGCGACCTGAACGTGGGAGAGCTCTCCCAGGCGCTCCAGACGCCGCAGTCCACCGTGAGTCGCCACCTCCGCACCCTCTCGGAAGCGGGGTGGGTGGATGCGCGCAGTGACGGGCCCCGACGGGTGTACCGACTTCGGGAGGGGGGCGGCGTATTTGACACCCCCGTCTGGCGCGGGGTTCGAAGCGCCGCCGGTACCGGTGTGGAGGCCAGGGCCGACGCGGAACGCCTCAGGGCGGTCCTCGCAGAACGGGAGATTCGTTCCCGGGACTTCTTCCGGGGGGCCGCGGGTGAATGGGAGCGGATCCGGGGTGAACTCTTCGGATCCCGAACCGACCTTCAGGCGCTCACGGCACTCCTGGATCCAGGGTGGCGGGTGGCGGATCTGGGGTGCGGCACAGGCGACTTCACCGCTCTGGTGGCTCCGCATGTGACCTCGGTCATGGCGGTGGACCGGGAACCGGGAATGGTGGAGGGTACTCGCCGGCGAACGAACCATCTCTCCAATGTGAAGGTCGCCGAAGGTGAACTCACCACGCTTCCCCTGGAGGATGGGTCCGTGGACGCCGCCTTCTGCCTCCTTGTTCTCCACCTTGTTCCGGAGCCCAGGGAGGCTCTTCGTGAGGCGGCTCGGATCCTGCGGGAGGGCGGGGTGTTCGTGGCGGTGGACATGCGCCGCCATGACCGGGAGGAGTACCGGGACACCATGGGGCACCTCTGGGCCGGGTTTACTCCGGAGCAGCTGGAAGGGTGGATGGGGGATGCCGGGTTCCGGGAGGTGGTGGTACGTCCTCTCGATCCGGAGGCCGGTGCAAAGGGGCCGCTCCTCCTCTCCGTTCGGGGGCGGAAGGGATGACCCGCTTACCCCAACTCTCATGCAAAGCATGAGATTGAGTGATCTAAACCACTGTCAGAAAAGGATATGAAAGAGATGGCGATGCTTACGCTGGACGAGTCGAAGGGAGGGACGGCGGCAGGAACCCCCCGCCCCCCCTTCCGGGTCAAGGAGCTGGGGGAGTGGCGCCTCGGGCGCGAAGAGATCCGTCTGGCCGAGCACGAGATGCCCGGCCTCATGGCCCTTCGGGAAGAGTATCGGGACCGGCAGCCCCTTGCCGGGGCGAAGATCATGGGATCGCTCCACATGACGGTGCAGACCGCCGTCCTCATCGAGACGCTCACCGAACTGGGCGCCGATGTCCGGTGGGCATCGTGCAACATCTTCTCCACCCAGGACCACGCCGCCGCCGCCGTGGCGGTGGGGAAAGAAGGGACTCCCGAGAACCCCCGGGGGATCCCTGTCTTTGCCTGGAAGGGTGAAACCCTCGAGGAGTACTGGTGGTGCACCGAGCAGGCCCTCATCTGGCCCGACGGTTCGGGCCCCAACCTCCTCCTGGACGACGGGGGTGACGCCACCCTCCTCATCCACAAGGGGGTGGAATACGAGGCGGCGGGGGCGGTTCCCGCCTTCGACGAGGATCAGGACTCGGAGGAGTGGGGGGTGATCCTCTCGCTCCTTCGCCGCACCCTGTCCGAGGAGCCGGAGAAGTGGACGAAGGTGGGGGAGGGGATCCGCGGGGTGTCGGAAGAGACCACCACCGGAGTCCATCGCCTCTACGAGATGATGGCCAACGGGACCCTCCTCTTCCCGGCCATCAACGTGAACGACGCAGTCACCAAGTCCAAGTTCGATAATCTCTACGGGTGCCGACACTCCCTCACCGACGGGATTCTCCGGGCCACCGACGTCATGCTGGCCGGGAAGGTGGCGGTGGTGTGCGGCTATGGGGACGTGGGGAAGGGGTGCGCCCAGTCGCTACGCGGCCAGGGAGCCCGGGTCATCATCACCGAGATCGACCCCATCTGCGCGCTGCAAGCCGCCATGGAGGGGTACCAGGTGCTGCGGCTGGACGATGTGCTGGAGACCGCGGACGTCTTCGTCACCGCCACCGGGAACAAGGACATCATCACGGTGGACCACATGGCCCGCATGAAGGACAAGGCC
>JBJHBD010000198.1:0-3065 GCA_050485305.1 Gemmatimonadota bacterium
CCCGCCAGATGGAGGGCGCACCGACGCGCTCGCCTGCCGCCAGCGCCTCCTTCGGATCGGATTCCCGGCAGTGGAGGAATCCGTGGAGAAAGGTCTGGAGGGTCTGCTCGATGAGCAGATCTCCGGACAGGTCCCGGTCGGGCCGGTACCAGGTGTAGATCCAGTTCATCATCCCGAAGAGCGAAAAGGTCGCCACCCGCAGCTCCGCGGGCGGGAGGGGGACGATGGACTCGAGAATCCCGCTCAACAGCTCCGAGTACCTCCGCTTCTTTTCCGCTACCTGGTCCCGGAATTCTCCGGTGAGGGCTTCCGCCTCGTGGGAGAGAACCTTCATCTCATCCATGTTGGCGAGGAAGAAGCGGAGGTGGTTCCCCACAAAGACCCGCAATCGGGCCTGAGGGTCCTTGACCCCTCGCAGATCCCGTTCCGCCCGGTCCAGGAGGGTGCCGAAGCAGTGGTCCTGGATGAAGAAGAGGAGCTCTTCCTTGCTGCGGAAGTAGTAGTACAGCCCTGAAAGGCTCACCTCAGTGGCAGCGGAAATGTCCCGGACGCTGGCCTGATGGTACCCCTTTCGAGCGAAGACGATGGCCGATTCCCTGAGGATGGCCAGCAGCTTCTCGTCATAGCTCGGGCGTGGATGCATACGCAGTCCGGGGCCACCGCTTGGAGGCGCGTCAGGGGGAAGAGGGGTGCGTACCAGGCAGTCCGGGATTGTACGGGGCAGGGCAAGGGAGGGTCAAGGGAGCAGGGGACCGATGGAGGGAAACCCAGCGACCAGGAGCGGGTAGCCGACTGCAATCCCCATCTCCCGAGGGGGATCGGGAACGAAGGTTTTCGGGGTCCACTCCGTAGAAAGATCGGAACCCCATCCCAAACCCCTTCATCGGGCGCTCAACTACCGAGATGACCATCATGGCCACCCGCCTCCTTTCCCGGCTCACCCTCGTGGCGATCCTTGCCACGCCTCTCGGCGTGGCGGCGCAGGAGGGGGCATCCCGGAGTGGGCCCGTCTACCGGATTCCGGTGGAGGGCGTCATCGAACTCGGACTGGCCCCCTTTATCGAGCGTAGCCTCCGGGAGGCTGTCGCCGCCGGCGCCGCCGCGGTGATCCTGGACATCGACACGCCCGGAGGGCGGGTGGACGCCGCCGAGCGCATCGCCGACGCGGTGAACGACGCCTCGGTTCCGGTTTACGCCTATGTGAACCGCCGGGCCTTCTCCGCCGGTGCCCTCATTGCCCTGGCCACCGACGGGATCTACATGCGTCCCGGCTCCACCATGGGGGCGGCGACCCCCGTGGACGGCGGGGGTCAGAAGGCACCGGAGAAGATCGTCTCGGCCATGCGAAGCAGTATGCGCGCCCTTGCTGAGGCCCGGGGGCTCGATCCTCGGGTGGCGGAGGCCATGGTGGATGAGGAGGTGGCGATCCCCGGAGTCGTTGAAGAGGGGAAGCTCCTCACCCTCACCACCTCGGAGGCGGTGGCACTCGGCTTCGCTACCGAGGTGGGTGACTGGTTCGACATGCTGGAGGCCATCGGGGCGTCCCGCGCCGAGGTGGTGGAGATGGATGTGAACTGGGCCGAGCGTGTCGTCCGGTTCCTTTCTCACCCCCTCGTGGCTCCCTTTCTCCTCTCTCTGGGATTCCTCGGACTCCTCGTGGAGGTGAAGACGCCGGGCTTCGGGGTGGCGGGGTTTGCCGGAATTCTCTCGCTGTCGCTCTTCTTCGGATCCCACTTCATCATCGGGCTCGCCGGGATGGAGGGACTCATCCTCTTTGGAGTGGGGGTGGTCCTGCTGGCCGTCGAGCTGTTCATCCTCCCCGGCTTCGGTGTTTTCGGGGTCCTGGGAGGGCTGGCCGCGCTGGGTGGCGTCTACATGTCGCTCCTGGGCGGAATCCCCACGGGGGGGGACTACGCCCGTGCAAGTTCGGTGGTCTCGGCCTCCATCCTCCTTGTGATGGCGAGTTCTTGGGCCATATTGCGACGCATGCCTGAGAATCGCCGCCTGACCCGCCTGGGGATCTTCCTCGGTGAATCGACCACGAAGGAGACCGGGTACACCTCGGCTCAGCGTCGCGAAGAGCTGGTGGGGATGGAGGGGGTGGCCATCACCGACCTCCGCCCGTCCGGTACCGGGCTCTTCGGGGAGGAGCGGGTGGATGTGGTGTCCGAATCGGAGTGGATCGAGGCCGGTAGCCCCATCCGTATCACCGCCTCCGAGGGGTACCGTCATGTGGTCCGCCTCATCCGGAAGCCCGCGGGAGAAAGCTCCACCGATATCGACACCGGGGCGAGCTGACATCGCCTTCGATCACCCCGGTCTCCCTTTACCCTCGCTCTCACCCACGAGGTGACGCGGGGAGAAGTTCATGTCGCCACGGGACCCCACATTGGGATCCCCACGAATGCAACCGAAGCTCCCCAAGGAGAGCGTGCCGATGACTGAGTTCACCGAAGTCCTGACCGTGGCCACCCTCTTGGCTCTGGTCTTCTTCATCATCCTCCTCCTCTGGATCATCCCGGTCCGACTCTGGATCGAGGCCATCTCGGCAGGGGCCCGGGTTCGGATCGGGTACCTCATCGGGATGCGCCTCCGGAAGGTGAACCCCCCGGCGGTGGTGCGCCCTCTCATCTGGGCCACCAAGGCGGGGATCGACCTGAAGCTGGGTGACCTGGAAGCCCACTATCTGGCCGGAGGGCGTGTGGACCGGGTGGTTCGGGCCCTCATCTCGGCGGACAAGGCCAACATCGACCTCTCCTTCCAGCAGGCCGCCGCCATCGACCTGGCGGGGCGGGATGTCTTCGAGGCGGTGCAGGTGTCGGTGAACCCGAAGGTCATCGCCACCCCCCGGGTGGCGGCCATGGCCCGGGACGGGATCCAGCTCATCGCCATCGCCCGGGTGACGGTGCGCGCCAACATCAACCGGCTGGTGGGTGGTGCCGGCGAGGAGACCATCCTCGCCCGCGTCGGTGAGGGGATCGTGTCGTCCATCGGTTCGTCCGACTCCCACAAGGCGGTGCTGGAGAACCCCGACTCCATCTCGAAGACCGTGCTGGCCCGTGGAC
>JBJHBD010000199.1:0-2856 GCA_050485305.1 Gemmatimonadota bacterium
GAGCGTGGCCTACGCCCTCTTCAACCTCCAGGAGCGGGGCACCATGTTCGTGGGCTCCGGGATCCCGGTATACGCCGGGATGATCGTGGCCGAGCACATCCGTCCGGGGGATCTGGATGTGAATGTGTGCAAGGAGAAGAAGCTCACGAACATGCGGGCGGCGGGCTCCGACGAGAATGTGAAGCTGGAGCCCCCCCGGCAGCTCACCCTGGAGCTGGCGCTCGAGTTCATCGCCGATGACGAACTCATCGAGGTGACCCCCGACGCCATCCGACTCCGGAAGCGGGAGCTGGACTCCAACCGCCGCCGGAAGGCGGAAAAGGCGGCGGCCGCCCTCGTCTGAGGGCGGCCACCGGGAGCCGCTACTCCCCTTCCACCCCGGCGACCCGGAGGGTGTAGCGCCCCTCTCCCGAAGAGAAGACCGAGGCCACCACCAGGTAACTCCCCGAGGCCGGGGCGGTGAAGACCATCCTGGAGTTCAGCCCGTCCCCGCCGTCGTCGTCGTAGGCCACGGCCTCCATCCCGGTGCCGGTGACGTAGAGGTAGGCGTCGAAGTCGTCGGACATGAGGTCGATGACCACCGTCTGCCCCTGGGTGAGCTCGAGCTCCCAGGCCTGAAGGGGTTGCCCCCGCCCCGAGCTCCAGCGCTCCTCACCCAGGATTCCGTTCACCGTCTCACCCACGGCGATGGTGCGCCCCTCGGCGGTCAGCTCTTCCGGGAGGGATCCCTCGTCATCCCAGAAGTCCCAGTCCCCCCAACGGCTGCACGGTTCGTCCAGGGGGGGTGGGGGGTTGGTGCGGGCATGAAGGGTGAAGTGCCCCAGCGCCCCATCCTCCGAGTACCCGGAGGCCACCACCAACACTTCCCCAGACGTTCCCATGCGGTAGAGGATGCGTGCGTGGCACTCTCCCCCGGAGTCATCATCTTCCATGACCTCCCGACCCCCCTCACCCACCACATAGAGGTAGGCGTCGAAGTCGTCGGAGATGAGGTCGAAAGTCACATTTGCCCCGGGAGCGGCCCGGAAGGCCCATCCCTGAAGGAGCCGCCCGTAGGGATCAACGTACTCTTCGCCGGGGACGAAGGCTCCCTCGGCGGGAGTGTTCAGGGTGAGCACCCTATCGTAGCTGGGGAGGAGGGAAAGGACCGACGGCCCCGATTGGGCCACGAGGGGTGTGGTAGCGGGGAGGAGGAGGGCGCCTGCCAGGAGGGGGAGGAGGGCGGAGCGCCGCGGATGGACGGACATGATAGATGCCTCTGGTGCGGGAGGAGTCGGTGGGACCATGGGTCCCATTGTGAGAAGAGTATCGACGGATCGCGCGGGCCGACAGGGCTTCGGACCCCCTGCAGCCGCTCGCGGGGAGACGGCCGGGGGTTGACGCCGACCGCCCCGGATCGGATCCTCGCGCCATGACCTGGATCTACAAGGACGGGGTGGAGGAGAACATCCACCCCCTGAACCGCGTGGCCGCGACCTGGGACGCCGCCCCGTCGGAGCCCACCCGCCCCCCTCTCTTCGAAGTCTACATGCGGATGGCGGAGGAGCTGGCGAAGCGAAGCACCTGCCGACGCCTCCGGGTGGGGACGGTGATCACCGACGGCTCGCTGGAAAATGTGGTGGCCATCGGGTACAACGGGAACGCAAAAGGATTCCCGAACGACTGCGACACCGACACCCCCGGAGCGTGCGGGTGCATCCACTCGGAGATGAACGCCCTCACGAAGGCACCGGGGCAGCTTCGGGGGAAGGTGGTCTTCGTCACCGCCTCACCCTGCGTCATGTGCGCCAAACTCATGGTGCAGGCCAATGTGGAGTACGTCTACTATCGGCTCCCCTACCGTTCGGACGCGGGGCTCGAGATCCTCAGGCAGGCACAGATCCCCACCATCCGCTACGACCGGTGGAAGGACGCCTGGCGGGAGCCGTGGACCCCCGAAGGAACCGCTCCGGGAGGATAGGTTCCGGACCCTCCCGTCAGCGGACCACTCCATGGCGCCGGAGCACCTCCACCGTCTCGGCGATGGGGAGGGCCTCCACCACATTCCCCCCCACCCCTTCGGTAGTGACGGCCTTCAGGAGGGAGTTGATGACCGCCTCCTCCACCGACTCCACCACCGCCTGGTACAGCGCCGAAGTCCCGGCATTCGGGAGGTCGCCCACCGGGCGCACGCTGCCTCCACCGGTACCCCGCCGCACCCCCTCGGCGGTGGAGAAGGCGATGACGTAGTCGCCCGACCCGTTCCCGGCGAAGGATCCGGTGCGCCCGAGCCCCATCATGGCCCGGGAGGCGAGTCGCTCCAGATTTCGGTCGGAGAGGGGGGCGTCGGTGGCCACCACGATCATGATGGAGCCGGCGCCGTCCTCCTGATCCCGGGGAGTGGAGGGGGTCCGGGTCACATCTCCCCGGAAGGAATACTGCCCCAACGCCTCGCCCACCGGCGCCCCGTCGATGGTGAGGATTCCTCCGAAGTTGGACTGGACCAGGACCCCCACTCGGTATCCGCCGAGGGATGCAGGGAGCGCCCGTGACGCCGTGCCGATCCCCCCCTTCCATCCGAAGGCGGTGGTTCCCGTTCCGGCTCCCACTGCCCCCTCCTCCACCGGGCCGGCGGAGGCCCCCTCCAACGCCGCCACCACATGTTCGGGGCGAACGGGGCGGTTTCGGATGTCGTTCAGCCCCCCATCGTTCGTTTCGCCCACCACCGGATTGATGGAGCGGACGCCCTCCATCCCCGGGCGGGCGAGGAGCCACTCCACCATGGCGTCGGCGGCCTGCCAGACGCAGAGGGTGCAGGTGAGGAGGATGGGGGTCTCCAGCTCCCCCAGCTCCCGCACCTGGGTGATCCCCACGAGC
>JBJHBD010000200.1:0-2641 GCA_050485305.1 Gemmatimonadota bacterium
CTTCCCGAGAACGCCCTGGCCGCCCTGGCCCGGGCGGCGGGCCGGGTCCACGCCTGGCGACCCCCGGTGCGGCTGAACGAGACCACCCGCCTCTACTTCCAGCGCCTGGCGGAGGTGGAGACGGACCCGGAGCTCCGGGGGGCCATGGAGGGGATCGCCGCCGCCACGGAGGAGGCGGAGATCCAGCGCCACGCCGCCGTCCTGGAGCGGGAGCCCCTCCACAACGCCGTCCTCCGCACCGGGGTCTCCCTGACGATCCTGGACGGGGGCTTCCGCTCCAACGTCATCCCGTCGGAGGGGACCGCCACCTTCAACGTCCGGATCCTCCCCGAAGAGGACATCGAGGAGGTGGTGCGGGAGATGCAGCGGGTGGGGGGCGAGCCCTCGGTGACCTTCGGGCTGAGCGGTGCCCCCGCGGAGCAGATGCCCGAGGCCTCCCCCGTGGGGACCGACCTCTTCCGGGCCATGGAGGGGGCCGCCCGGGTCATGGCCCCCGATGCGGTGGTCATGCCCTTCATGTCCACCGGCGCCACCGACGCCCAGGCCACCCGGGGCGCCGGGATCCCCACCTACGGCATCCTCCCCATGCCCCTTCCCATGGAGGACGAGCTCCGGATGCACGGCGACGAGGAGCGGGTGCCCATCCCGGCGCTGGGGTGGGCCACGGAGTATCTCTACCGGGTGCTGGGGGAGGTGGTGTGGTGAGGGGGGTCAGTTGGGCACAATGAGGGATTCCCACCCCGGGTCCAGGGGAATCAGCGTCCGGCCCTTCTCCCAGACCAGCCCCTTCCGGTCCTCCACCTGTCGATAGGCCCAGCGAGTGATCCCGCGGGAGATGGGAAGGTCATGAACGATTCCCGTGCCCCGGAAGATCCGCTCAAGCTCGTACGAGAAGCGCTCGTTCCGGAGACCCCATCGCTCCAGGTGCTTCGGTGCCGAGAGGTGATCCGATTTGGCTGAATTGCAGCGGTCATGGGCCACGACGAAGTTGTGCCCCAGATCCACCGGATAGCGACTCCACGGGATGAAGTGGTCCACGTGCACCCCGCCCTTGAGACCCCGGTGGCAGTAGAAGCAGCGACCGTCCTGAAGATCGGTGAGTGGGATCCGGACGGCCTCGAGTGGACTCCGGGGCGCGCCGAAGAGGAATTCCCCCAGATCGGTCCGCTCCCCCAGGAGCTCGGGGTTCAGCTTTCGGATGAATCGGATCCACGACCCCTGCACCAGGTCGATGACCAGGGGGTGGAAGGTCCGGAAGCAGTATGCGCTCCCCGGTCGAAGACGGATGGTGGCGTTCGCGCCGCGTCCCTCCAGTCGGTGGGGATACAGGAACTCATCCGCCGGCTCGCGGCCCACCTTCTGGAGCTTGAAGAGAGGCATGGTCCGGATCGTCCGGTCCACGGAGGACGCCAGGTCCTCCCATTCCGCCTCGCGGAAGCGGAGGCGGTCCAGTCGATCCCCGAACTCGGCTCGCGCCTCCCGGACCAGGCGCACGATGGCCGCCTGGCGACCGGTGTTCTGTGCCAGGACCGGACGCCTTCGCGCAGCCAGGTCCGCGCCCGGCCACGGGGCCACCTGCCTCCAGTAGAGCTCCACAAACCGCTCTGCGATGGCCCGGACCGGGAGGGGGAGGGGCGCTCCGGAGTCGTCCCCGTACTGGACGGCCAGGTCTGCGAGGGCGTGGACCAGTGCGAACTTGTAGGAAGCCGTGAACTGACCCTCCTCCAGGATGCGCTGGAGCTTCCGGAGGAATTCGAGCTGCTGCCCGGCCTCCGGGGGAAGGTAGGCCCGTTCCGACATCACCGGCTCCAATAGGCGGCTCGATCGGGGATCACCCACCGGACGCCCCCACGGGGGTCGGGCACGTCACCCCTGCGGCGGGGGATCACGTGGATGTGCGCATGGGGTACCGTCTGGCCCGCCGCCACCCCGTCGTTGGTTCCCACGGTGAACCCATCCACATGGGCATCCCTCGCAAGTTGACTTCGCACGCGAGCCACAAGGAGCCAGAGGTCGGTCTGTACCGCCTGCGGGAGGTCAAAGACGCTTTCGACATGGACCCTGGGGACCACCAGGGTGTGACCTTGGGTCACGGGGAAGGCGTCGGGAAAGGCGATGGCGTGCTCGGACACCACCGACGCGGCCTGGGTCACGATCCGGCAAAAGGGGCACTCCCCGGTGGATCCCGCCAGGGTAGGCCGTTCCGGAGGGAAGGATGCAAAAGTTCCGTTCATGCTTCGAAGGTAGGGGGGGCGTCCGACATCCCGCCAATGGCAGAGAGTGTAGACACCCCCACCCCCCTCCCTCCACCTTCCTTTCAGAGGGCGGCGGGTCGCGGGACTCCCCTTCCCGCCACCCAGCCACGGAACCCATCGTGCCACCTGCCAGAAGCCACCCCATGAGGACCGCACCATGATCGACGTCTCCCTCGAGCGCATCGAGCGGGGGTTCCAGCTCATGCAGAACTGGCAGGACCGCTACCGGTACCTGATCCAGCTTGGCGGGAAGCTCGATCCCCTGCCCGAGGAGCTGAAGGTGGAGGAGCACCGGGTGAAGGGGTGCACCTCCAACGTGTGGCTGATCTCCGAGCCCTCGGACGACGATCCGCCCCGCCTCCGCTTCCGGGCGGACAGCGATGCCC
>JBJHBD010000201.1:0-2639 GCA_050485305.1 Gemmatimonadota bacterium
GCCCTCGAGGGATGACCTCTTCACGAGCCCCCTCCATGTCATCGCCAGGGACTTTCCCGAAACGCTGGAGGAGTTTCGGGCGCATGGGGTGTCTCTCGAAGAGTTCGGTGACCGAACCCTTCAGGAATTCGATGACCCCGGCCCCCTCCTGGACGATCTGGAGGACTCCACGGCGTGGCGCCCCCGGACGGCGACGGCCTGAATCATGGCTCGCGTCACGCTCCTGACGGATTTTGGCACCCGGGACGGCTACGTCGGGGCCATGAAGGGGGTCCTCGCCGCCACCTTCCCGGGGGTGATCGTGGACGACGTTTCCCACGATCTGGCCCAGGGAGACACGGCAACGGCGGCCCGGACCGTGGGACGCTACTGGTCCCGGTATCCCGGCGGCACCGTCCACCTGGTGGTGGTGGATCCCGGTGTCGGGACCGAGCGGAGGGCCATCGCGGTGGAGGCGGATCGACGCTTCCTGGTGGCTCCCGACAATGGCGTCCTCTCCCACGTCTTCCGGGACGCCAGGTCGTGGAGGGCCGTTACCCTGGAGGCGGCGGAGTACCAGGCAAACGAGGTGAGTTCAACCTTCCACGGAAGGGACGTCTTTGCTCCCGTGGCCGCGCACCTGGCCCGTGGGGTGCATCTCTCGCGGTTGGGACCTCCGATCCCGGATCCGGTCATCCTCGCTGAACCGACTTTCCACGAGGACGGGGAAGGGGTGGTGGGGGAGGTAGTCTCCCTCGATCGGTTCGGAAACCTCATCACCAATCTTCCCGCAGCGACGCTCATGGAGGGCGTGGAGGTGGAGATCGCCGGAAGGCGGGTCCCTGCCGGAGCCACCTACGGGGTTGTGAAGCCACGGGAGGCGGTGGCTCTCGTGAACTCCGACGGGAGGGTGGAGGTGGCCGCGAGAGACAGTTCGGCGGCCGAGGTTCTGGGCGCGAGGGTTGGTACGCCGGTGCGGGTTTTCCGGCCCCTCACCGGTGAAGGGGAGCCGGCATCGGTCTAAGGGGAGTGCCGCGATCTGCCGGTGAGGCTACTTCCCGCTCTCCAGCCACTCCCGATCCGCGGGGGAGAGTTCTCCGGCGGGCTTCTTCCGGTTCAGGATCTTCAGGACGACCCACCCCACCAGGAGCACCGGGGCGACCTTGAAGAGGATGAAGGAGGCCAGGCCGAAGGCGAGGCTGAAGACGGTCCCCACGATGGAGAGGACCACTCCGAGCACCACCAGGGTGACGAGGCCAATGGCGAAGAAGGTGAGAAGTGTGCCGAGCATGGTGCCCTCCGAAGCTGAAGCAGGCCCGCCCGAGGCGAACCGGTTGATCCCAATCTAACAAGCCCTTCCGTTCATCACTACGAATGGAGATGGGTGAAGGATTCACCTGGATCCCTGCACCACGGACACGCTTCCCAGGAAGGCTTCCACCTTCACCGTGATCCGGGTGGTGGCCTGATCCCAGTTCGGGGAGGTGAACTGGTTCCCCCTCCGGACAAATCCGGGAGCACTCACCGAGGCGAGGAAGGAGCTCCGCTCCATCTGAACCCCCACCTCCTCGGGGACCCGGATGGTCAGGCTCCCCACCCCCATACTCACCTCGACCCGGCTCGTCGGGAGAAGGACCCTTCCCATGTCCAGCGTGACATCTCCGGCTCCCGCCTCCACCCGGAGGGATCGAGCACGCAGATTGCCCAGCTCCTCTCCCTGGAAAGATGCGGCTCCCACCTGGATGTGGGCGTCGGCCATGGTTTCCCGGTTCGGTTCCGAGATCCGCAACTGAGCGGTCGCGGCACCGGTGGCGAGGGAAAACCCGGTGAGGCGAAGTCCGCCGAGGTCCATCTCCGCCCGTCCGGCCCCGAAGTTCACCGACAGGTCCAGGGGGAGTTCCCGGGTCAGGAAGAGGTCGAGTTCCGACTGATTCCCCCCTCGTCCGAGGTTGGTGGAGCGGGTGCTGCCGGTTCCGGTCACCCCCACCTCGAGGCGCCCGGGAGAATAGGTATGAACCGGCTCGAATGTCGACTCGTCGTACCGCATCCGTACCCGGTAGAGGTGTGCACCCTCGGTAGGGAGAAGGGTGAGCTTCCCGGCTCCGTATTTCACCTCCACCCGCATGGCCGATTCCCCCTGCACCGAGCGGGCGGTCTGAAAATCGGCCCATTCCTGCCCCCATGCCGGGGAAGGAGTGAGGACGATCCCGCAGAGGAGGGCATAGAAGAGGAGGCGCGTCATGGGTTCTCTCCGGCCTCGGGCGCCCGCTTCGGCTCCCCTTCCTCCCCGGCGGGGGAGGGGGCCTCATCGCCGTCGGATGCCGGTGTCCAGGGGGTAGTATCGGAAAAGCCACTCCCCCATCGGGTGCTCCACCCGCGGGTGGGGGCGTGTTCCTCCCACCCATCCCCGGCGAAGGCCGGATCCTGCCCCGCCCGGGAGAGGACCACCGCTCCCAACCCCACCGCGATTGCGGAAAAGGAGAGGACGAAGCCGATGGCGTTGGCCATGATCCGGAAGGGGGCGAAGGGGCTCCCGAAGATCTGGAAGAGGTGACCGAGGGCGTATCCCGCCAGGAGGACCATGAGCCCTGCCCCGATCTGGAGCGCCGCGCTCGGATCCTCGAAGGCGTCCAATCCCCCCAACCCTCGCCGGCCGGCAC
>JBJHBD010000202.1:0-2574 GCA_050485305.1 Gemmatimonadota bacterium
AAAGGACGGTGTGCCCCGCCCGCTCCAGCACGCGGCGCATGGTTCCCAGAACGGCCGCGTCGTCATCGATGAGGAGGATCGTCGCCATGTGAGCCGGTGAGAAGGGGAGGCGCGTGGTCAGGTGCGGGGTCACCCGAAGTGAAGGGGTGACTCACCCACGGAATATAGGTCGAACCGTGCGATCCTTCACCCTTTTTCCCGAAATACCCTCCTCACTCTCCTCCGCCGAGCTGCTGCGGGAGAGTAGTGAGCTTCTTCAGCCGGTAGCGACGCTCCCCCCGGGGGAGTTGAATGGTCACCTCGTCTCCCTCCGCAGCCCCCATGAGCCCGACCCCGATGGGGGAGGCCATGGAAACGTGACCCGCCTCCAGATCCATGAAGTCGCCGGCCACGAGGGTGAAGGTGAACTCCTCGCCCAGCTCCAACTCCTCGATAATGACCTGGGAACCGAATCCGACCCGGTCCTCGGGCATGGTCTTCACATCGATCTTGGACAGCTCCACCATCCGTTGGGTGAGGTGCCCGATCCGTGCGCGGACAAAATCCTGTCGCTCCAGAGCCGATTTGTACTCGGAGTTCTCCCTCAGATCTCCGAGCTCCACCGCCTTCGAAATCCGGTCCGGCAGCTCTACGTTCAGTTCACGGGTGAGCTTCTCGATCTCGGTCTCCAGCCGCTCCTTGATTTCGTCCAGCATGGCTCTTCTTCCTGCAAAATTGAAAAAAAGACCGAGGACCCGACCCCCCTCGTGGGAAGGGATGGCTGGGCCCACGGCTCCATCGGTCCCCATAGGGGGACCAGCTTTCTTTGTGGTAAAGGTAGCACGGAGGGCGTGTCGGAGGAAGCCGCTGTACCTCCCACGCCTCCCCGTTGACGAGTTCGGCCCAATTAATGATTATTGTTTATCAATAACTCGCCCCCCTCTCATGCCCCCACGAATCTCATGACCGCCCCCACCGCTCGCCACCCCTGGGGATGGGCCACCCTGGCCCCCCTTGCCTGCGCGGTTCACTGCCTCGCCGGGCCTCTCCTCGTGGCCGTCCTGCCGGTCGCTCTCTTCTCCGAGACCGTGGAGTGGGGACTCTTCCTCCTCACCGTGATCTTTGCCGCCATGGTGCTCGGGTCGGGAACCCGGGTACACCGCCGCTGGGGCCCCTGGCTCATCGCCGCCCCGGGGATCCTTCTCTGGGGGTCCTCTCTCGGCGAACTCCTGAGCCCCCTTCCCGAGGAGGTAGGATCGGTCACCGGAGCACTCTTCGTTGCCGGCGCCCTCCTCCGGAACACGCGTCTCCGCTGTCTCGCCACGGAGGGACACTGCCACGCCTGCGAGATGGCCGAAGCGGACGGGAAAACGGACTCTTCAAGGTTGAATCCCCCGGGAAAGGCCGTTACCCTTTCCTGATAAATGGTACAAACCGTTCCGGCACCCGATCCCCGAATGCAGAAAGTTCAGCAGCGGGAAACCCGACAGAGACGAGCCATCCGACGCGCCTTCACCGAGGCGGGTCATCCGCTCGGTCCGGGTGAGATCCTGGAAGCGGCTCGGAAGTACGCCCGAGGGCTTGGGATCGCCACCGTCTACCGGAATCTGAAGAGCCTCCAGGAAGACGGGTGGCTCGTCCCGGTGGAGCTCCCCGGGGAACCTCCCAGGTACGAGGTGGCCGGGAAGGATCACCACCACCACTTCCACTGCCGGAAGTGCGACCGGGTCTTCGAGGTGGATGGGTGTCCGGGCGAACTCTCTCGCCTCACTCCCGACGGGTTCGAGTTGGAAAGCCACGAGTTCGTCATGTATGGTCGCTGCGAGGAGTGCGCCGCCTGATCCGTCGGTCGGCTTCCTGCACTCCGTAGCTCCCTACCCTACCAGCGCCCTCACCCGATCCAGGAGGGCGTCGCGCTCCTCCTCGGTTCGTCCCACCACATTGACGTGCCCCAGCTTCCGACCGGTGCGCGGCTCCTTCCCGTAGAGGTGCAGGTGCACCCCCGGGATGGCGAGAAGGTGGTCCACCGGGGGCAGCTCCCCGATGAGGTTCACCATCCCGGAGGGTCCACGGGGCTCCACCGAACCCAGCGGGAGTCCCAGGATCGCCCGAAGGTGGTTCTCGAACTGACTCGTCGCCCCTCCGTCCTGGGTCCAGTGCCCCGAGTTGTGCACCCGCGGAGCCATCTCGTTGGCCAGAAGCCCGTCCACCGTGTCGAAGAGTTCAACGGCCACCACCCCCACGTAGTCCAGGTGGTCGAGAAGCGTCCCAGCCATCTCCTCGGCTTGGGCCTGGAGCTCCGGTGTCACTCCCGGCGCCGGGGCTCGGGTCACCCGGAGAATCCCATCCCGGTGCTCGTTCTCCACGAGGGGATAGAAGGCCCGCTCCCCACCCGCGCTCCGAACCGCCACAATGGACAGCTCCCGCCGGAAGTCCACCAACCCCTCCAGGATCAGGGGGCGCGAACCCATCGCTTCGAAGGCTCCCGCCACATCCGCTCTCTCCCGGAGCACCTGCTGCCCCTTTCCGTCGTACCCCCACCGGCGAGTCTTGAGGATGGCGGGATACCCCATCACCTCCACCCCTCCTCCAGCT